>DATAPF010000570.1:0-3120 GCA_036265355.1 Kofleriaceae bacterium | reverse complement strand
GGCCCGCCGCCGGCGTCGTCGAGCTCCGCGACCAGGTGCTGGGTGCAGTTGACGAGCCGGGCCACGAACGGCGGATCGGGGTCGAGCACGGTGATCCCGGCGTTGGCGAACTGGTCCGGCAGCGCGGCGGCCCGGGCGTGGTTGCGGGCCAGCGCGCCGCACACCAGGCCGTGGGTCACGACCACCAGCGCACCGGACAGCGCGCGCCGGCGCTCGACGATCAGCGCGAACGCCTGCGCGACGCGCGCGTGGAACACGTCGACGCTCTCGCCGCCGGGCGGCACGAAGCCGGGCGCGAACGGGTCCTCGGTGAGCTCGGCGTACGGCGTGCCGCGCAGGTCGCCGAAGTTGCGCTCCTGGAGCAGCGGCGTCTCCTCGATCGCGTGGCCGCGCGCGGCGAGCGGGGCCGCGGTCATGCGGGCGCGCACCAGGTCGCTGCACAGCACGTGCGCGAACCCGAGCGCGAGCAGCCGCTCGGCGAGCTGCGCCGCCTGGCGGATGCCGCGCGCGCTGAGCGGGACGTCCGGCCGCTGCATGATGCGGGCGACGTTGGCGGCGGTCTCGCCGTGGCGGATCAGCAGGATGGACATGGTGCGGTTGTACAGCGAAGCCGCAACCGGCCGCAGCCGGCCCGGCGTCGCGATCGATTCCGCGCGGCTGCGGGAATCCCGCGCTCACTGCCGCGGTTGGAGGCGGTATGATGCAGCGTGGATGGCTCCTGCTCACCCTGGCCGCCTGTGGAGCCCCATCGCCGGCGCCGCAGGCCCCGGCGCCCGCGCCGAGCGCGACGGCCGCGCCGTCCGCCGGCGATGCCCCGGCCGCGCACCGGCATCACCACGACGACAGCCTCGTGGGGGTGATCGACCAGCCGGCGCCGCCCTGGCAGGTCGCGCAGTGGTTCAACTCGCCGCCGCTGGCGCTGGAGGATCTGCGCGGCAAGGTGGTGCTCGTGCGCTGGTTCATGGACCCGTCGTGCCCGTTCTGCAGCGGCACCGCACCGACCCTGCGCGCGCTGCACGAGCGCTACGCGGACCAGGGGCTCGCCGTGATCGGCATGTACCACCACAAGGCGGCGACCCCGCTCGATCCGGTCGAGGTCGAGGGCTGGGTCAAGCACTTCGGCTACCAGTTCCCGGTCGCGATCGACCGGGACTGGACCACGCTGCGCCGGTGGTGGCTCGATGGCCACGACCGCTCGTTCACCAGCGTGAGCTTCCTGATCGACAAGGCCGGCGTGGTCCGCCGCGTCCACCGCGGCGGGCTGCTCGCCCCCGAGGGCGACGAGATCACCGCGATGCGCGCGGACATCGAGCGCCTGCTGGCGCAGTGACCGCCGGTCGCGGCGGGCTCACGGGATGCCGTAGAGCCGGGCCGCGTTGTCGTGCAGCACGCCGCGCGCCAGCGCCACGGCCTGCTCGCGGCTGACCTCGCGATCGCGCACCATGCCGGTGAGCGCCAGCCCGAGCGCCACGCGGATGTTGCGGCTGGCCAGGTAGCTCGCCTCCTCCCAGCCGAGCGAGTCGGTGAACGGATAGCCGTCGGTGGCAAACAGCACCTTGTCCGGGAAGATCTCGAGCCACTCGCGCAGCCAGCCGGCGAGCGTGCGCGGCGGAATCACCAGCGATTGCTGCGACAGATCGAGATAGGCATTCGGTTTCTGGAGCAGCGCGCCGATCTCGTGGATGTACGGCCAGCCGCCGTGCAGCATCACGAACTGGGTCTTGCGCAGCTTCGGCGCGTTGAACATCGGCTCGAGCAGCAGCGGATTGACCCCGGCGATGCTGAAGTATCCGCCGGCGCCGCTCATCGCGTGGAGGTGGACGGCCATGTGCATCCGGCCGCACTCCTCGACGATGAACCGGAACAGGAAGTCCTGCAGGAGCTTGTAGTCCGCGAGATCGGGGTGCGGGCGGCCGACCAGCCGCGCGTAGACCTTCGCGGCCTGGTCGCGGGTCGGATCGGTGAAGTCGAAGCCGCGCAGGTACGCGATCTCGAACTTGACGGCGACCGCGCCCTCGCCGTGCTGGCGCTCGAGCGTCGGGGTGACGACCTGGCTCAGGTAGGCGTCGAGCGCCGGCGGCACGGCCTGAAGGCGGACCGCCTGCAGGTACTGCGCGCGCAGCTTGTCCTCGAGCGGGAAGAACAGCGCGCGGTCGGGGGAGCCGGCGGCGACGCCGGCGTTGTCGAGCGGGAACACCAGCGCGTCGACGTACGGGACCCAGCGGAACCGCGGCGGCTGGGCGCCCGGCCCGAGCGCGACCCGGTTGGCGAGCATGGTGCCGATCCGCGCCTGGTCGAGCACCCACAGGTCGTAGCGCTCGCCCTGCTGGACGCGGACCTTGTCGCGGGCCGCGGCCAGCCGCTTGAGCGCCTCGGCCGACAGCGGCGGCGCCTCGGTGAAGTGCCACAGCGTCTTCCATGCGTCGGCGAGCGCCGGGCTGTCCGGCCGCCACGCCACCGGATCGGTCTGCGGCTCCATGTTGTCGACGGGGAGCGCGTCGAACCCGCGATCGGTCGCGAGGTTGGGCGGCGGTAGCACGGGGTGCGCGTGGTTGTCGATCGCAGGCGTCGTGGCGAGCACCCGGGCGATCACCGGATCGATGTCGCCCGGCGCGGCGCCGAGGCTGATCCCCGGATCGCCGCCGCCGGGCTGGGCCCGGGCGAGCCACGGAACCGAGAGCGCGGCGAGGACGGTCAGCCGGCGTGCAGTGAGCATGGCGCACGGTACCCGATCCGACCGGGTGTTGCGGCGCGCGCCGTATCGCCAGTGGGTGGTCACGGTCCCAGAGCGCTGCGGCTCCGGCTTGCGCGAGATCCTGCGTGGACCACCTGGGTCGGCAACCTCGTCGTGCGCGCATCGGGGCCTGGCAGCGGCGGATTGCCCGCCAGCGCGGCCTCCGCGCACCGCGGACCGGGGCGATCACGTTCGTGCAGCGGTTCCGGGGCCTGGTCCACCCTCAACGTGCACTTCCTCCTGCTCGTGCCCGACGGCGTGTTCGTCGATGACGACGACCGGCTCGCGTTCGCGCTCCATCCGTGCCGACCCGCGCCGACGTGCTGGCGATCCTCGACCGCGTCGTGCGCCGGATCGCGCGGCGGCTCGCCGACGAGGTATGCGAC
>DATAPF010000569.1:0-31662 GCA_036265355.1 Kofleriaceae bacterium | reverse complement strand
GGCGGTCGCCGGCGAGCCGGCGCAGCCAGATCCAGCCGAAGTGGACGTGGCCGATCTCGTCGGCGTGGACCTGGTCGAGCACTGCCGCGGTCGCCTCGTCGCCGGCGGTGCGCGCGGCGGCGGCATAGTCGCCGGCGAAGTCGAGGTTGGCGTTCTCGAACGTCAGGTTCATCGCGCACACGAACTCGCACGGCCCGGTCAGGTGATCGAGCTTGTTCCAGAAGTGGCCGGTGACCGGATGATCGCCGAACGCGACGCCGTGCGCGGCGAGCCGACCCTGGTAGAGCGCGAGGTGGCGCTGCTCGTCGGCGAGGATCGCGAGCAGCCCGCGGTGGAACGCCGCCGGCGCGGCGGGGAACGCGAGCACCGCCCAGGCGAACAGCTCGATCGCCTGGAGCTCGTGGTTGGCGAGCGCATGGAGGATCCGCGCGCGCTGGGCAGGGTCGCGCATCCCGGCCAGCGGCGGGACCGGGGCCTGGCGGCCGGGGACGATCGCCAGGTTCGCCGGCCGGCCGGGCGCCGCGATCCGCACGGGCGGCGCGGTGGCATCGAACGCCGCCTCGTCGATCAGACCGGGCGGGATGGGCGGCGGGGTGAGCTTGTCCGCGAGCGCGCGGCTCGTGACGATCTGCTCGGCCCAGGCGCGCACGTTCACGACGGCGGCGTAGCACGATCGCGCCCGCGGCGGTGCTCTCTCCGCGCCGGCTGCGCGTGGTAGTCAGTGGAGGGACGTGCAGGTCGACCTCGAGCGCGTGAAGCAGCTGGCCCGCGAGGCTGCGCGGCTGCAGCCGGGGCGGCCCGCGCTGTGGGTCGGCCTGCGCGCCGCGCTCGCGGTGGCCGCGCCGATGCTGATCGCCGCGCGGATCCACCCGCTGGTCATGACCTGGGCCACGCTCGGCGGCTACGGCGTCGTGCTAGTCGACAAGGGCGGCGCCTATCGCACCCGCGCGATCGCGATGCTGGTCGCGACGCTGGGCGGCGCGCTCGGCGCCCTGGTCGGCACGCTCGCCGCGGATTCGCACGTGGTGCCGCTGGTGGTCGCGGTGGGCACCGCGATCTGCGCGATGGCGGCGACCTGGCCGGGGCCGGCGGTGGCGGTCGGCAACACGGTGGCCGTGCAGCTGATCGTGGCGACCACCTTGCCCCACGATCCGGCGCGGCCGTGGCTGCCGGCGCTCGGCTTCGTCGCCGGCGGGGCGTGGACACTGGTGCTCGCGCTACTGCTGTGGCCGGTCCGGATCTACCGGCCGGCCCGGCTGGCTGCGATGCGCTGCGTCCGCGAGCTCGCCCGCCACGCCACCGAGATCGCCGCGCGCGACGACGGGGACCCCGCGAGCTGGCGCGACGCCGTGACCCGCCGGCACCGCGCGATCCGCGAGACGCTGGAGGCTGCGCGCGCGGTGCTCGCCGCGACCCGGCGGGGCCGGCGCGGCGAGATCGGCCGCGGCGAGCGCCTGCTGTTGATCGTGGAGGCCATCGATCCGCTGTTCGGCGTGTTGATCGGCGTCGAGGAGGTCGCCGACCACCTCGGCGACGCGGCGCGGACGGTGGTCGACGGCGATCTGCGCGCCGGGCTGACGATCGCGGGCGCGCGGCTCGACGAGATCGCCGACCGGCTCACGGTCGAGGACGCACTGCCGCCGCTGCCGCCGCTGGCGAGGCAGCCGTCGGACGCGGTGGATCCGCGGCTTGCGCTGGATCCGCTCGCGCGCGCCGAGGTCGATCACGCGCGGTCGCTGATCCGCCGGATCTTCGAGGACGTCGCGGTGATCGGCGGCGTGGTCGACAGCCTCGCGAGCGACGGCGATCCGGCGCCGGCCCTCGCGTCCTCGGCGGTCGCGGGCAGCGCGGCGGCCGGAGGCAGCCGGTGGGCGGCCAGGATCGACGCGCTGCGCGGCTCGCTCGACCGCGACTCGGCGGTGCTGCGCCACGCCGTGCGGGTCGCGCTGGTCGCGCTCGCCGCGATGGCGGTGACCCGCGCGCTTCACCTCGAGCGCGCCTACTGGGCGACGCTGACCGCGGTGCTGCTGCTCCAGCCCTACCTGCCCGCGACGATCACGCGCGGCCTCCAGCGCGTCGGCGGCACGATCCTCGGCGGCCTGATCGCGGCCGCGATCACCACGATCGTCCGCGATCCGCTCGGCATCGCGATCGCCGCGTTCGGGTTCGCCGCGATCAGCGCCGCCGTGCTCCAGCTCAACTACGGGCTCTACGCACTGTTCCTGACCCCGACGTTCATCCTGCTCGCCGAGGTCCACGCCCGCGACACCCACCTGGTCGAGCTGCGGGTCATCAACACGCTGCTCGGCGCGGGGCTCGCGGTCATCGGCGCCATCGCGCTGTGGCCGAGCCGCGAGTCGGCCCGGGCCGGCGACCGGCTGGCCGATGCGCTCGACGCCGCCGCGGGCTACGCGCGCGAGGTGTTCGGCGCGGTCGCCGGCCAGGCGCCCCCGCGCGCGGCCGCCGTGATCGCGGCGCGCCGGCGCGCCGGCCGTGCGCTGAACAACGCCGACCTGTCGCTCGACCGGCTCGCCGCCGAGGGCCCACCGCCCCAGGTGCTGGAGTCGCACATGGCGCTGGCGACGATGACGCGCCGGCTCGCCGCGACGCTGAGCGCGTTCGCCACCGCGCGCCACGTCGCCGATCCGGGCGACGCCGCGGGCGCGCTCGCCGCGACCGGCGCCGACGTCGAGCGCTCGCTGCGCGGTCTGGCCGAGGTGGTGCGCGGCGAGCGCTCGACCCCGGCGCCGCCCTCCTACCAGCGCCGGGAGCCGCCCCCGGGCGTGCCGGAGCTGCTCGCCGCGCGGCTCGCGCGCATCGACCTCCAGCTCGCGATCATCGCCGAGGCTGCGGCGCGCACCGCGGTCGTCCGGTGATCCGGCGCCGGCGAACCGCCGCCGCGAATCCCCGGCGGCGGCCAGGCCGCGGATCTCAGAACAACGCCGCGGTGGTCAGGAACGCGACATACGCCGCCACCAGCACGAGGCCCTCGCCGCGCGAGATCTTCCGCGATCCGCGCAGCATCAGGATCCCGAGCAGCGTGATGCCGACCAGGCCGATCAGGTCGGACAGGTGGAGGAGCTCGCCGGCGTGGATCGGCCGCAGGTAGGCGGTCACGCCGAGCACGAGGAACACGTTGAGCACGTTGGAGCCGACCACCGAGCCGATCGCCAGCGCCGCGTTGCCGCGCGACGCCGCGACGATCGAGCCGATCAGCTCGGGCAGCGCGGTGCCGAGCGAGATCACGGTCAGACCCAGCATCCGCTCGGACATCCGGAGGTCCTTGCCGAGCTCGCGGCCGCCGCGCAGGAACAGGTCGGCGCCGATCACCAGCAGGACGAGCCCGATCGCGGTCTGCAGCGCGGCGGTCCCGCGCGAGCCCTGCGGCCGGGCCTTGCCGGCGAGCGCCGTCGCGGTCTCCTCGGTGCGCCGCGCCTCCTGCTCCAGCGGGTCATCGGGCTCGAGTCGCGACGACACCACCAGCGTGGCAATCGTGAACACCACGGCGCAGATCACCAGCACGGCGCCCTCGAGCCGCGACAGGATGCCGTTGCGGAACAGCAGCGGCACCGCGATCGCCGAGCCGAGCAGCACCGGGACCTCTCGCCGGATGATCCGGCCGTCGATCGTCGGCGGCGAGATCAGCGCGGTGATCCCGAGGATCAGGCTGATGTTGGCGGCGCACGAGCCGACCACGACGCCGAGCGCGATCGGCTCGTGGTGGGTCAGCGCGGCCTCGGTCGCGATCGTCAGCTCGGGGGCCGACGCGCCGTAGGCGACCACGGTCAACCCGACGACCAGCGGCTTGACCCCGAACGCGCGCGCGATCTGCGCCGAGCCGCGGATCAGCCACTCGGCGCCCCAGTACAAGAGCGCGATCCCGGACAGCGAGAGCAGGGCGTGGAGGGTCGCGGCCACTGCGAAAGTGTCGCACAGTCGCGGCCGGCGGGCGAAGCCTCGGTCGGGCGACTAGAGCTGGAACGGCAGCGCGCGCAGCCGCTTGCCGGTCAGCGCGAACACCGCGTTGGCCACCGCGGGCGCGGTCGGCGGGGTGCCCGGCTCGCCGCCGCCGCCCATCGCCGCCTTGCTCGGCACGATCACGACCTCGATCGCCGGCGCCTCGTGGATGCGCAGCACCGGGTAGTCGTGGAAGTTCGACTCGCGGACCCGGCCGTGATCGATGTGGATCGCGCCGTACAGCGCGGCCGACAGGCCGTAGACGATACTCGACTCCATCTGCGCGGTGATCCCGGCGGGGTTGACCGCGAGGCCGCAGTCGATCGCGCACACCACGCGGTGCACGCGGATCCGGCCGTCCGCAACCGAGACATCCGCGACCTGGGCGACCACGCTACCGAACGACTGGTGGATCGCCAGGCCGCGGCCGATGCCCGCCGGCGGCGGCGTGCCCCACCGGGCGCGCTCGGCGACCGCGTCGAGCACGGCGAGCGGGCGCGGGTGGTCGGCGAGCAGCCGGCGGCGCAGCGCGAGCGGGTCATGCTTGCCCGCGTGGGCGAGCTCGTCGATGAACGACTCCATCGCGAACGCGGTGTGGCTGTTGCCGACCGAGCGCCACCACTGGACCGGCACCGGGGTCTGCGGCGAGTGCAGCGTGACCAGGTGGGCCAGGGCGCCCAGGTACGGCGAGTCGGCGATGCCCTCGAAGCCGGAGGTGTCGGTGCCGCCCGGCCGCGCGATCGGCTGGCCGGCGATGGTGTGGCGCCAGGCGACCGGCCAGCCGCCGGCGTCGAGCCCGCCCTCGACGCGGTGGACGAACATCGGCCGGTAGCGGCCGCCGCGCAGGTCGTCGTCGCGCGTCCACACCGTCTTGACCGGCGCCCCGGCGGCGCGCGCGACCTCGACCGCCTCGCGCACGAAGTCCTGGCCGAGCGCGGCGCGCCGGCCGAATCCGCCGCCGAGGAACGTCGTGTGGATCGCGACCTTCTCGGGTGCGAGGCCGAGGATCTCGGCGGCGGCCCGCTGGTCGCCGGTCTGCGACTGCGTGCCGGTCCAGATCTCGCATGCGTCGGGCGCGATCCGGACCGTGGCGTTGAGCGGCTCCATCGGCGCGTGGGCGAGGTAGGGCAGCTCGTACTGGGCCTCGATCCGCCGGGCGGCGCCGGCGAGCGCGGCGTCGGCGTTGCCCTTGTCGGCGGCCGGCTCGCCCTTCTGGTGGACCAGCTCGCGCAGCTTGGCGAGGTAGCCGTCGGTCGAGAACTCGCCGCCGGGGCCCGGATCCCAGTCGACCTCCAGGGCGTCGCGGCCGAGCTTGGCCGCCCAGAAATGATCGGCGACCACCGCGACCCCCGACGGCACGCCGACGACCTTGCGGACGCCGGGCACCCGCAGCGCCGCGTCGGCGCGGAACGCCTTGACCTGGCCGCCGAACGTCGGCGGGCGCCGGACCACCGCGGTGAGCAGGCCGGGGAGCTGGACGTCGATGCCGAACACCGCGCGGCCGGTGATCTTCTCGGGGCTATCCAGCCGGCGCATCGGCTTGCCGATGATCTTCCAGCTCGCCGGATCCTTGAGCGCGACCCTGGCCGGCGGCGGCAGCTTCGCGGCGTCGGCGGCGAGCTGGCCGAACGACAGCCGGCCGCCGGGGCCGATCACGTGGCCGGCCTCGGCGCGCAGCCGGTCGGCCGGGACCTTCCAGCGCCGCGCCGCGGCCTCGATCAGCATGATCCGCGCGGTCGCGCCGACCTGGCGCAGCCGCTCGACCTCGGAGCGCGTGGTGCTCGAGCCGCCGGTGCCCTGGCCCCGCCCGCCGGGCCGCGCGAACTCCGGCGCGACCGGCGCGTGCTCGACCCGGATCTTCGACCAGTCGGCCTCGAGCTCCTCGGCGATCAGCATCGGGATCGTGGTCCACACGCCCTGGCCCATCTCCGAGTGGTTGGCCATCACCGTCACCACGTCGTCGGTCCCGATCCGGAGGAACGCGGTGACGGTCGCCGGCTCGCCGGCAACCGCCGCCTCCACCAGGTAGGGCCGGCGCCGGACCGGCAGCGCGAAGCCGATCACCAGCCCGCCGGTGGCGCCGAGGAACCCGCGTCGCGTCCAGGTCATCATGGCGCGAGTCTAGTCACATTCCCGGGCCGCGGACCACGGGGTCACCGGCGCGCCGCGTCGCGATGCGCGCTCCCGGTCGGCGGCGCGGCGGCGGTCAGCGGCCGGTGCGCGTCAGGTAGCGCGCGGCGCGCTCCATGTCGTCGAGCTTGTGGATATCGCTCGAGTCATACGCCCCGCGGATGTGGGCGTTGCCGTCGATCAGCAGGAAGTAGCCGCTGTGCGAGATCGCCGGCGCGCCCGACGGCGTCACGCCCTCGCTGGCCATCGAGTTCATGAACGGCCCCTCGACCAGCCGGCGCATGTCCTCGACCGGTCCGGTCACGAACCGCCAGCGCGTCGGGTCGGCATGGTAGCGCTGGGCGTACTCGGCGAGCCGGGGCGGCGTGTCATACGCCGGGTCGACCGAGAACGACACCAGCTTGATCCGGGCGCCGGCGTCGAACGTCTTCTCCTGCAGCCGCGCCATCTTCATCGTCGTCACCGGGCAGATCGTGTCGCAGCGCGTGAACAGGAAGCTGACGAGCGTCGCGTGGCCGCGCAGCGCCGCGCCGGTGAACGGCTCGCCGCGCTCGTCGGTCAGCGCGAACGACCCGACCGGGCCGAGGTCGTCGAGCTGGGGGTCCGCGGGCCGGCACATCAGCGTCGGCACGATCACCGCCGGCACCACCGCGGCGGCGAAGATGATCAGCAACGCGACCAGCAGCCGGCGTCCCGGGATCGGCGCGATGGACTTCACGAGCGGCACGCCCCGACCGTGGCAGATCCGCGGGCCAGATGCACCTGTCCGCCGGTGCGGCAACATTTCGCAGCCCGGCGCGCGTGCTACCGTAACCCCGTGGCGACCAACCAGATCCGCGGCGTGACGTTTCGCCCCGTGAGCCCCGGCGCGGACGCCGACCGTGAGGGCGGCCATGCGCTGTTCATGACGCTCGACGTCGCCGAGCCATCGCGCCTGGTCGGCTTCCTGGAGGACGTCGTCACCCGGTTCAAGGTCGAGCGGATGTCCGGCCCGCCCGACGCTCGGTTCATGCTGATCACCGTGGTCGGCGACGTCCCGGCCGCCGAGTTCGCCGACGCCTGGCGCGCCGCCACCGCCCACGACGCGCCCGCCCGCGCCCTGCTCGGTGCGCTGCACCAGGCCGATGTCATGCAGGGCGACGCCGCCGGCCGCGTGCTCGGCCAGGCCTCGCTGCTGGCCGGCTGAGCCGCGGCGACCGGATGCGGATCACGCGCTCACGGCTCTCGACCCGAGGCATGTAGATCGCCCGGTTGCCAAACCTTGCGAACATGCGATGCGCCAGCGCGCAGAAATCGCGGTCGTGATCGACGATCGTCGCATCGGCGATTGCCACGTACTGTCCAGGGTACCACCGCAGGAGCGATCGGCGCTGCCTGCGGTACCACATCATGTTGCGGCGAAGATTCGAGCGATCACGACTCACGATGTCGGCGATTCCCTATCTGCCCAGCGCGGTCGGTGGTTGGCTCTGCGCCCGAGCAAGCGACAGGGTATCCTGCTCCACCCGGAGCATCCAGGAGGTGATCGTGTCCGATGCTGAGACTGGAGACGTCGAACAGCGCATCGCTCGCCTCGAGCAGTACGATCAGCGGCTGACGCGAGCGATCGAGCTGCTCGCCGAGCGCGGGGCCGGGCCGGCCGGCCAGCGGCGCCGGGACTGGGACGCGCTGGCGGCGGTGATCGCGTCGTTCATCGGCCTGCTGGCGCTGGCGGTCTCGGGCTACACCGCCTACGTGCAGCGCCAGCAGCTGCGCGCCCAGGTGTGGCCGCGCCTGGAGGTCAGTTACAGCAACAACGACCAGGAACTGGCGTGGCATGTCCACAACCAGGGCACGGGCCCTGCGCGCGTGTTCGCGGTGCGTGTGGTGGTGGGCGGCACGCTGGTCACCACCTGGGGTGGTGTGAGGAAGGCTGCCGACTACGTCGACGGGGAGCGCGCCACCATGTCGTCGATCACGCAGTCAGTGCTCCCTGCGGGAAAGGACGTCGCCATGTTCCGCGCGGGCGAGGATCCACAGAGCCGGACGAGGTTCCAGGAGCTGCTCTCGGGTGGAAAGCACGCGCTGAGCGTGACGATCTGCTATTGCTCGGTGCTGGACGACTGCTTCGTCACCACGGACCAGGCGCGACCGCCGATCGACCCCAGCCCCCCCGACAGCTGTCCGATCAAGCGCAACGAGCAGTTCGTCGATTGACGGATCCGCGGCCGAGCGATCACCGCGGCAGCTGGCGGCTGGTCAGGTAGAGCCGGCGGAGCTCGGGATCGCGCAGCTTGGTGGCCTTGGCCGCGATCTCGGCGTCGGCGCGGTCGAGCGCGGCGCGCGCGTCGTCGATCCGGCCGGCGGCGGCGAGGACCTCGGCGCGCCAGCGGTGGATGTGCTCGGCGCCGTCGGGCCGGGCGCCCTCGAGGCGGCGGACCGCGTCGTCGGCGCACGCCATCGCCTCGTCGTGGCGGCCCAGGCGCGACAGCGCGAGGCCCTGGAGCGCCAGGCCGTAGACGATGCCGACCAGCATCGGCATCTTGCGCGCCCATTCGGTGGCCGACCGGGCGATCTCGAGCGCGGCCTCGGGCGGGTTGCCGAGGGTGAGGTGGGCGAGCGCGATGTACTGGCGCGCGCGGACCTCCTGGTATCGATCGCGGTTGTCGGTGGCGAGCGCGAGGCCGCGCTCGAACAGGTCGAGGCCGGCCCGGGCGTGGCCGCGCTGCAGCCTGGCCTGGCCGAGCGACACCGCGGCCTCGGCGGCGGCGGCGAGGTCGCCGGTCTGCTCGGCGAGCTTGAGCGCCTTGCCGAGGTAGCTCTCGGCGCGATCGACGTCGCCGAGGTCGGAGTAGCACTGGCCGATGTTGCCGAGCTTCTGCGCGATGTGGGAGCGGTCGCCGAGCGCCTGGTCGAGCTTGAGCGCGCTCTTGAAGTGGGCGAGCGCCTCCTCGTACTCGCCGAGCGCGGAGAACACCATGCCCATGTTGTTGAGCGCGCGGGCCTCCTGGCGGCCCATGCCGAGCGCGCGGTAGATCACGAGCGCCTCGGCGTAGCTCTCGATCGCGGCCTCGAGCCGGCCGATGTACCACAGCGCGGCGCCGCGCTGGTCGAGGATGGTGGCGCGCGCGACCAGGATCGGCGGCGCCGGACGGGCGGTGTCGGTCGCGGTGCGATCGCACAGCGCGAGCGCCTGCTCGACCAGGCGCAGCGAGTCCTCGGCGTTGCCGACCAGGCGGGCGATCGCGGCGCGCAGGCGCAGGACCTCGGCCTCGAGCAGCGGATCGCCGGCGTCGCGCGCCAGCTGCTGGGCGGGGCCGGCCGCGCGCAGCGCCGCGGGCGGCTTGCCGACGTCGATGTAGAACTGGGCGAGCGCGCAGTGCGCGGTGGCGAGCCGCGCCGGATCGCCGAGCCGCTCGGCCGTCTGGCGCAGGGCGTGGAGCTCGCGCAGCTGCTGCGGCCGGCGCGCCAGCCGGCGCAGGATCTCCTCGCGCAGCCGGTGCGCGGTGAACCGGTGCTCGTGATCGTCGTCCGGCAGCAGCTTGAGCGCGCGCGCCAGCTGGCGGAACGCGTCGGCGTTGCCGCCGAGGTCGACCGCGTGGCCGGCGGCGCGCAGGTAGCGGTCGGCGGCCGCCGCGGCGTCGCCGGCGAGCTCGAGGTGGCGCGCGATCAGCGCGTCGTCCTGACCGATCCGGTAACCCGGGGCGCCGGCGATCCGCGCGGCGACCGAGCGGTGGATCTGGACCCGGGTCTCCGGCGGGATCAGGCCATACGCCACGGTCATCGTCATGTCGTTCTTGAACCGGTACTCGTCGGTCTCGGGGCGCGGCGACAGCAGGCCGCGGCGGACCAGCTCGTCGAGCTCCAGCCGCACCGGCCGGCCGAGCAGCGGCGACAGCGCCGCCGACGAGACGTGGCGGCCGAGCACGGCGGCGCAGATCAGGGCGTCGCGCTCGGCCGCCGGCAGCGCGTCGATCCGCGACAGGATCAGGTCCTCGATCGTCGACGGGACCTGGATCGGCGCGTCGCGCTTGACCCAGCGCAGCAGGCCCGGCCGCGCGCCGCCGGTCTCGGTCTCGGGGACCAGCACGCCGCGCTCGACCAGGGTGTCGAGCAGCTCCTGGATGAAGAACGCGTTGCCGCCGCACCGCGCGGCGATCTGATCGATCAGCTCGTCGACGTCGGGGCCGGGGACCAGCCGCTCGGCGACCATCTCGCGGCGCGCGCTGTCGGTCAGCTCGTCGAGCAGCACGATCTCGGTGCCGAGCTCCTTGGCGAGCCGCTGGATCCGCGGATCGGGGCGGCTGGTCATCAGGCCGAGGATCGGCCGCGGGGTCCGGATCTTGAGCAGCGCGGCGAACAGCTCCTGGCTCTCCTGGTCGGCCCAGTGCACGTCCTCGGCGAACATCACCAGCGGCCGGTCGCCCTCGAGCCGGTGCTCGACCCGGGTCAGCAGCTGGATCAGGGTCTGGCGGCGCGCCTCCGCATCGATCTTGCCGTCGGGCTCCCCGGCGCCGGCGCGCACGCCGAGCAGCATGCCGACCGTGGCGAGCGCGGTGCGCGCCTCGCGCGAGTCCTCGTCGCCGGGGTACAGCAGCGGCAGCGCGCGCAGCAGGCGGCGCTCGACCTCGTGCGGCTCGGCGTCCTCGGCCAGGCCGAGCACGTCGCGCGCCAGATCGGCGAACACGCCGTACGGGGTCATCGCCGTGCCGACCCGCGCCGAGGTCCGGACCACCATGGCCTCGCTCGGCGACAGCCCGGCGAGGAAGCTGCGGACCAGCATGCGCTTGCCGACCCCGGCGTCGCCGATGATGACGATCTGGCGCTTGCGCCGGGTGACCAGCACGTCGCGCCAGGCGTCGCGCAGCGCCTTGAGCTCGAGATCGCGGCCGTACAGCCGGCCGGCGTCGCGGCGCTCGCGCAGGCGCTGGGCGCGCTCCTTGGGGCCGCGCAGCCGGTAGACCCGCGCGCGCCGGACGCCCGGATCGGTGTCGTCGTCGAGCGGGATCTTGCCCGAGCCGCCGGCCGGCAGCTCGTCGGGCAGATCGATCGCCGCGAGCGGCTCGAACACCCAGTCGGCGCGCGCCGCGCGGAACACCCGGCCGCCGACCAGGATCTCGGCGCCGCGGGCCTGGCGCGCGAGCTTGTGGGCGAACGCCGCGGTCGCCTCGTCGATCTCGTAGGCCGGCTCCCCGGGCGCGCCCGCGCCGCGCCGCGGGGACGGGGCGCGCCGGACCATGGCCGAGCCGCGCTGGACCGCGAGCGCGAGCCGGAGCTCGGGCTCGACGTCCGAGCCGATGCCGTCGAGCGCGTCGACCAGCGCGAGCGCGAGCCGGATCGCGCGGCCGGCGTCGTCCTCGGAGGCGACCGGCAGGCCGACCACGACCCGCAGCATGCTGTCGGGCCCGATGCTGGTGGTCGCGCCGCGCGGGCCGAGGCCAGCGGGGACCGCGGGCTCGGCGCCCGAGCCGGACGGGTCCTTGCCGTCCGGAGCCGGCCGGGGGACGTCGATCAGCGCGTCGTGCTTGAACGCGACGTCGCGCGCGACCCGGTAGAACTCGTCGACCAGCCGCGCCGCGCCGGCGCTGCCGAGCCGGCGCTCCAGCGCCGCCATGCCGCGCAGCACGCCTTCCAGCACGTAGATGTACTTGCGCTCGCGCGGATCGCGACGGGGCTCGGCCCGCGGCACCGCCGGGTGGGTCGCGGTAGACCGGCGAGCCCGCTCGGTGCCGGCCGCCATCGCGGCACCTGCGACCGTTCGCGCGCCGCGCGCCGGTGACGTGTGGAGCTCGCCCGGATCGCTGACCGCGGGCTCGCTCCCCAGGGCGCCGGGATCTCCGGGCTCGCCGTCGTCGTCCGCGGGGGACTCGACCTCGGCGCCGGAACCGAGGCCGGAGCCCGCGGCGGAGCCAGCGCTGGAGCCGGAGCCGGTGCCGGTGCCGGTGCCGGGATCGATCGGCGAGCGGTCGGCGGCGTCGGGCTCGGCAGGTGGCGGCGCGCTCGCGCGCTCGTGCGCGACCAGCTGCGCGAGGGTCTGGGCGAGCGATCCGGAATCGATCAGCGCGCCGATCCGGTTGCCCCACGCGAGCTGGAACTTGCCGAGCTCGTGCTGCAGGTCGCGCGCGGTCGCGAACCGGTCCTCGCGGCGAAACGCGAGCGCGCGCAGGATGACCCGCTCCAGCGCGTCGGGCAGGTCCGGCGCGTAGTCGCGCGGCCGCGGCAGCACGCCCGACTTGACCATCTCCAGCGCCTCCTTGCCCTTGCCGTGAAACAGCGGCCGCGCGCACGCCAGCTCGAACAGCACGATGCCGGCGGCGAACACGTCGCTGCGGCAATCGACCGGCTCGCCGCGCGCCTGCTCCGGCGACATGTAGGCATACTTGCCCTTGATCACGCCCTCTTCCTCGTGGACGTCGCGCGCGCGGGCGATCCCGAAGTCGACGATCTTGACGCTGCCGTCCCACGACAGGAGGATGTTCTGGGGCGACACGTCCCGGTGGACGATGCCGAGCGGCTGGCCGAACTCGTCGGTCTTGCGGTGCGCGTAGTCGAGGCCCTTGGCGAGCTGCTGCACGATGTACGCCGCCACGCCGTAGGGCAGGCGCTGGCGGGCCCGGGCTGCCTCCTGCAGCAGGCGCAACAGGTCGATGCCCTCGACGTACTCCATCGCCAAAAAGTAGGTGTCGGCGACCGCGCCGAAGTCGAACACCTGGGTGATGTTCGGGTGGTTGAGCCCGAGCGCAATCTTGGCCTCGTCGACGAACATCGCGACGAACTGGCGGCTGCGGGCGTACGCGGTGTGGATCTTCTTGATCACCAGCGTCTTGTTGAGCCCCTGCGCCACGGTGGTCCGCGCCAGGAAGACCTCGGCCATACCGCCGGTGCCGATCTTGCGGATCAGCGAGTATTTACCGAACTGCTCCATGCCG
Organism: Kofleriaceae bacterium; assembly: GCA_036265355.1. Classification (GTDB taxonomy): domain Bacteria; phylum Myxococcota_A; class Polyangia; order Haliangiales; family Haliangiaceae; genus JABFXX01. Next base: position 18,667 of record DATAPF010000569.1, on the reverse strand, counting down.
GGGGACCAGGTGGGCCAACGACGGGATCGACGATGAGATCAACGACGCGAACACCGGCGCGTGGAGTTCACCGGCGAGCCGGACCGCCATTGTAGCGTCACAGCGGCGCGATCACGAGGTTGTCGAACCAGGTATCGGTCTCCCAGTTGTTGAAGCCGAAATACTCGTGGCCGGCGCCGTCGAGCGGGCGCGGGTCCTCGTAGCGCAGGAACGGCGTCGCGAGGTCGTCGATGAACCACGTGATCGCCTTGCCCCGGCGCTCGATCCGCCAGTGGTAGTGCCGGCCGGGCACGACCTTGGGCTCGGTGCGCTCGGCCATCTCGGTGCCGTGCTCGTCGAGCCGCGCGATGATCGACTTCGCGTTGAACCAGCCGCCGAAGATCACCTCGTAGCCGGTCGCGGTGTAGCGGCCGCCGTCGGGGTCGAACGAGTGGCCGTCACCGAACACCTCGACCTTGATGTCGCCGCGCGGCTCGGTCGACCAGGCGTCGAGCTCGATCCGGACGTCGCGCGGCAGCTTCTTGCGCAGCCACAGCGGATGGTTGTGCGCGCCGTGCGCCGATAGCGCGCCGCGCTCGCCGTGATAGCCGTCGCCGGTGGCATAGAACACGTCGCCCAGACCGGCGTCGAAGTCCCAGGTCCACGGCGCCGTGATCGGCGGTTGCTCGCGGACCTTGCAAGCGGCGAGCACGAGGCCGATCACGAGCCAGCGCTGCATCGAGCCCGCATCGTACGCGATCGGGCGCGATCTCGGTGAATCCTAACGTATTCGATCGCTTGCGATCTTCGCTCTTCTCCGAAGGCGGTTCGGTGTCAGACCGCTACCCTAGCGTGGCGGCGTGGAAGGTACGTTGTCGCTGTTCGACTGGCGCCCGGTGCCCGTGGTCCCGGACGCCCCCGAGCGCATGCTGGAGCCGGTCGAGGAGGTGGCCGCGGGGAGCGGGCCATGCGTGGTGCCGGCGGGGCCGGCGGTGCCGGTGGTGCCGGTGGTGCCGGTGGTGAGCGACGACCCCGGGGTGCTCGCCCGGGTGCTCGACCTGCCGTGCCAGGGCGCGCGCATCGTGATCTTCGACTGCGAGACCACCGGCACCGATCGGCTCACCGATCAGGTGATCGAGCTGTGCGTCCAGCTCGGCCTCGGCGACAGCGCGCCCAGCCGGACCTGGCGGATCAGGCCGACCGCGCCGATCCACCCCGGCGCCCAGGCGGTCCACGGCATCACCCTGGCCGACCTCGAGGGCTGCCCGGGGTTCGCCGAGGTCGCCGGCGACATCGCGGCCGTGTTCGCCGACACCGACGTCATCGTCGGCTACAACATCGCGTTCGACATCGACATGCTGCAGGCCGAGTACACCCGGATCGGCAAGCCGATGCTCGACCTCACCGGCAAGAAGATCGTCGACGCGTTCCGGCTGTGGCAGCAGTGCGAGCCGCGCAGCCTGCAGCACGCCCACCAGCGCTTCGTCGGCATCGGCTTCGATGCCGCACACAGCGCCAGCGCCGACGTCGCCGCGACCGGCCGTGTGCTGGCCGCGATGCTGCACGCGTTCAACCTCGCCGATCACGACTGGGAGGCGATCGCGTGCAAGTGCGATCCACAGCACGGCGCGCGCGCCAGCTGGGTCGGCCCGTCGCGCCACCTGCGCTGGGACGGCGAGGTCGTCGTGCTCGGCTTCGGCAAGTACGCCAACACCGCCGTCCACGAGCTCGCCGCCGGCCCCGATCGCAGCTTCCTGCGCTGGGTCGTCGAGCGCGACTTCCCGGTCCACGTCGGCGAGGTCTGCCGCGCCGCCCTCGACCTGCCGGCCGAGGAGTTCCTGGTCTGGGCCCGCCGGCGATACCCGGTCCGCGTCGCCCCACCTGGGGCACCGGGGCCACCGGGGCCGCCGGGGCCGCCGGGGCCACCTGCGCCGACCGCACCCTGATCGCAGCGCGCGTCGCCCGGCGGTCATGCCACCATCTCCGGGCGCCGGCCCGGCGCGGAGGACACCGGATGACCCTGCGGATCGCGATCGTCGGCGGCGGCATCGGCGGCCTCGCTGCCGCGCTGTTCCTCCGGCGGGCGGGCCTCGAGGCCCAGGTCTACGAGCAGGCCTCCGAGCTGCACCCGGTCGGTGCCGGGATCGTGGTCGCGCCGAACATGGTCCGCCTCCTGCGGAAGCTCGGGGTCATCCAGACCCCTCCGATCCAGACCCTTCCGGGGTCTGTCTCGCCGCTCGCGGCAGGCGGCGAACTCGTTCCGGGGTCGTCGGTTGGGGCGCCTCCCGCTGCGGACCCTCCGGGGTTTGTTCGACTGGAGGCGGCGTGGGAGTTCCGGCGCTGGATGGATGGCCGCGTGCTGTCGGTCCAGCCGATGGGAGACGAATGCGAGCGGCTCTATGGTGCCCCGTGCTACGTCGCCCACCGGGCCGACGTCGTGGCCCTGCTGCAGCGCGCGCTGCCGGTCGAGCAGCTGCGCCTGGATCACCGCCTCGTCGCGCTGGCGCAGGACGAGCACGAGGTCGCGTTGACGTTCGCGAGCCGGGATGGCCGGCAACGACAGATTGCAGCCGATGTGGTGATCGGCGCGGACGGCATCCATTCGGTCGTCCGGCCTGCGGTCGTCGCGGAGACCGGCGCGCGGTTCTCGGGGCTGAGCGCGTTCCGCTGCCTGGTTCCGGCGGACAGCGCCCCGGAGATGGCGGTCCGCCCGGTGCAGACGCTGTGGCTCGGTCCCGGCCGTCACTTCGTGCACTACCCGATCTCCGGCGGCCAGCTGGTCAACGTCGTCGCGTTCGTACCGGCCGGCGAGTGGCGGAACGAGTCGTGGACCGCGGCCGGCGACGTGGCCGACCTGCGCGCGGAGTTCGCGTCGTGGGATCGCCGGCTGCGCCAGCTGACCGCGTCGGCGATCCGCACTCTTCGCTGGGCGATCTTCGACCGCGAGCCGCTCGCGCAGTGGACGGCGGGCCGGATCAGCCTGCTCGGCGACGCCGCGCACGCCATGCTTCCGTTCTTTGCCCAGGGCGCCGCGCAGGCCGTCGAGGACGCGGCCGTGCTCGCGGTCTGCCTCGCCGGCGCAAGCTCCGCGTCGGCGCCCGCGGCGCTGCAGCGCTACGAGCAGCTCCGCCGGCCGCGCGCGAGCCAGGTCCAGCTCATGAGCCGCGGCCGCGAGGTCCAGAACCACCTCGATGACGGCCCCGCGCAGGAGGCGCGCGACGCCGCCCTCGCCAGCAGCGAGCCGCTCCGCCAGAGCGCCTGGCTGTACGGCCACGACGTCGAGGCCGACCTGGCGCGGCCATGAGCGGAGGATGTCGCGGCGGACGATCGGCGGCTCCATCGCGTCGCCTGGCGGGTGGGGCCGCTGGCCTCACGCTTCTTCGTCGTCCAGCAATTCCAGCTGTGCGGCCTCCAGGGTTCGCAACAGCTGCCGGGCGTCGCTCCGGCCCGCCGCGTAGTCGCGGGCGAGCGTGCGCTCTCGCTCCCGCGCGTCTCGCCGCGCGGCTTCGCGGATCAGCTCCTGGGCGAGCGCGGCGCGGGGCTTCCCTTGCTGCCGCGCGTGTCGAGCGAGCGCCTCGGACGTGGCTTCGTCGAGGGTCAAGCGCAGGCGGCCCATGACGCGCGGCCTCGCGGAATCATGTCTGCGCGACCGAGGTGTTGTGGCATGTCCGTGCTGCTAGCGCTGTCGTTCGCGAGGATCGTCTGCTTCGCCGTCGTCAGGCGCCGGCGGCCACCAGCGGGCGACGTTGAACGGAACCGCGTCGAACGGCGCGATCCGCGCCTCGGTCTGGTCGCTGTACGTGCCGATCGTGACCCAGTGGTGGGACTCCAGGCGCTGCGCGGTCAGCACGCGCGCTTCGACGTCGACGATCCATGAATAGGCGACACCGACCTCGGCGTAGTACGGCATCTTGACGAGCTGGTCGTGGCGCCGCGTGTGTTTCGAGAGGATCTCGCAGACCCAGTCGGGCACCAACCGGATCGGCTCGTCGCCGGGCATCTCGGGCATGCGCTCGCGGCGCCAGCCGGCCACGTCGGGCGAGATCTCGGGCGTGTTGGGCAACTCGATCCCGGGCTCGACGACGATCCACCAGCCGCCGGGCCCACCGAGCCCCATGTCAAATGGGTCGCCGACGCCGGCTGCGATCCGGGTCGTGGTCCGCTGGTGCCGCATGCGCGGCTTGGTCATCGTGTACAGCACGCCGTTGATGATCTCGCCGACGATGCCCGGCGGCAGGGCATCGAGGTCGGCGAGCGTCGGAGCTCTCGAGCTCGGCTTGGTCATGCTCACGTCCCCTACCCTGACAAGGTAGCACTGCAGGGGAAAGCGTGCGGAGCGCTTCGTGCGAACGCGGCCGGCCGATTGCCACAGCCTCGTTCTGGAATCATCACTCGATGCTGTACTTCTCGAGCTTGTAGTACAGCGCCGACGTCTTGATGCCGAGCAGGCGCGCGGTCTCGGTCTTGACCCGGCCGGCCTTGGCGTAGGCCTTGAGGATCAGCTGGCGCTCGAGGTCGTCGAGGATCTCGGGCAGCGACAGCTCGCGCGGCACGTCGAGCCGGTCCTCCTCGGCGCCGCCCTGGAGGAACTGGGGCAGCGCGGACGGCGAGATCTCCTCGCCCTCGGCGAACACCAGCGCCTGCTCGATCGCGTTCTCGAGCTCGCGGACGTTGCCCGGCCAGTGGTAGGCCATGATCCGGCCGAGCGCGGCGTCGCTGACCGCGCGGACCCGGGTGTTGGTCTTGGGCGCGAGCTTGGCGATGAAGTGCTGGCACAGCACGGGGATGTCCTCGCGGCGCTCGCGCAGCGGCGGCAGCTTGACCGGCAGGACGTGGAGGCGGAAGAACAAGTCCTGGCGGAACCGGCCGGCCGCGACCTCGGCCTCGAGGTTCTTGTTGGTCGCCGACACGACGCGGACGTCGACCTTGATCGGGGCCTCGCCGCCGACCCGCTCGAACTCCTGCTCCTGCAGCGCGCGCAGCAGCTTGACCTGCATCGCGGGCGGCACGTCGCCGACCTCGTCGAGGAACAGCGTGCCGTTGTCGGCGAGCTCGAACCGGCCCGGCTTCTGCTTGACCGCGCCGGTGAACGCGCCCTTCTCGTGGCCGAACAGCTCGCTCTCGAGCAGGGTCTCGGTCAGCGCGCCGCAGTTGACCTTGATGAACGGCCCGATCGCGCGCTTGCTGAGCCGGTGGATCGCGCGCGCGACCAGCTCCTTGCCGGTGCCGCTCTCGCCGCAGATGAACACGGTGGTGTCGCTGGCCGCGATCTTCTCGACCGTGCGGCGCACCGCCTGCATCTTCTCGCCGTTACCGATCAGCTCGGGGAAGTGGGCGTCGGCCTCGGCGGTCAGGTAGTCGGTCAGCGCGTCGGCCTTGCGGCGGCCGCGCCGGGCCGCGCACAGCTCCAGCGCGCGCTCGGTCTTGAGCCGGACCACCTCGGGCTGGATCGGCTTGGTGATGAAGTCGAACGCGCCGAGCTTCATCGCCTCGACCGCGGTCTCGACCGAGCCGAACCCCGTGATGATCATGATCGGCACGTCGGGGTCGATCGCCGTCATCGCCCGGAGCACGTCGACTCCGGATGGGCCGTCCATCTTGAGGTCGGAGATCACGAAGTCGGGGCGCTTGGCCTTGAACACCTCGATCCCGGCGACGCCCCCCGTGGCGGTGACCGCCTCGTGCCCCAGTTTCTTGACGGTGTGAGCGAGGCCGTCGCGCACGGTCTCGTTATCGTCGATGATCAGGATCGTGGGCATGGTCGCACTACCATCGTACACCGACGGCTGTAGCGAAGTGCCGCAACCTGCCAGGCGGCCGAGAGTATCGATGCTCGCTACGCAGGTTCATCACGTCAGCTGGCATACAGCGACGGAGTGAGAGATGTAAGGAGTCGCGAGCCGAGCGCGCTTCGCAGATGCAATGATTGCGCGTCAGGCCTCGGCGAAGGGCAGCACGAGCGTGAACGTCGTCTCGCCCGAGGCACTCTTGACCTCGATCCGGCCGCCGTGATCTGCGGCGATCTCGCGCACGAACGCCAGGCCCAGCCCGGTGCCCTTCTCGCGGGTCGTGTAGAACGGCTCGAACAGCCGCTCGCAGATCTCCGGGGGGATCTCGTGACCGCGGTTCCACACGACCAGGGCCAGCTCGTCGCCGCGCTCCTCGGCGGACAGCCGCACCGCGCCGCTGCCGCGGTGCCCGGCGGCGGTGGCGGCCTGGACCGCATTCTTGGCCAGGTTCAGCAGCGCCCGGCGGATCTGGCCGCGATCGGCCCGCGCCATCAGGCCGTCGCACGGCGCGGCCTCGACCGGGATGTCCTCCGTGCTGGTCAGCTGCGCGACCTCGGCCAGCAACGCGTCGCACGGCTCGTCGTGCAGCTCCGGCTTGGGCCGCCGGGCGTACTCCAGGAAGTCGTTGACCACGCGCTCGAGGTAGCCGAGCTCGCGGCGGATCCGCTCGACGTGGCCGCGCCGGGCGTCGTCCTCCGGCAGCTCGTCGCGCAGGATCCCGGCGAACAGCGTCATGCCGGCGAGCGGGTTGCGGACCTCGTGCGCGATGCCCGCGAGCATCTGCTGGGTCCGCGCGTCGCGCTCGGCGAGCTGCTGGCGCATCCGCTCCATGGTCTGGCCGAGCACGCCGATCTCGTCGTCGGACTCGACCCGCACCGGGTCGCGCAGGTTGCCGCTGCCGATCCGCTCGGCCGCGGACACCAGCCGGCGCACGTTGCGGGTGATCAGCAGGGTCGCGACCACGGCCGCCATCACGCTGACCACGAGCAGGCCGGTGCCCCACGCGAACAGCCGGTCGCGCAGGTCGGCGAGCCGCGCGAAGTACGATGCCGGCGCCTGGGCGCCGAGCGCGAGCACGATCTGCGGCTCGGTCTCCGACGCGCGGACCGGCGCGTAGCCGGTCTTGTAGATCTTGTGATCGTTGCCGATGAACGTCACCGACGACGCGGTCCGGCCGAGCTCGAACACCCGCACCAGCTCGGCGCGATCGAGCTCGGCGCGGAAGTAGTGGGTGCCGATCGCCACGCCGGGTGCGGTGTCGCCGCGCGAGTTGTACTGCTCGTCGAACACGAACAGCTGCGCGCCGGTCGCGTCGGCGATCGCCTCGAGCTTCTTGAGCGCGTTCTGGTAGCCGCGGTCGTCCTCGTTGCCGGGCACCAGCTCGGTCAGGTACTTGCCGCGGATCTGGGTGGTCGCCGACGCGGCGATCGCCTCGAGGCGAGCGCCGAGCTCGTGGTCGAGGTCGCGCCGGCTGACCTCGAACGCGACGAACGCGAACAAGGTGAACAGCGCGACCGTGGGCACGACCAGCGCGACCAGCAGCTTGACGAGGATCGTCGCGCGGAACCGCACCCGGGGAGCCTACTACGGACGGGCAGCGGGTATCACCGCGCGGACGCTGGCGACCGGCGCCGCGATCCGGACGTGGGCGCGGCGGTCCGCGAAGCCGAGCGACAGCATCACCGGCGCGCCATCCCCGGCCCGGGTCGCGCCGCCGGCCATGCTGGCGATGATCCGGGCGATGTCGAGCGTCATCGCCATGCTGTCCTTGCGCGCGCGCGACTCGGTGAGGAACTGCGCGATCGCAGGCGGCGCGGCGAACCGCGGCGCCTTGCCGCGCACCGCGTCGATCAATCGCCCGGCCGCGGCGACGCTGTCGGGCCCGGTGACGATCGTGCCGACCCCGTCGAACACCGCCATCCGGGTGTCCGCGCCGCGCGCCCCCACCATGCGCTCCATCGCCTCGCGCTGCGCCGGCGTGGCCTTCGACAGATCGTGGCTCGTGCGGTAGCCGCGCAGCGTGACGCCATCGTGCACCGGGGCGTCCGGCAGGGTCCGCATCGTCCCCGTCATCTCCGGTGGGCCGAACGTGAGGCCGGCGTTGAATGCGTCGAGCCAGGCGGTGATCGCCCGGCTGGCCGCTGCCGTGTCGGACACCCCGTACAGCTGCTCGGCCGACATCGCGGAGCCGGGCGACAGTAGCAGCGTCGTCGCGATGTCGCCGTTGGTCGCCTTGAAGAACGCCTCGAGCGCCCCCTTCATCTGCCTGGATCCGCCGAACATGCCGGCGGTGAGCTCGCTCAGGGCGCCGCGGTACGGGCCGGCCTCCAGGTGCCCGGCGATCACGCTGGTCGGCGCCGCCACCGCGGGGAGCTTGCCGAGCAGCGCGTAGTCGCTCGGCCGCTGCACCCCGATGAAGCCGGCGAGCCGCGACCTCGGCCGCGGCGCCACCGCGAGATCGAGCGCGACGAGGTCCTGCGACGCGTCCAGCGTCACGATCACCTGGTCGATCTCCGCGAGCACCTCGACCATCGCGTCGAGAGTCGGCGCCATCGCCCGCATCATCGGATCGGGCCGCGCCTGCGCGAACTGCGTGTCCAGCTGCTTGCGCGCGTCCTCGATCTCGGCGCGGTAGCGGGCGAGCACGTGGGGCAGGTACAGCGTCGCGCCCGGCGCGCGCGGCGCCGGCTGCGCCGCGAGCGTGGCCAGGGCGTAGGCACCGACCCCATCGATCGCCGGCTTGTCGCCGATCACCGCCCAGCCGCGCTTGATCAGCGCGCTGCCGGCGGCGCCGTCCATCACCGCCTTCTCATCGCCGACCTTCGCGAGCAGCCCGAGCGCCGGCGGCCCGCCGGTGCTCACCACCAGCAGGTACATCCAGCTCGCCGGATCGATGCCGTCGAGCGAGCGCACCCTGACCGCCTGGGCCAGCGCGCGGCGCAGCGCCCGGTCGCTCAGCCCGGCGCTCGCCCCCGGCGATACCGCCTCGACGTACGCGGCCAGCCCGCGCAGCGTCGTCACCGGACCGATCGACACCGTCGCCAGCAGCGCGGCCGGCGCATCCTGCCGCGGCGCCGCCGCGGCGCGCGGCGAGGTGGCCGGGAGGCCGAGCGCGACGAGGCAACCCACGATGACCCAGACGCCGGGAGCACGCATGACACGGACGGTACACCAGGCCGCGACGCGCAGGCCTCGGGATGTCGCACGATCAAAGGCGGCCGACACGTCTCGGAGCCGGGTCGCCAGCGGCGAACGTTGCGTAATACCGGGATGTGCCATACGCTGATGGCATGGCTGTCGACCGCTTGAGCGTGACCGTACCGGCTGAGCTCGGCGTCGCGTTGCGCGCCCTCGCGGAGGCTCGTGGTACGACGGTCTCGACGGTCGTCACCGATGCGATCGCCCATCAAGTGCGCATGGCCGCGCTGGACCTCGCGCTCGACGAGGCGGAGCGGCGATTTGGTCCGGTCGACGGAAAGCAGCTGGCGGCGGCCGAGGCCGAGTTGGTCGAGGCCGCGAAGCATGGGTCCAGGCGGAGGCGAAAGCGGGTAGTGGCACGATGACCCGCGTGGTCCTCGATGCCGGCGCCTTCGTGGCGTTCGAGAAGGGCGATCCTCGCGTCCGCGCACGGCTTGCCGCTGCACGTCATCTGGGGCTGGAACTCGCCACGACCTCACCCGTGATCGGCCAGGTCTGGCGCGACGGTCGCCGGCAGGTGCTGCTCGCCCGGCTGATCTCGGCGACGAACGTGGACGCACCCGACGAACTGGCTGCCCGTCGTGCCGGTGAGCTGCTCGCGAAGACCCGGACGCACGACGTCGTCGACGCGCTCGTCGCGGGGCATGCGAAGGATGGCGACACCGTGCTGACGTCCGATCCGGACGACATCGAGGTGCTGCTTGCCGCGGCAGGGGTTCGCGCGACGGTCGTGACCGTCTGACTCGTCTCGGGGAGCGTACTCCGCTACCGCGACCGCACCTCGCGCAGCTGGATCCGGAGGCAACTGACGAGCTGCGAAGACCCGGGCAGCCCGCTGCCGCGATCAGCGCTTGCTGAACTGGAAGCGAGCGCGCGCGGCCTTCTGGCCGTACTTCTTGCGCTCCTTCTTGCGCGGGTCGCGCGTGACGTAGCCGGCCGCCTTGAGCTTGGGACGCAGATCGCTGTCGACCTTCATCAGGGCGCGGGTGATGCCGTGGCGGATCGCGCCGGCCTGCGAGGCGATGCCGCCGCCGCGGACGGTGGCGTGGATATCGTACTGGCTGAGCAGCGCGACCTCTTCGAGCGCCTGGCGGATCACCATCCGCGCGGTCGGCCGCGAGAAGTAGTCCTCGTCGCTGCGCTCGTTGATCGTGAACTTGCCGTCGCCGGCGGTGAGCCACACACGGGCCACGGCGGTCTTGCGGCGGCCGGTGGCGTAGGTCTTCGTCGTCTGCATCATCTGCCTCTGGGTGCCCCTGGGGGATGTGGCCACTCCGGCTAGTTCTTGATCTCGAGCACGCGCGGCTTCTGCGCCGCATGGTCGTGCTCGGTGCCGCGGTAGATCTTGAGCTTCTTGAGGATGCGGCGGCCGAGCGGGCCCTTGGGCATCATGCCCCACACCGCCTCGCGGATCGCGCGCTCGGGGTCGTCGGCGAGCACGTCCTTGGCCAGCCGGGTGCGGATCCCGCCGGGGAACAGGGTGTGGTGCTGGTACAGCTTCTTGTCGGGCTTGGTGCCGGTGAGCTTGACCCCGCCGGCGTTGAGCACGATCACGAAGTCGCCCATGTCCACGTTCGGCGTGTAGGTGGCCTTGTGCTTGCCGCGGAGCACGAGGGCGATCCGCGACGCGAGGCGACCCAGCGTATGGCCGGTCGCATCGATCACGTACCACTCGCGTTGCGCCTCGCCGGCCTCTTTGGTGAGCCAGGAGCTCTTCTGCGTCGTCATCATGGGCGTTTACTCGGAGTGCGATCTTCTACAAGACCGCGAAACGCCTGTCAAGTGGGCGCGGCTTGCCGGGGGGAGGTGGGCGCCCGGCCCCGGTCGAGGTTCGGCCGGGGGTCACAGGTCGGCTGTGACGCGGATCAGGCGGACCGCGAGCCCGGGGACCAGGTGGACGTGGGCGTCGAGCGAGTCGATCGGGGAGCCGGCGACCTGCATCCGGAAGGCGCCCTGGGCGAACGCCTCGCAGGCGCGGTCGGCGTTGTCGCCGAACCGGAGCTGGAGCAGCTCGCGCGCCTTGACGGTCGCGGACGCCTGGAGCCGTACCTCGTGCTCGCGCAGCATCTCGCCGGCGGAGGTCTCATCGATGAATTGCACGACGGGAGCGGCAGACATGGCGCGCGACCTTATATGAAAGAGCTTCCGCGGTACCGGCCGTGCGCCAGTTTCACGCAGGGCTTGCACAGCGGGCGGCGACCTGCACGGTAGTTCAGTGTCAGCGGTCTGTGGTACCACCACGGGGTGAACGTTGGTTTCATCTTGAAGCCCGACAAGTCCGAAGCGGGGGTCCTGCTGGAGGATCTGGTGCCGTGGCTGCGCGAGCAGGGCCACGTCCCGGTGGTGACCACCGAGGACCAGATCTCGCCGATCGGCTGCGAGGTGGTCCCCGAGCAAGAGCTGGGCGCGGCGGTCGACCTCGCGGTCGTGCTCGGCGGCGACGGGACGATGCTGCGGGCGGCGCGGCTGGTCGCCGATCACGGCCGGCCGGTGCTCGGGATCAACCTCGGCCAGCTCGGCTTTTTGGCCGGGTTTCCAACGAGCCAGGCCAAGCAGGCGCTCGCCGAGGCGCTCGCGGGGACGCTGCTGCAGACCCGGCGGATGCGGCTCGCGGTGACGTTCGGCCGGCGCGGGGTCGAGCCGGTGGTCCGCTACGCGCTCAACGACGCCGTGCTGCACCAGGGCGCGATGGCGCGGCTGGTGGAGATCGACGCGTTCGTCGACGGCGAGTTCGTCGCATCGTACCGCGCCGACGGGTTGATCGTCGCGACGCCGACCGGCTCCACCGCGTACAACATGGCGGCCGGCGGGCCGATCGTGCTGCCCGGCCAGGACGCGATGACGCTGACGCCGATCTGCGCGCACGCGTTGACCAACCGGCCGCTCGTGATCTCGGCGCGCAGCACGATCCGGCTCCAGCTCGGGGTCGATGTCCGCGGTCCGCTGCTCACCGTCGACGCGCAGTGGGGGCATTCGTTCGGGTACGGCGACATCGCGGAGATCGCCGCGGCGAGCGCGCCGCTGATCATGTTCGCGTCGAAGCAGAGCTTCTTCGACGTCATGCGCGAGAAGCTGCACTGGGGGGCGCGCTCCGACCGGCGAGCCCGCAAGGGCGGTGACCGAGGCGGTGACCGAGGCGGTGATCGAGGCGGTGACCGATGCTGAGGCACCTGCGGGTCACCAACTTCGCGATCCTCAGCGACGTGGCGATCGAGCTCGGCGATGGCATGAACGTGCTCACCGGGGAGACCGGGGCGGGCAAGTCGCTGATCGTCGAGGCGGTCAACCTGCTGCGCGGCGGGCGGGCGTCGGCCGATATCCCGCGGGCGGGCACCGACGAGGCGGTCGTCGAGGCGATCGTCGCGATCCCCGAGGACCTGGTGGCCCGGGTCGCCGGGGTGCTCGAGGGCGCCGGGGCCAGCGCCGGGGATGCCGAGGTCGTGATCCGCCGGGTGATCCAGCGTGGCGGCCGGAGCCGGACCTACGTCAACGGGGCGCTGACCACGCTGGCGCGGCTCGCCGAGCTCGGCGCGCTCCTGATCGATCTGTCGGGCCAGCATCAGCACCAGGGGCTGGTCGATCCCGGCCGCCACCTGGAGATCATCGATGCGTTCGCCGGCGAGCCCGCGCTCGGGCCGGCGATGGCGGCGGCGTGGGCCGAGCTGCGGCGCTGCGACGAGGAGCTGGTGGCGCTCGGCGGCGACGAGCGCGAGCGCGAGGCCCGGGTCGACTACCTGCGCTACCAGCTCGAGGAGCTCGACGGCGCGGGGCTGGTGCCGGGCGAGGACGCCGCGATCGACGTCGAGCGCGCCCGGCTGGCCGCGGTCGATCAGCTCCAGGCCGCGGCGCGCGCGGCGGAGGACGCGCTGTACGGCGGCGACGACAGCGCGCGCGACCGGGTCGCCGTGGCCGCGCGCGAGGTCGAGCGCGCCGCGCGGACCGATCCGGTGCTCGAGCCGGTCACCCGCCAGCTCGGCGAGATCGAGACCCTGATCGACGACGCGGCCGATCAGCTGCGCGGCTACGCCGACAAGCTCGAGGGCGATCCCGAGCGGCTGGCCTGGCTCGACGAGCGGCTCGCGCTGATCCGCCGGCTGATCCGCAAGCACAACGGCTCGCTCGACGACTTGATCGCCAGGGCCGCCGAGCTGCGCGGCGAGCTCGCCGCGCTGACCGGGCGCAACACCCGGCTGGCCGAGCTCGCGGCGCTGCGGGCGGGCGCGGAGGCCGCGGCGGGGGCGGCCGCGGCGGTGCTGACCCGGAGCCGCAGCCGGGCGGCGCGACGGCTGGAGAAGGAGGTCGGTGCGGCGCTGGCCGAGCTCGGCATGGGCTCCGCGCGGCTCAGCGTGATCGTCGAGCCCCGCACGCTCGGGCCGACTGGCGCCGACCGGATCGAGCTCATGCTCGCGTCGAACAAGGGCGAGGACCTCCGGCCGCTCGCCCGGGTCGCGTCGGGCGGTGAGCTGTCGCGGATCATGCTCGCGCTCAAGCTCGCGCTGCGGCGCGCCGACGAGGTGGCGACCTACGTGTTCGACGAGGTCGACGCCGGGATCGGCGGCGCCACCGCCCAGGTCGTCGGCTCGCAGATCCGCGCGGTCGCCGATCACCGCCAGGTGCTGTGCGTCACCCACCTGCCGCAGATCGCCGCGTTCGCCGATCACCACTTTCACGTCGAGAAGACCGAGATCGCGGGCCGCACCGAGACCCACGTCCACCGGCTCAACGCCGCCGCCCGCAAGGACGAGCTGGCCCGCATGCTGGGCGGCCACGCGACCTCGAAGGCCAAGGCCCACGCCGCCGAGCTGCTCGCCGACGCCGCCCGGCCGCGCAAGCCATCCGCCGCGCGCGCGTGACGCGGGCCGCCGCGTGCCCGGAGGGGCGGACCGGCGAGCCGTGATGGCTCCCCCGGCCTGCGAGGTCGCTCCATCACCGGCCACGGCCGCCGTGTCCAGCGCAGCGGGTCCGGCGCGGTCGCACGTGCGGCGCGCTGCATCGGACCGTGAACGCGCTGCCAGGGATGGCGAGCCGGGGACCGCCGTGCAGTCCGCCGCGTTCCGTGCTCTGGTAGCGGCGACGTCCAGGACCGATCGATATGCCCCCCACCCGCACCCCCTCCCTCGTCCTGCTCGCGCTCGGTCTCGCTGCCTGTGGCTCCGGAACGAAGGCCCCGGCCGCCGCGACCGCGCCACCGACCGTCGCGGCGGCGCCGGCCGCCCCGCCGCCGGCCGCACCGCAACCGGCGCCCGCGCCGCCGGCGGCGCCGAGCCCGCCGCCCCCCCAGGCGGTCAACGAGGTCAACCCGTTCCTCCAGCCGTCGGCGCTGCCGTTCCATCTCCCGCCGTTCGACAGGATCAAGGACGCCGACTACGCGCCGGCGTTCGAGGCGGGGATGGCCGAGCAGCGCAAGGAGATCGATGCGATCGCGCACGACCCCGCGCCGGCGACGTTCGACAACACGATCATCGCGCTGGAGCACACCGGGCAAATGCTGGCGCGGGTCGAGAAGACGTTCGGCAACCTCAACGCGTCGAACACCGATGACGCGATGGAGAAGGTCGAGTCCGAGATGGCGCCCAAGCTCGCGGCGCACCGCGACGCGATCGCGCTCGACGCGGCGCTGTTCGCCCGGGTCGACACGGTGTTTCAGCACCGCGGCGAGCTGGGCCTCGATCCCGAGTCGGCCCAGCTGATCGAGCGCTACGAGGACCTGTTCGTGCGCGCCGGCGCGCGGCTGTCCGACGCCGACAAGGCGACCCTGAAGAAGCTCAACGAGGAGCTGTCGTCGCTGTCGACCCGGTTCCGCCAGAACGTGCTGGCGGCGACCAAGGACGGCGCGGTCGTGGTCGACGACGTCCAGCAGCTCGACGGGCTGTCGCAGGAGCAGATCGGGGCCGCCGCCGAGGCGGCGAAGGCGCGCGGGCTGGACGGCAAGTGGGTGATCGCGCTGCAGAACACGACGATCCAGCCGCCGCTCGCCCAGATGAAGAATCGCGCGCTGCGCGAGCGCGTGTTCCGGGCCTCGGTCATGCGGGGCCGCGGCGGCAGCAGCGACAACACGGCCGTGGTGTCGCGGATCATCGAGCTGCGCGCGAAGAAGGCCGCCCTGCTGGGGTACCCGAACTACGCCGCCTACGCCCTGGCGGAGGAGACCGCGGGGACGCCGGGCGCGGTCAACCGGATCCTCGATCAGCTCGCGCCGGCCGCGCTCGCCAAGGCGCGCGCGGAGGCGGCGGGCATCCAGGCCCAGATTCGCGCGGACGCCAGGGCGGCCCACACCGCGCCGTTCACGCTCGCGCCGTGGGACTGGGCGTTCTACGCCCAGGAGGTCCGCAAGGCGCGGTTCAGCTTCGACGAGGCGCAGGTCAAGCCGTACTTCGAGATCAACCGCGTGCTCCAGGACGGCGTGTTCTTCGCGGCGCACGAGCTCTACGGGCTGACGTTCACCGAGCGCCACGATCTGCCGGTCTATCAGCCGGACGTGCGGGTGTTCGAGGTCCACGATGCGGACGGCTCGACGATCGGCCTGCTGCTGCTCGACTACTTCAAGCGCGACAACAAGCAGGGCGGCGCGTGGATGGACACCTTCGTCGATCAGTCGACGCTGCTGGGCGACAAGCCGGTCGTGATCAACAACCTCAACGTGCCCAAGCCGGCGCCCGGCGCGCCCGCGCTGCTGACGTTCGACGACGTGACCGGGATGTTCCACGAGTTCGGGCACGCGCTGCACGGCCTCTTGTCGGCGGTCAAGTACCCGCTCTTGTCCGGCACCAGTGTCCCCCCGGACTTCGTCGAGTTCCCGTCGCAGTTCAACGAGATGTGGTCGCGCGAGCCGGCCGTGCTCGCGCACTTCGCGAAGCACTACCAGACCGGCGAGCCGATGCCCAAGGCGCTGCTCGACAAGATCCTCGCGGCCAAGGACTACGGCCAGGGCTACGCCACGCTCGAGTACCTCGCGGCGTCGCTGGTCGACCAGTCGTGGCACCAGATCCCGCTCGCGAGCGTGCCGCCCGCCGCGCGGGTGATGGCGTTCGAGGACGCCGCGCTCGCCCGCCACCGCGTCGCGTACCCGCCGGTGCCTCCGCGCTACCACACGACGTACTTCTCGCACATCTTCGCCGGCGGCTACGAGGCCGGCTACTACGCGTACATCTGGAGCGAGGTGCTCGCGCGCGACGCCGGTGCCTGGTTCCACGCCCATGGTGGCCTGTCGCGTGCGGCGGGCGACGCGTTCCGCGCCGGGATCCTGTCGCGCGGGCGGACCCAGGAGCCGAGCGTGCTGTTCGAGGAGTTCTACGGCCACCCTCCGGACATCAAGCCGCTGCTCGAGTACCGCGGGCTGACGCTGCCCGGCCAGCCGAAGCACTGAGGTCGCGCGCGGCGTAGCCGTTCGCCGCCCTCATCGGCATGTTCCTCGCATCCGCCCGATGTCCGCCGCTCGCTGATCGCCGGTGCGCGACGCCTCATTCCCAACGCCGTGGCGCTGTGCTCGTCGGCTGCGTGCGATGGCTATCCGGTCTCGGTCGGAAGCTTCGCCTTCTCCCATCCCGCGATGCCATCGGGCATCACGTAGACGTCGGCGTAGCCGAGCTCCTGGGCGCGCCCGGCGCCCGCGTGGCAGGCATGTCAGCCGGGCCCGGAGCAGTAGAACACCAGCGTCGCGGACTTGTCGGCCGGCAGGTCGCCGGCGGCGTAGGTGTGCGCGTTGAGGTTCTTCGCGCCGGGGACGTGGCTGCGCTTCCAGCGGCCCTCGCCGTTGTTGTCGATCACGAAGAAGCCGGGCTGGCCGAGCCGCGCGGCGACGTCCGAGACGGTGAGCTCGCGGATGTCCATGTCCGCAGGCTAGCACCGGCCGCCCGGCGTCGGACCTCGCCGTTCAGCGGGGCAGCGAGGCTCAGCGGCGCTCGAGGTAGGCGGCGAGGAGCTGCGGCGCCAGCGCCCGCATCTCGCGGCGCGCGTCGATCGCACGGGCGCCGGGCTCGTGCATCGACCTGATCAGCGCGGCGAGGAACCGGCGCGCCTGGGCCAGCGCCGACGGGGGCGGGCGATCCGAGGCGTCGCACGGCAGCGGCGGCGGCTCGCCGGGCGGCAGCACGCCCAGAACGACGCCGACCGGCGCTGCCCACGCCACCCCGTGATCGATCTCGAGCTCGGTCCGCGCGATGTCGGGCAGCGATCGCACTTCCTCGTCGGCGAGCTGGTCCCAGTCGACGTCGTGCGGGTCGAGCGCCAGCGCCTCGCGGTAGCGCTCGCGGGCGCTGCCCGGGCGATCGAGCCGGTGCTCGACATCGGCGAGGTACGCCAGGAACCGGGCGCGCGGGCTGTGGCCGGCGGCAACCTCGGCGGCTTGCCGGGCGGCATGCAGGTCGCCGGCCTCGAGCAGCAGCGCGCTGGCCGGCCGGCCGTCGACCAGCGCGGTCGGCGCGTCGCGCATCAGCTCGGTGGCGGCGCGCCGCAGCAGCAGGGTGCGGACGCCCGCGGTGGCGCTGCGCGCGGCGGCGACCAGCAAGGCCGGGCGCCGAGCGGGCGGCACGGCCTCGATCTCGGCGAGCTGCTGCTCCACGGTGTGGGCGAGATCGAGCTCGGCGGCGATGCCCGGATCGCCGGGGTAGTGGATGCGGAGGTGCGCGAGCTCGCGCGAGGCCTCCGCGGCGCGGCCCTCGGTGAGCGCGCGGCGCGCACCCTCCAGCTGGAGGTGGCGATCGCCGAACAGATCGAGCTGGGTCTCGACCACGGCATGAGCGTAGCCCGGGGGTATGACAGGCGAGCCAGGCTGCCGAGCGCTGGTGGCAGGCGCAAGCCCTGGCACTGCGGCTCCCATGCGCCAGGTCGACGGAGGAGCACGGAGGAGCCCGCGGCACCTCGCGGATCCGGCAGCGGTCGGAGGCCGAGCGTCGCCGAGCTGCGAACTGCCGGAGCCTGGGGGCACGGGAGCCTCGGTCACGAGGAAGCACCGGCCCGCCAGACCCGTGCAGACCCGCCCGCCCACGTGGGTGCCGGTTCTTGCCGCGCGTTCTCTGGGCCGCCTCGGGGTCACTTCCACCGATCCAGCCTCGCTCACGCGAACGCCCTCTCTCCGGCTTGCAAACTCGCTCCCCCTCACGTGGGTGCCGATTTCTTGTCGGGGCGTATCGCTGGGCCGGCCTTCCACGAGCCAGCCTTGCTCAGATGGGAGGCCGCCCTCTTCGGTCGCAGACCGCTCGCCCCACGTGGCGTGCCGCCCTCTCCGGTCGCAGACCCGCTCGCCCCCACGTGCGTGCCGGTCCTCTTCGAACGCAGACCCGCTCGCCCCACGTGGGTGCCGGCTCTTGCCGGGCCGGGCGTATCGCTGGGCCGGCCTCGGCCTCACGCTCCACCGATCCGCCTTGCTCACGTGGGAGGCGTTCGCCCACGTGGGTGCCGGTTCTTGCCGGGCGTATCGGTGGGCCGGCCTTCCACGGATCCAGCCTTGCTCACGTGGGAGGCCGCGCCGTCCGGTCGCAGACCCGCCTGCTCCCACGTGGGTGCCGGTTCTTTGCCGCGCGTATCACTGGGCCGGTCTTCCGCGGATCCATGCTGAGCGACAATTACCCGGCCAATTCCCATCGGCTGATCAAAAAAAGGCCGGTGAGCCGCCAGTAATTGGCCGGGTAATTGTGCGTTAACCGGCCAATCGCAAGGGTTATCCGGTCATTAGGGCGCGGCGCGATTGACCGGTTAACTGG
>DATAPF010000568.1:0-10273 GCA_036265355.1 Kofleriaceae bacterium | reverse complement strand
ATTCGCACGCCCGAGGATCCGCAGCCCGACGCCGAGTCTGGCCAGGCAATCGAGCCGCCGATCCCGGACAAGATCCAGCCGGCCCTCGACCACGCGCGCGCGGGCTCCGAGCTCGATCTCGAGTCGCGCATCCGGCTCCGGCGCGCGGAGCTGTTCGTGCGCCTGCGCGAGCTGCGGGCGGACCGGCGCTTCGAGGCGGCCGAGGCCCGCGACAAGGTCAAGGCGAAGCTGTCCGAGCTCTCGCACCTCCTCAAGTGGGGCATCGGCGATGGCTGGGGGAGCCTCGGTGACGCCGTGAAGCGCAGGCTCGAACACTGGCTGCGTGAGTCCGGGCACCAGCTCCCGATCCGTGACCCGGCATGATCGTGATCGCGAAGCCCGACTCGCTCACTCGGGCGGCGATGGCCCGCCGGTGTGACAGAGCCGTGATGGAAACGTGACCCTGCGTGCCCCGCGGATACCGCATCGTGGATGAATGCCGCGAGGTGTTCGCCCGGAGTCATGGCACGCCACGTACCTGCATGCCGGCACCGCCGGGTTCTGGATGGTCCACGCGGCAGCGCTGGCCGGCCTGATCTGGCTCGGTCCATCGTGGAGCGGCCTGGGGCTCGCGATCGCGTTCTATTTCGGTCGGATGTTCTTCGTGACGGCGGGATATCACCGCTACTTCTCGCACCGCAGCTTCAAGACGTCGCGCATCGTCCAGGCGATCCTCGCATTCGGTGCTCAGACTTCGTTGCAGCGCGGTGTGCTGTGGTGGGCCGCCAAGCACCGCGAGCACCACCGGCGGTCCGACCGCGACGGCGACGTGCACTCGCCGGTGCTCGACGGCTTCTGGTGGGCGCACGTCGGGTGGAGTACGTCCAGACGGTCGAACGGCGGGACCTACGACGGCATCACGGACCTCGCGCGGTTCCGCGAGTTGCGCGTGCTCGATCGGTTCAAGCACTGGCCCGGCGTGCTGCTCGCGGTCGCGCTCGCCGTGGTCGGCGGCTGGCACGCGGTGGTGTGGGGGTTCTTCGTCTCGACGGTGCTGCTCTGGCACGGCACCTTCACGATCAACTCGCTGTCACACGTGATCGGCCGGCGCCGGTACGCGACGGCGGACGATTCGCGCAACAACTGGGCGCTCGCCCTGCTCACGATGGGCGAGGGCTGGCACAACAACCATCACCACTACATGAGCTCTGCGAACCAGGGATTCCGCTGGTACGAGATCGACGTGAGCTACTACCTGCTCGTCGCGCTCTCGAAGCTCGGTGTGATCTGGGATGTGCGCCGCGCACCGGCCCGCGTCGTGGCCGCGGTCGCGCAGCCCACCGCCGGTCACCCCTGAGGGTCACCACGGCCGGTCAGTAACGTCCGCGGCCCATGCTCGGACCGGACTCGCGGGCCTCCGCCAGGTTCACTCGCAGCGTGCGGCCCTCGACGTTCTGGCCGTCGAGCTCGGTGATCGCAGCCTGCGCTTCCGCCGGCGAGCCCATGGTCACGAACGCGAATCCGCGCGGGCGCCGGCTGACCTGATCGAGCACGATGTGCACGTCGGCGACCTCGCCGTGCTGCGCGAACAGCGACGCGATGGAGTTGGCGTCCATGTTGTAGGACAGATTGCCCACGTAGATCCTGCGCGTGGTCGGTGCCGGCGCGGGGCGGCTGCGGGGCGCGTCGGACGGCGTCGCCGAGGCCGCGACGTCGTCGGGGAGCACGTCGCGTTCGGGCGGAGCAGGCTCGGCGATCTGCGGGCCGACCTGGCCCGATGCCAGGCGGGCGGCTGCGCGCGCCTTGCGCTCGGTGCGCCGCGCGATGCGCTCGGCGGCGCGCTCCTTCTGATCCTGCTCGCGCTGTCGCTTGTTCGACGTGGTTTTCTGATTGGTTGGCACTAGCTAGCTCTCCTGGGTCAGGGCTCGTGACGCCGGCGCGGCCCCGCGGCCATGCCGTCGGCGGCACGCTCCGCGACCGCGCGCGCTCGCAGAACATGTCCACCCCGATCTCCCGTTCGAGAGCTCGCTTGCAGGGTCGTGCAGGTGGCCAGCGTGGTTCCAGCGAGACAATCGGTCCGTTCGGCGTTCCGCCCCAGCCGCGTATCACCCGTGCAAAATGTCGCGGGTCGTCGAACGCGCTGTAGCAGCGCACCCTAGCACGGACGCAGGGTCCGGCACTGGACAAATCGCCCGCCACAGCAGGGCCTTGCGCTGCGTCACGCAAGGACGGTGCCGCCGGCAGCCCGACCGCCCTGGCCGATCTGGTACGATCGGAGCCCCGCGCTCTGACCGCCCGCGCAGCAGTCGGGGCGGCGTCGCCGCTCATCGTCGGCGTGAACACGCTGTTCCTCGCCGCGGATACGGCTCGCACTCCACAGGTGTCCCGTCCGCTCACTGCGACTGCGGCACGAGCCGCTGGTACGCGGCGGTCACCGTGCGGCCCGTCGCGGCGGTGCCATTCACGGTCGTGGTGTAGCGATCGCCCGCGATCAACAAGCCGTCGGGACCGTACATGTCCTGGGTGCAGTCCTCGATCTGCGCCTCGGTCAACCCCGACGGTGTCCAGTCGACCTCCGAGATGTCGGTGGTCTGCGGCGTGTTGAGCGTGGTCTCGGTCAGGTTCGGACACGGCGCGGCGAAGCAGCGCTTGCCGTTGTCCTGGAGCTTGACGAACGTGCCGCTGGACATGCCGTCGCCCTCGGCCACCCACGCCTCGCTGATCACGAACCGGCCCAGGGTGGGATCCGGCGTCGTGGTGTTGGTCCGCGCGAACTGGCCGCGCACGATCGCGTAGACGCCCGGCGAGCCCGCGGCGTGGTTGGACGCCTCGTCCAGCGCCGCCTGCTGCGCGTCGTCCAGGCCGCTGTTCGTCCAGTCCAGCACCGGCGTATAGCAAGATGTCGCAACCCTGCCGTCGTGGCACTGCGTCGTCGAGCTGTTGACGCGGCTGAGGAACCAGCCGCCGCACATCGGGTACGCGCACTTGCGCTGGTCCGCACGGATCGAGAAGTACGCGGAACCGGCAGCTGTGGCACTCGTGGCCGTGCCGTCGGGCGCGGCCTGGTCCATGGAGGCACCCGCGCTCGCCTCGGGCGCGGCCGCCGCGGACGAACAGCTCACGAGCGCGCAGATCAGCGCGGATTGGAGTGTCATGAAGCCATTGAATGGACGCATGGATGAAGCTCCTTGTGAGGCTGTGCGCCTGTCCCCGGAAGGAGCAAGCTGTGGGCCTTTGTGCCTCGGAGATCTGCGCAGCAGGGCAGACGTCTTCCGACAAAAGCTTGCCGATACGTCGCCCACAGCAAAATACGAATGATCGGCGTGCCGCTCCGTCGAGCGCCCGGCGCAAGCCCACCACCGGCCGCTGCGCGACGGCGTGATCTCGAGGCTGACCCTCGCGCTCGTACCGTGACAGCCGGGCCGCGTCAGTCCGGTTGCCGGCTACCGCGCCCCTCGCCTCGAATCGGAAGCTGTCCTGGCGTCACTGCAGCGTGACCGTGATCTGATTGGTCACGCAGTAGGCGTTTCCGTTCTGGTCGCGGACGACGGCATAGCGGGTATAGGATCGCTGCCAGGGTCATGTGCCCCACGCGCAATCGACAGCGCAGCACGCGCGAGAAAACCACGATCCGGTCTACATCGCTACGCGTTCTGCGCGACGGAACACGGGGGCGTCGCGGCATGAGGCTCGAGGCTACTCCGCGCGAAGCCTGGCGACCCTCGCTCGCGCCACGTGAGCGGCCAGCGCCGGGCTGGTCCGCGGGAGTGGATCAAGCCACCCCATCCTCCATGTGCCGCCGCGCTCGATCGTCGGTGTCCCCTGGTCTGTCCAACCGCTCACCTGTGCGAAGATGTTCTGTACGCCATCTGACCTGCGTTTTGGACAATGGATTCCTCGCGCGCACGTTCCAACGTTCCACTTGATTGGGCCATGTCCGCTGTGCTTTAAGTCTCAGCGTGGCCAATGGCGCTCGCCGGGTTGCGGCCCAACCGAGCTCGACGCAGTCCGCAGGTGAACGCTAGGAGCTCATCCGACATGTTCAGATCCCCCGTTTCGCCCACCCGGCTCCGGACCCTGGCCGCAGGAGTGGTGCTCGCGCTGCTGCCGATCGGCGTCCTGCTCGCCATGACCACCGCGGCGCAGGCGGCGCCGGCCCGTTTGCAGAGACCGCAGGGGCCGTGTGACCTCTACGCCGGCGCCGGCACCCCGTGCGTGGCCGCACACAGCACCACGCGGGCGCTCTACGCCTCCTACGGCGGCCCGCTCTACCAGGTGCGGCGCCTGTCGGACGGGCAGGTCAAGGACATCGGCGTCGTGGCACCCACCGCCTCGCCGTTCCCGGATGCCGGCGGATACGCCGACGCCGCCTCGCAGGACGCGTTCTGCGCCAACACGACCTGCTTGATCACCAGGATCTACGACCAGTCGCCCATGCACAATGACCTCATCGTGGCGCCCCGCGGCGGATTCAGCGGGCCGGCGATGGGCGGCTTCAACAACCTCCCGATCGCGGACATGGCGCCGGTGACGCTCGGCGGCCACAAGGTCTACGGCGTCTTCATCGAGCCGGGCATGGGGCTGCGCAACAACGACACCCGGGGCATCGCGACCGACGACCAGCCCGAGGGGATGTACTGGGTGATCGACGGCCAGCACGTCAACGGCGGGTGCTGCTTCGACTACGGCAACGCCGAGACCGACAGTCGTGACGACGGCAATGGCACCATGGAGACCGCCTACTTCGGCACCGCCACTGCCTGGTATCACGGTCCGCCGCCGGGTCCGTGGGTCATGACCGACCAGGAGAACAACCTGGTGGGTTGTGTCAACCCGGGCAGCACCTCCAAGCTCTGCGTCCAGCTGCCGAGCATCGCCAACCGGTTCGTGACGGCCGTGGCGAAGGGCGAACCGCACCACTGGGCATCGCTGGGCGGCGACGCCCAGCAGGGCGCGCTGGCGACCATGTTCGACGGATCGCGGGTCGACGCCACGTATGACCCGATGCGCAAGCAGGGGGCCATCGTCCTGGGCAATGGCGGCGACAACAGCAACGGTTCGCAGGGCACGTTCTACGAGGGCGTGATGACGTCCGGATTCCCGACGGACGCCACCGACAATGCGGTGCAAGCCAACATCGTGGCTGCCCGGTACGACGTGCAGCGGCTCCGCCTGTCGCCGGCATCGGCAACGGCTGCGCCGCCGGGACTCCAGACGTTCGCACCGGGCTCGTCGCAGAACGCCACCGTGACGTTCACGAACACCACGGGGGCGATCGCAGCGAACGTGGAGCTGAGCATCTCGGTGCCCGCCAGGCTCTGGACCTCATTCGTCGCGGGCACCACCCAGAAGTCGCAGACGTTCGGCCTGGTCGCGCCGGGCGAGACGGTGAGCGCGACCTTCACGGTCACCTCGGGACCGGCGGCGTTCAACGGCGACCTGGTCGGCACTGCCTCGTGGACGGATCCCACGACCGGCCAGAGACCGTCGGAGACGACGCCCGAGAAGGTGCGCAACGTCAGCCCGATCAAGATCAACGAATTCCGCACCGGCACCAGCGACAACCCGACCAACGCGTTCATCGAGCTGTCCAACGCGGGCGCCACGGCCGCCGACATCTCGAGCTGGACCGTGACCGAGCACCCGGCCCAGCAGCCCGTGTTCTCGACGGTGACCGTCCCGGCCGGGACCACGCTCCCGCCCGGTGGCCACTACCTGCTCGGCCTGTCCAGCTCGGGGCTGGCGGCCCCGGCCAGGGCAGGCGACACCACCATCAACGTCCGGAGCACGGCCGGGATGAACGTCGGCGACCCGATCGTGATCGACAGCGGCGGCAACCCCGAGGTCGCGACGATCAAGGACATCCCGGCGGGCGGCGCGACCGGGCCACGGGCCTCTGGACAGCTCGGCAACGCCGTCAAGCTCAACGGCGGTGGCGAGTTCGTCAACCTGCCCACGGGGATCGTCAGTGGCCTGTCCGACTTCACCATGACGGCCTGGGTCAACCCGGCGTCCGACGACACCTGGGCGCGCGTCTTCGACTTCGGCACCGGCACGACGGTGTACATGTTCATGTCCATCAACGGCGGAGGCGCGGGGCTTCGCTTCGCGATCACCGCAACCGGAAATGGTGCCGAGCAGCAGCTCACCGGCGGCGGGCACCTGCCGCTGAACACCTGGTCGCACGTCGCGGTGACCCTGTCCGGCACCACCGGCACGCTCTACCTCAACGGGTCCCCGGTGGCGACCAACCCGAACATGACCCTTCACCCGTCCAGCCTCGGCAATACCAATCAGAACTGGATCGGACGCTCGCAGTTCCCCGACCCGTTCCTCAACGCCATCGTGGACGACTTCAACCTCTACGACCTGGCGCTGTCGCCGACCGCGATCGCGGCCCTCGCCGGTCGCCAGCCCGGGGCCGGCGACGTCGCCGACTACAGGTTCGACGAGAACGCTGGCGCCGCCGTCCTCGACTCGTCGGGCAAGGGCCGCAACGCGACGATCGTCAGCCCCGGGACCGCGGCCACCGCCAGTACGCCGCTGTGGCAACCGGTCCCCGACGGTCCGATCATGACGATCCCCGCCGGCTCGACCAACGTGCCGGTCACGAGCACGACCGGGTTCACGGTCGGCCAGAAGCTGGCCATCGGGTTCGGCAACACGTTCGAGGTGGCCACGGTCACCGCGATCGGCAGGCCGGGCGCACAGGCACGCCTGTCGGCGGCGGCCGCGGCGGGCGCGACCAACCTCAAGGTGACGTCGACCTCCGGCATCTCGGCCGGCGACCGGATCCGGCTGGACATCGGCGCGAAGATCGAGACCGTCACGGTCACGGTGGTCGGCACCGCCGGCGCGGGCGGCACGGGCCTCACCCTGGCCGCCCCGCTGGGGTTCAACCACTCGGCCAACCTGCCGTTCAGCGATCGCGGCACGGGGATCAGCTTCACGCCGGCGACGAGCTTCTCGCACTCGAGCAACGAGCCGGTGCAGGCGCTGGGCGGCGGGGTCACGCTGGACCACCCGCTGGCCGCTGGACACGCGATCAACGCTCCGGTGCGTGACGCCCTGGTCACGACGGCGGGCTACCAGGGCCAACCCGCACCCGACCTGTGGTTCGGGGGACCCGCGCTGTCCGCGAGCGCCGGCAACCTGGTGCTGCGCGACGCCCAGGGCCACGTCGCGGACAGTCTCAACTACGGAGGCCTCGCCGACCCGTGGACCGCCGAGGGGTACCAGGGCGGCACCGGCAGTGGCTGCGTCGTGGCAGCACCCAGCTCGGCCGCTGGCGCGGGGCGAAGCGCGAGCCGCTTCCCCGACGGCAGCGACACCGACCGCAACTGCGCCGATTTCATCACGTCCAGCAATCCGACGCCGGGTGGCGCCAACCACTTCGCGCTCGACCCGGGGCCGCTCGTCTCCCTGCAGTCCACGGCGCCCGGCAGCGCGTCTGGCTTCATCGAGCACGACGACACCGACGACGGCGTCGTCCTCGCGCCGGTGACGGCGGGCAGCTCGGGCACCGACAAGCAGGCCGCCAGCTTCGTGGAAACCGCCGGTCTGGCGAACCCGAGCTGCATCTCGTTCGAGTCGATCGACCGGCCGGGCAGCTACCTGCGGCACCAGAACTTCCAGCTCCACCTGCAACCCAGCGACGGCAGCCCGCTGTTCGCGCAGGACGCGACCTTCTGCCCGGGGCCGGGCAACAGCGGGCAGGGCATGTCGTTCCAGTCGGTGAACTTCCCGGGCCGGTACCTCCGCACCTTCAACAGCGTCCTGTTCCTCGCCAGCAACGGTGGAGCGAACCCCTGGGACATCGCCACCGGCTGGGCGGCGGACACGAGCTGGCTGGTGGCACCGCCGTGGGCGCAGCCACCGGGCGGCGGCGGCAACTGAGTCGTCTCACGGTTCGAGTTGCTTGATCTCGTCCGCAAGCTCGGCCAGGCGATCGTTGGCGCGCTGGACCTCCGGGCCGCTCCCGGTCTTCGCGAGCCGGCGGTAGGCATTCACCTCCTGCTCGAGCAGCTTGCGCTTGGCGTCCGGATCCTGCGTGCGCGCCGCCATCTGCTGATACAGCCGGCCATACAGCGAGTCGAGGCTGGAGTTCCTGGCGCCTGATCTGCGGATCGCCTTCGCGGCCTGATCGAGCTTCTGCTTGGCCTCGACGAAGTTGCCCGAGGCGATCGCCGTCTCGGCGACGGCGATCAGGATCTGCGCGTCGCGCGTCTCGTCCTTGACGTACTTGCCGGCCTTGTCGCTGGCGTCCACCCTCGTGCTGTGGGCTGCCGTCGCGGCGCTGCGCGCCGTCCGTGCCAGCGCGGTCGCATCGGCGACGAGCCTGGCCGCTGCAAGTGATGGGCTGGCGCCTGCGGCCTCGGACACCGCCCGCGCGGCGGCCTCGGTGCTGACCGCCGCGGCCTCGACCTTGGCTGCACCGTCGTCGAGGTTCCTGGCGAGCTCGGCCACGTGCGCGACCATCGCGTCGTCGCGCGCCGGCGTCGCGATCGCCGTCGTCAGCTCCCGGGCGAGCACCTCGAAGCTGGCCAGGACGGCCCTTGCGTTGCTGGCCGCGGCGGTCGCATCGTCGAACGCCAGCTTGACCTTGGCGGGCGGGACATCGTCGACCGGAGGCGGTGCGGCGGCGAGCCGGGGCGGCGGCGCGAGCAACCGCGCCAGCTGTCCCGACGCCTTCGACAGCACGACCGGATCGTCGTCGCCGACGGCCAGCTTGTACAGCTTGATCGCCTGGTCCTTGTCGTGGGGGACGACGTCCTCGATCGCATCGACGCCGGCGCGCCGCACCTCCGGATCGGGATCCGCAACGAGCCGGCGCAGCAGCGGCACCTCCTCGGCGATCTGCAGCGCGCGCACGAACGGCACCGCCGCGAGCCGCTGCCTGGGATCGGGCGAATCGAGCATGTCCGCCGGGGTGCGGAGGTGGTTGCGGATCGTCTCGCCGAGCCGGGTCAGCGCGGCCAGCGCGCGGCCGACGATGCCGACATCCTTCGATCCGAGCGCGGCCGTCAGCACGGGGACGGCGGCGGCCTTCTCGGCGTTGAACAGCGACAGCCCCTCGGCTGCGGTGAACCGGATCTCGAACACGTGGTCGAGGATGCCGATCTTGAGCGTCGGCACGACGATCGGGTTGTTCGCGGCCGACGCCGCCTCCACCGCCGCGAGCCGCAGCTCGGTCGCCGGCGCAGCGACCGCGGCATCGAGCTTGGACTTGCCCGACACGTCGCCGACCGCGATCAGCGAGCCCGCGGCGAGCACGCCGATGCGGCCGGCCTCCTCGGAGAGCTGGGCGAGGACGTCGTGCGCCGCCGGGTTGCCGATCTCGCCCAGCGCCTTGACCTGCTGCTCCTTGACGCCGGGATCGATCTCGGTCCTGACCGCGACCATGACCTTGGCCGCTGCCTCGGCGGTCTTCATCCGGCCGGCGCTCCGCGATGCCGCGATTCGCACCTTGGGGTCCGGATCTGCGATCGCTCGCGCGAGCAGCGGCATGGCCTGCTTCTCGGGCAGATCGGCGAGCACGCCGGCGGCGGCATGGCGCACCGCCCAGTCCTGGGACTCCAGCGCGCCCTTGGTCCAGTCCACCGAAGCCTGGGCGAGCACCTGCGGATCGAGGCCGACGATCGAGACGACCGCGGCCGCCGCGGCGATCCGGACGGTCCAGCTCGGGTCCCTGGTGAGCGCCACGAGCGCCGCGAGGCTGCTGGGCTCGCCGATGTCGCCGAGCGCGCGCGCCGCGAGCCGCCGGCTCGCCGGCTCTCTGGCACCGAGCTGCTGGGTGATCAGCGCGAGGCCGCCATACTCGCCGAGCGGGATCTGCGCCACCGCCGCGACCAGGCGGTTGGGCGAGGCCGGGTTTGCGGACACCTCGTGGAGCACGGCCTTGCCGGCGTCGTCGCCGAGCTTCGCGAGCCCCTCGGCCGCTGCGAGCCGCGCGCCCTCGTCCGGGTTGTCGAGGATCGCGTAGAGCGCCTTGCGCGCGGCGGCATCGTGCAGCGCCGCGAGCCTGGTCAGGATCAACGCCCCGGCGTACGGCGCGAGCTCGTTGAGCTGGGCCTCGTGTGCGGCGATGGCCCTGAGCGCCGCGATCGCCTTGCGGTCACCCGGTGGGCTGAGCTCGGCGAGCGTGAGCGTGGCCTTGAACGCGATCGCGAGATCCTTGCTGCGCGCGTAGTCGGCGATCCGCTTCATGGCGCCGCGATCGCCGAGCCGTGACAGCGCGGAGGCATACCAGACCTTGAGCGGGGGCGGCGCCCCGGCCTCGAGCCGGGTGAGCAGC
>DATAPF010000567.1:0-32954 GCA_036265355.1 Kofleriaceae bacterium | reverse complement strand
CCGCGTTCGGCGCGTTCATGGCGGTGTCGCTCGTGCTGTGGACCCGCACGCCGTTTGGCTGGGGCTTCGGCGCCGCGGTCGCCGCGCTGAGCCTGCTGGTCGCGATCGGTGCGCGGCCGGCGCACGCGCAAGCCGTGCTGGTGTTCCTCGGTGTGCAGCTCGCGCTGAGCGTGTACACCGGCGGCGGCTACCTGTTCACGCAGTACGTGACGATCCAGAACGGCCAGTACACGCCGTCGGACACCCAGCAGATGTCCCAGGCGCTGTTCCTGCCGTACTGGTTCTGGGGGATCGCGTGCGCGGCGTTCTCGGCGCTGGTGCTGCTCGGCGGTCTGTGGCTGTACGTCCGGCCCGGCCGCACGGCGCCGAGCGCGCGGGCCGGCGGCGTGACACGGCTCGCCGCCTAGGCGTGTATAGCCCGCGGCTGCAGCTGCACCCCACCGCCCAGCCGCCGGCGCGGCACCGGCTACGACATGTCGTCTTCGTACTCGTCGTCGTGCTCGCCGTCGTCCTCGACCGGCTCGGTGACCGGCACCGGAGCCGCCGCCGGCGGGTCCCAGTGACCGGACTCGGGGGAGCTGTTGTGCTCCTCGTGGTCCTCGTGGTCCTCGTGCTCGTCCATCTGGGGCATGGGCGGCGCCTGCTTGGCGGGCTTGGCGGGCTTGGCGGGCTTGGCGGGCTTGGCCGCTGGCTTCTTGGCCGCTGGCTTCTTCGCCGCGGGCTTGGCCTTCGCGGCGGGCCTGGCAGGCTTGGCGGCGGGCTTTGCCGACTTCTTCGCCGGCGCGGCCTTGGCGGCCTTCGTCTTCGTCTTGGTCTTCGACTTCTTTGCTTTGGCCTTGGCCATTGTGGCGCTCCCTAGATGAAGTAATCGGGCAAGAGCTGAGCGTTGGGATCCATCGCGTACGCGCGGAAGTCGGTCACGCCTTCCGCGGCGAGGACGTCGTCGTCGATGCAGAACTGGCCGGTGAACTCGCGCGACGGCCTGGTCAGGATCGCATGAGCCGCGTCGCCCATGATCGACGGCCTGCGCGAGCCCCGGATCGCTGCGTCCCCGCCGAGCAGGTTCCGGACCGCGGCGGTGGCGATCGCGGTGCGCGGCCACAGCGCATTGACCGCGATGCCGTCGCGGCGGAACTCGCCGGCCATGCCGAGCACGCACATGCTCATGCCGAACTTCGCCATCGTGTACGCGACGTGCGGCGCGAACCACCGCTCCTCCATGTTGAGCGGCGGCGAGATGTTGAGGATGTGCGGATTGCTCGCCTTGCGCAGGTGCGGCAGGCACGCCTGCGAGCACAGGAACGTGCCGCGCGTGTTGATCTGGTGCATCAGATCGTAGCGCTTCATCGGCGTGTCCTCGGTGCCGGTCAGGCTGATCGCGCTGGCGTTGTTGACGAGGATGTCGATGCCGCCGAACGCCTCGACCGTCGCGGCCACCGCGGCGGTCACCTGATCCTCGAACCGGATGTCACAGACCAGCGCCAGCGCCTTGCCGCCGGCGGCCTGGATCTCCTCCGCTGCGGTATGGATCGTACCCGGCAGCCTGGGGTTGGGCGCTGCGGTCTTCGCGGCGATCGCGACGTTGGCGCCATCGCGCGCGGCGCGGAGGCCGATCGCTAGCCCGATGCCGCGACTGGCACCGGTGACGAACAGCGTCTTTCCCCGCAGCGACATGAGACTACGCTAGACCAGAATGCGTCGACGTTCATCAGAACTGGTCGCGGTTCATCGCTTTGTGGGCAGATCCGGATCTCCCCGGTCGATCATCTCGCACGCCGCTTGCGCCCCGGCGATCCCGGTGACCGAGCCGATCCCCGACGCCCAGACGCCCCGGCAGTGCCCAGAATGACCCCCGCAGCCCGGCGCCGTGGCTGCGAGGACACACCGGTGAGGAGCCCGATCCTCACTGCGAGCGGCGAAATTGTCGTCGGGAACACCGGGCGGTCGGCTCGGGCGTGCGCGACGGCGATCACGACGGCGCATGCGGGGCGTGCGAGCACGGGGCGACATCGGCGCGCGCAAGCGCGCGGCGTTCCCGGCGTGCGTATGTGAATTTATCTAGTAATATCAAAATGATATAGGCGAGGCGGCAGCGGGGAGCAAGGTCTGGCAATCCGCATCCGAGGGTGGTCATCCCGAGCGGACCCGGTCGCGGTGAGCGAGCCTGCAATGCGAGAAGCACCGGCGATCGCGCGCGCCGCGGAGCCGGCAACGGAGCGGGCCGCCGCTCGCGCGGAGGTGGCCAGGAGTTGCGCGCAGGATCTGCCCAGGAGACATCTTCGGTCATGGACGTCTCACCGGAACACCTCACAGTCACAGGGTCCCGCGCGGCAGCTGCGGCATGACCTTGCCCATTTCCACGTATTCATGGTGGGCTCCGGTCCACAGGTCTTCCGCGGTCAGGCCGCGGCCGGCCCGGGCGGCGATCACGGCGGCACGGACCACCGCGTTCTTGATGTAACCACCTGTCATTTCAAAGCGTTCCGCCAGGGCGAGGAAGTCGACCCGGTCGTGCAGCCCGGCCTGCGGGGGCAGCAGCTGGCGCCAGAGCCGGGCCCGCTCCTCGGGCTCCGGCTCGGGGAACCGGATCCGGAAGTTGAGCCGGCGCTGCAGCGCGGGGTCGATCGCGCTCTCGGCATTGGTGGTCAGGACCGACACGCCATCGAAGCTCTCCATCCGCTGCAGGATGTAGTTGACCTCGAGGTTGGCGAACCGGTCCTGGGCGGTCTTGAGCTCGGTCCGCTTGCCGAACAGCGAGTCGGCCTCGTCGAACAGCAGCATCGCGTGGGC
The DNA here is from genome assembly GCA_036265355.1 of Kofleriaceae bacterium. GTDB lineage: Bacteria > Myxococcota_A > Polyangia > Haliangiales > Haliangiaceae > JABFXX01. The sequence goes on along the minus strand of DATAPF010000567.1, from coordinate 30,164 downwards.
GTCCTGCGCCTCGTCGAAGATCCGGCCGAGGTTCTTCTCGGTCTCGCCGACGTACTTCGACACCACGGCGGACAGATCGATCCGGACCAGCTCGAGGCCGAGCTCGGAGGCCACCACGCTGGCCGCCATCGTCTTGCCGGTGCCGGGCTCCCCGGAGAACAGCCCCGCGACGCCGCGCGAGATCCCGAGGTGGCGCTGGTAGCCCCAGCGCTCGAGGATCTGGGCGCGCTCGCGGACCATCGCGATCATGTCGTGCAGCGTGTCGATCACGTCGTCGGGCAGCACGAGCTCGGAGAACCGCGCCTTGCGCTGGACCACGGTGCCGTAGGTCCCGAGCCGGAGCGACAGGCGGCGGCCGACCGAGGCCTCCAGCGCGTCGCGGTCGACCGGCCGGCCGGCCGCTCCGGCGTAGCGCACGGCCTCGGCGACGACCTCGGAGATCGCCCCGGGGCCGATCACGTAGCGCGCCGCGAGCTCGACCGCGTCGCCGGTCAAGCCGTGGGGCGCCAGCGCGGTGCTCCACGCGATCTCGCGGTCGGCGAGCTCGGTGCGCGGCAGCGCGACCGCGAGCTGCGGCCGCCGGAGCTCCAGGTGTCCGGCATGCCCCGACGTCGCCGCGATCAGCACGCCCGGTGCGTGGCCGATCGCGTCGCCGTGCTCGGGCGCGAGCTCGCCGCGCTCATCGAACAGCGCGTCGACATCACCGAGCAGCGGCACGGCGCCGCGCAGCCGGGCGGCGGCCAGCGCCTGGCCGAGCAGCGGCGTGCGCGTGCGCTGCTCGACGGCGATCAGCGCGGGCGCCGGGATCACCGCGAGCGGCCGGCCGAGCGCGCGTGCGAGCCGATGCGCCGCGGCGCGGCGGCCCGAGCCGCGCGGACCGCGCACCACGACGGCGAGCGGCGCGCGACCGGCCAGCCGGGGCATCAGCGCGTCGAGCGCGTCGAGCGCGGCCGGTGGCAGCACGACGCCGAGCTCGGCGTCGGCGGCGAGCAGCTCGACCAGCCCGGCGAGCGGCGGCTGCAGCGCGTCGTCGCCGAGCAGCCACGCCAGCGCCGCCGGGGGGACCTCGAGCGCGGCGGCCAGCCCGTCGCCGTCGACGCTGATCGCCCGGCCGCGGCGCAGCGCGGACCCCGAGGCAACGCAGCGGATCAGCGCGGCCGGATCGCCCTCGAGGATGTCCGCGCAGGTCTCGAGGTAGAGCGCCGGAGCCCGGCGCGGCGCCAGCGCGTGGCACAGCTCGCGGGTGTCGAGATCGAGCGCGTAGGCGATCGCGATCAGCAGCGCCCCGCTCGCCACCGGATCGATCCCGAGCCGCTCGGTCAGGATCGCCAGCCGCGGTGGCGGCGCGTCGATCGAGAGGGGGGCTTTCCCATGACCCCCCTCTGGGGGATGGCCCGGCAAAGCCGGGCCATTCACCCCTCCGCGCGTCGCGTCGCGCGGCTCATCTCCGCCGGTCGCCGCGGCGATCACCTGGGCGAGCTCGGCCTCGGCGCGGCGGTGCGTTCCCTGCGGCCGCAGCGTGCCCCCGGCGAGCCGGGCGAGCGCCGCCGCATCGCGCAGGTAGATCTGCGAGGCGATGCGCGGATCGGCGAACCCGGCGCCGGCATTGAGCCGCCGCAGCAGCGCGGCCTCCGCGTGGAGGCGCACCAAGCCGATAGCGCCGGCCAGCGCGCTATCGATCATTGGGGCTTTTCCGTCCCCTCCGGCCCGGCAAAGCCGGGCCATTCACCCCTGCGCGCGTCGCGCGGGCTATCCAAACGGCCTCCTCCACCACGGCTTCTTGGCCTCGGCCGGCGCGTCGGCGGCGGCCGCGACCTCGCCGCCCAGCGTGCTCGGCGCCGGCGCTGGCTCCGGCAGCTCGGGCCCACTCAGCGTCGACGGCGCCGGCCCGGGCTCCGGCAGCTCGGGCCCACTCAGCGTCGACGGCGCCGGCCTGGCCGGCGGCAGGTCCGGCCCGGTCAGCGTCGACGGCACCGGCGGGGCCGGCGGCAGGTCCGGTCCGGTCAGCGTCGACGGCACCGGCGGTGCCGCGGGCAGCTCGGGCCCGGTCAACGCAGTCGCCGGCCGCGGAGCGTCGGGGTCGACCGGTCTGGGCGGCGGCTTCGGCGTGGGCTTGTCGCCGGGCGCGGCGACGATCTCGGCGGCTTCCTGGGTGTGCAGCAGCTCGTCCTGGGCGTCCTCCAGCGAGCTCAGCTGCTCGCGCAGCTCGCCGATGCGCCGGGACATGTCCTCGAGCTGCGCGGCCAGCTCGCGCGCGGTCTTGTCATCGGTCTGGGTCAGATCGGGCTGCAGCACGCCGAGCGCGCGCTCCAGCAGATCGCGGCGATCGCAGGCGTACACGAACTGATCGAGCTCGGCGCTCTTGCCCTCGACCGCCGCGCGCAGCGCGTGCAGCGCGCGCGTCTCGCGCGCCGGCATGGCGAGCCGTTCGATGTCGATGCGCTCGCGCCCGAGGATCATGCGGACCGCGCCGAGCAGCTGGTTGGCCCGCTCGCGGCTCGCGTCCTGGATCGCCTCGACCACCGGCTGCGGTAGCCTGTCCTCCCCGCGCATGCGCTGGTCCTCGCGCTGCTGGAGCTCCGCGTGCGCCGCCTCGCGGCTCTCGATGATCTTGTCCTTGAGATCCACTGCTAGTCTTCGGTCTTCTCCCACCACTGACACCACCAGTTGCCGCCGACCAGGATCCGGAGCTTGGGGTGCCAGCAGTACGAGAGGTTATCTTCGCGGTGGAGATAATACATGCAGTTGTCGCAGCGCTCATCGCCGTAGGGCCGCCCCTTCAGAACCGCGTCCTCGGCGAGGTGCTTGAGCTGGAGCGCCAGCTTCTCGTCGATCTCCTTCGGCTCCGGCTTGGGCAATGCATCTTCTGCCATCTTCGCGGCGCGAGCTTACCAAACTTGGCTCGCACGGGACGCGCTGCGTTGCGCTAACTGCCTCGAAAAACCGAGGCAGTTTCGCCGCGCATCGCGATGCGACGCTGGCTACTCGCGCCGCGGCCCCTGCAGCGCGGTCGACAGCGAATGAGCGAACCACGCGACGGTCTCCGCCATTCCGTCCTCGACCATGTGGGATGGGACGTACCCGAGCGCGGCGCTGATCTTGTCGATCGCTGCCTGCGAATGAGCGACATCACCCGGTCGCGGCGCCTCGAACACCGGCTCGGCGCCGGCGATCTCGGGAACCGTCTTGGCGAGGTTGTCGCGGATCATCGCGAACAGCTGCTTGAGATCGGTGCGGCCGTTGCAACCGCAGTTGTACACCGTGCCGGTGACCGCCGGATCGGGCACGGTCGCCGCCAGCAGGTTGGCCTGCACGATATTGTCGACGTAACAAAAGTCCCGGCTGCTCGAGCCATCGCCGAAGATCACGCACGGCTTGCCGGCGACCAGATTCGCGATCCAGCGCGGGATCACCGCGGCGTACGGCCCGTCGGGATCCTGGCGGCGACCGAACACGTTGAAGTAGCGCAGTCCGATCAGCTGCTGGCCATAGACGTCGTGGAACACCTGCGCGTAGATCTCGTCGGCGCGCTTGGTCGCCGCGTACGGCGACAGCGGCTTACCGATCCGGTCCTCGTGCTTGGGCAGCCCCGCGTGATCGCCGTAGACCGACGACGACGATGCGTAGACCAGGCGGCCGACCCCGGCCTCCCTGGCCGCCCACAGCACGTTGAGGAACGCGTCGACGTTGTGGGCGTGCGAGGCCAGCGGATCCTTGATCGACCGCGGCACCGAGCCGAGCGCGGCCTCGTGCAGGACGATGTCGACGTCCTTGCACGCCTCGCGCGCGACCTCCGGATCGCGAAGGTCGCCCTCGATGAACCGGAACTGCAGCCGCTCGTCGGGGTTGATCGCGAGCACGTCCTCGAGGTTGCGCTTGTGGCCGGTCAGGAAGTTATCGACCCCGACCACGCTCTGGCCGAGATCGAGCAGGCGCTCCAGCAGGGCCGAGCCGATGAACCCCGCGACCCCGGTCACCAGCCAGCGGCGCGGCGAGTTGACCAGCTCCTCACAGACGTCGTCGTAGCGTGTGCGCTTCATAGACTCCAGAGCTGGATCCCCCGCGGTGGCTTGACGTGCGCCGGCAACACGCTCTTGACGTCGATCACGACCCCGTGGTCGCGGACCCGCTCGTAGATCGCGCCGGCGTTGCCGACATAGGCCTTGTGGGCGACCGCGAGGATCACGGCGTCGAGGTCGACCAGCTGCTCGAGCGGGGTCAGCCGGATCTTGTACTCGTGGTAGGCCTCCTCGGGATTGCCCAGCGGATCGTGGACCATCGCCTGGATCCCGAACGTCGCGAGCTCGGTCGCGATGTCGGGGATCTTGGAGTTGCGCAGGTCGGGCACGTTCTCCTTGAAGGTCAGGCCGAGGATGCCGACCCGCGCCTTGCGGAGCGCGACGTCGGAGTGGGTCAGCATCTTGACGCACTTCTGGGCCAGGAACGGGCCGATGTTGTTGTTGATCCGCCGGCCGGCGAGGATGACCTCGGGCAGGTAGCCGAGCTCCTCGGCCTTGGTCGTCAGGTAGTACGGGTCGACGCCGATGCAGTGGCCGCCGACCAGGCCCGGGGTGAACTTGAGGAAGTTCCACTTGGTGCCCGCGGCCTCCAGCACGTCGGCGGTCCGGATCCCCATGCGGTCGAAGATCAGCGCGAGCTCGTTCATCAGCGCGATGTTGAGGTCGCGCTGGGTGTTCTCGATCACCTTGGCGGCCTCGGCGACCTTGATCGACGGCGCCTTGTGGACGCCCGCGGTGACCACCGAGCCGTAGACCCGGGCGACGCGGTCCAGGGTCTCGGGGGTCTGGCCCGACACGACCTTGAGGATCTTGTCGAACGTGTGCTCCTTGTCGCCGGGGTTGATCCGCTCGGGCGAGTAGCCGAGGAAGAAGTCGGTGCCGTGCTTGAGCCCGCTGCCCTGGTCGAGCAGCGGCCCGCACACCTCCTCGGTGACGCCGGGATACACCGTCGACTCGTAGACCACCACGTCGCCGGAGCGCAGGTACGGCGCGATCGTCTTGCTCGCCGAGATCACCGGCCCGAGGTCGGGGCGGTTGTTGCCGTCGATCGGCGTCGGCACCGCGACGATGTAGAACGTGCAGTCGGCCAGCCGCGCCGGGTCGGCGGTCATCTCGAGCAGCCGGGCCGACGCGAGCTGGTCGTCGGCGACCTCGAGCGTGTCGTCGTGGCCCTGCTTGAGCTGGTCGACGCGGCGCTGCCGGATGTCGAAGCCGACCGTCGCCAGCTTCTTGCCGAACGCGATCGCCACCGGCAAGCCGACGTAGTCCAGCCCGATCACCGCGATCTTCTCTTGTTCCAAAGGTCGCATTGCCTGAAAGATGACCACGATCGACGACAGCAGTTCAAGCGATCGCGCCGCCAGCCGTGCGTCCGCGAGCTCGGCCGGCCAGCATGGGTACTGTGAGTGGGCTCCCACGCACGCCGGCGCACGTGCGCACAGTGCTACGACCCCACGATCAGGATGCCGAGGAACCGGCCGTACGGCATCAGCCGCGCGAGCTCCAGCAGCTCGTTCTCGCGGGTGTGGTGGGCCTGGCCGACCAGCGCGACCGCGTCCATGCACGCGGCGGCCGACGCGTGCTCGCCGAGCAGCTCGAACCCGGTCAGATCGACCAGCACGTGCGCGAACAGATCGGAGCCGTCGATCAGCACGCGGGCGAGCTGGGGCACGACCTGGCCGGCGCTCTCGACCTGGGGCGCCGACACCAGAGCGAGCGAGCCGTACAGCCAGCGGGTCGAGAACACCGAGTCGTCGGAGTCGGTCTGCTGGCCGCGGTTGAGCATGCCGAGCCCCGGGTAGCGCACGTTGGCGTCGACCACGGCGATCGTCGCGCCGGTCAGCTCGGTCAGCGCGATGCCGAGCTGGATCAGCACCGGCGGCACCGCGACGGTATCCTCGGCGGGCACGAACCCGACCACCCGGACGCCCTCGTTGTGGATCCGGCGCGCAACCCGGGTGCACGCGGCCCGGAGCTCGCCGCCGCCCGGCTCGATCCCGAGCGAGGCCAGCACCGCGTCATCGGGTTTGCTGCCGGCCCGGGCGATCGCCCCGGTGCGGTGCGGCCGGATCCGGCGGCGCCGCCACATCAGTGCGCTGCCCCACATCGCGACGACACCCACCGCCAGCGCGATCCGGGCTGCCGGGGGGACCGGCGCCCGGAGCCAGATCCCGGCGATCACCGCGACCGGCAGGGCGACGACGAGGGCAGCACGTACGATCGACACGGCCGAGGACAGCATAGCCTGCGCCGGGCCGCCGCGCCGGACGGTCGCCTCACGATACGCCGGCTTGCCGGACCGGTGCCGCACGGGTACTCAAAATGAGTGCTGTCGATCGTCCACGTCCTGTCGTCATATGGCGTGGGCGGGCAGGAGCGGGTGGCGCTCGATCTGGCGATCGGCCAGAAGGCGCGCGGCCACGAGGTCGCGGTGATCTCGCTCTCGCCGCCGCCCGACGGCGCCATGGCGGACGAGTTCGCCGCCGCCGGCATCGCGGTCGGCCGGGTCGCCAAGCGCGACGGCCTCGACCCGACCCTGGTGCGGCGGCTCACCCGCGCGCTGCGCGAGCGCCACGCCGACGTGGTCCATACCCACAATCCGCTCCCGCTGATCTACGGCGCGCCCGCGGCGCGGCTGGCGGGCGCCGCGGCGATCCATACCAAGCACGGGGTGAACCCCGGCGGGCGCGGCCACCGCTGGCTGCGGCGGACCGCGGGGGGCTTCGTCCACGAGTTCGTCGCGGTCAGCGACACCACCGCCGCACAGGCCCGCGATCAGCGCGACATCGCGCCGCGCAAGCTCCACACGATCCCCAACGGGATCCGGCTCGACCGCTACGCACCCGATCCCGAGGCGCGCGCCGCGGCCCGGGTCGAGCTCGGTCTGGGCGACGCCTGGGTGGTCGGCACGATCGGCCGGCTCGATCCGGTGAAGAACCAGGCGATGCTGGTGCGCGCGATCGCGCCGATCCTGTCGTCGCGGGTCCGGCTGGTGATCATCGGCGAGGGCGATGCCCGCCCCGAGATCGAGGCGGCGATCGCCGAGCTCCCCGAGCCGCGCTGGGTGGTGATGACCGGGCGCCGGATGGACGTCCCCCGGCTGATCCACGCGTTCGACGTGTTCGCGCTGTCGTCGGTGATGGAGGGCCTGCCGCTGGTCGTGCCCGAGGCGATGGCCGCCGGGCTGCCGATCGTGACCACCAGCGTCGGCGGGCTGCCCGGCGTGGTCGACGATCAGGTCACCGGGCTGGTCGTGCCGGTCGACGAGCAGCGGTTCGCCGCGGCGCTCGCCCAGCTCGAGGCCGACCGCGATCAGGCGCGCGCGATGGGGGCCCGCGCGCGGTCGGTCGCGCTGTCGCGGTTCAGCTTCGACCGCATGGTCGACGCCTACCTCGCGCTGTACGAGCGCCACGCCCGCGGCGCCGAGCACGCCGAGCCCAGATGAGCCACCGCTATCCGTAGGCCAGCTGGGGCAGCGCGATCTGGGTCAGGAACATCGCGTCGGAGATCGAGCGATCGGTGGCCAGCCGGCGGACGTCGAACGGATCGATCGGCGACAGCACGCGCAGCGCGGGCGGCAGCCAGCGGTTGACGCCGGTCTTGTTCGACATGCCGATCTGGTAGCCCGCGGCCGCGAGCGCGTCGCGGATCCGGCGATCGCCGTTGATCCGGCGGCCCACCGGGTAGGCGACCGCCCGGACCGGCCGGCCGAGCTGGGCCTCGAGCTCGCGGCGCGAGCCGGTGAGCTCGTCGTCCAGGCCCGCGACATCGAGGGTCTGCAGCACGCGGTGCCGCCGGCCGTGCGACTCGACGTCCATCCCGGCGCGGGCCAGCGCGCGGACCTGGTCCCAGGTCATGATCAGCTGGTTGGCGTGCTGGGTCTCGATCTCGGGCGTCCACTCGACACCGAGCGCGACCGCGACCTCGGCGAGGAACCGCTCGACATCGAGGTCCGCGGTATCCTTGACGATGTCGGTCAGCTTGTGGTGGAGCTGCGGGTCGGCGCGATCGAAGCTCACCCGCTGCGGATAGACCAGGTCGACGACCTTGCGCCGGGACGCACCGACCAGCAGTGCGATACGCTCCCACCAGTACAGCCGGCGCTCGGTGACGAACGAGGTCGCGATGAAGAACGTGGCGCGCACGCCGACCGCGCGCAGGATCGGCAGCGCCGCGTCGTGGCACGACAGGTAGCCGTCGTCGAACGTCACCATCACCGGGTTGTTCGGCAGCGGCGCGCCGGCGAGCGCCCGGACCAGATCGTCGACCCCGATCGGTGTGCCGTAGCGCGCGACCATCTCCATCTGGCGCCGGAACTGCGCCGGCGTGGCGTCCGCGACGTTGGGATCGTACGGGTACGACGGGTCGTGGTCCGAGACGTGGTGATACGTGAGGATGCTAACAATCGGAACGGGCGCGTGACGGCGCAACTCCATGACGGCCCGGAGGGCACCGGCTCGGTGGAGCCACTCTGCGACTCGCTCGCGCATCACCAGGTGACATCATACCGCCTTTGGCGCGGATGGTATGGTCTGGGCGCTTGTTCGCGATTCCCGGCATCGCCGTCCTGATCGTCTTCATCCTGGCCCGGCCGCAGGAGTCGTTCCCGCTGCTCCAGCGGGTGCCGTTCCTCCATGTGTTCACGGTGCTTGCGGTGCTCGGCTGGGTGATCGACGTCCGGCTCCGCCGCCTGCAGCCGATCGCGACACCGACGCTGCCCTGGGCGATCGGTTTCTTCCTCTGGGCCCTGATCGGCACCGCGGTCCTGCTCCCGGACCAGCTGGTCAGCCGGACGCTGGAGCTGGTCAGCATCTTCGCGCTGTACGGGACGATCGCGCACGCGGTCCAGCGCTTCCGGACGTTCCAGCTCGTCGCCGGCATCATGGCCGCGACCTGCATGTTCATCACCCTGATCTGCTTCCACCAGGGGCTGTCGGAGAAGCAATGCGTCGCCGGCGAGGAGAGCGCGGGCGACATCACCGGCAAGCCCGATGGCCGGCTGTGCGACAACAACGACGTGTGCCGCGGCCCGGAAGCCGAGCCGGGTTTCGAGTACCGCTGCGAGCACGTCGGCCTGCTCGGGACCTACTCGGTGGACTCGCGGGTCCGCTATCGCGGCGACCTGCACGATCCCAATGAGGTCTCACTCACGATCGCCGCCGGGGCGCTCTCGCTGCTGCTCGGCTTCGGGGTCCGCCGGCACGGCAGACCGCACGCGGTGTTCTTTTACTGGGCGCTGGCCGCGATCGTGTTCTGGACCGTGTTCATGACACAGTCGCGCGGCGGCCTGATCGCGGGCCTGCTGGTGCCCGGGATCTACATCGTCCGGCGCTACGGGCTCAAGTCGCTGATCCCGGCGCTGGCGGTGGCGCTGCCGGTGCTGTTGCTCGGCGGGCGGAGCGGCGAGAATGCCGACCAGTCGACGCTGGAGCGCTACGAGGCGTGGTCGACCGGTCTCTCGATGTTCCGCGGCAACCCGGTGTTCGGGGTCGGCGCCCGGCAGTTCGCCGAGCACCACTACCTGACGGCGCACAACTCGTACGTGCTCGCGTTCGCCGAGCTCGGGTTCCCGGGCTTCGTGCTGTTCGTCGCGCTGATCTACCTGAGCTTCAAGACGCTGGTCGTCGGGCTGCGCGGGCTGCGCAACGTGCCCGGGAGCGACGCGGCGACCACCTGGGGACTGTCGCTGGTCGCGTCGATGGCCGGCATCGTGTTCCAGATCAACACGCTGTCGTTCTGCTACCACCCGGTGCTGTGGATCTTCTTCGCGCTGATCGGCGCGTGGAGCTCGGCGATCCGGTACCACATGCCGTCGTTCCGCGTGCAGCTGGTCTGGCGCGACTTCTTCATCATCGTCGCGATCTGCGGCGCGTACATCGGCGTCGTGCTGCCGATCTTCCTGCGCTACAAGGGCTTCTAGGCCCCGCGGTCACTTCTTCTTGGCCGGCGCCTTGGCCGCAGGCTTCTTGGCAGCAGGCTTGGCCGCGGGCTTGGCCGGCGCCTTGGCCGCCGGTGCCGGCTTGGCCGGTGTCTTGGCGGCTGGCTTGGCCGCGGGCTTGGCGGGCGCCTTGGCGGCCGGCCTGGCCGGAGCGGAGGCCGGAGCGGCGGGCGAGGGCGCCTTGGCCGACGGGGAAGGAGCCGGCGCCGGGGGCGGAGCCGACGGTGGCGGGGGGGAAGCCGCAGGCGGAGCGGCCGGAGTGGACGGTGAGATCACCGGCCTGGCCGCCGGCGCGGGCGCGTTCGGCTTGGCCGGCACGATGATCGGCTTGCTGGGCTGCGGCAGCGGCTTGGCCGGGCGCGGCGGGAGCGGACCGCGGCGCGGACGCTCGTCTTCCTCGTAGACGTCGCGCTCCTCGTCCTCCTCCTCCTCCTCGTCGTCGTCCTCGTCCTCCTTGTCCTCCTTGTCCTCGGGGAGGATCGGCTTCACGCGCTTCTTCGCGGCCGCTGCCTCGTCGTCCTCGTCGTCGTCGTCCCGCTCCTCGTCGTCGTCCTCATCCTCGTCGTCCTCGTCGTCCTCCTCATCCTCGTCGTCGTCGTCCTCGTCGTCCTCCTCATCCTTGCCCCACGGCGGCTCGGTGCCGTCGCGCCAGCCGCCGGCTTCGTCCTCGTCCTTGTCCTTCTCGTCCTCATCCTCCTCCTTCCACTCCTCGTCCTCCTCCTCCTCCTCGCCGCTCCACTCCGCCACGCCGCCGACCGAGCCGCTCGCCGCTTCGTCGTCGTCGGGCTCTTCTTCGTCATCGTCCTCGTCGTCCTCGCCCTCGCCCTCGTCGTCATCATCCTCGTCGTCGTCGTCGTCGTCGTCGTCGTCGTCGTCCTCGTCGCCCTCGTCGTCGCCCTGGTCGGAGGTCTCCTCGTCCTCGTCCTCCTCGTCGTCTTCGTCCTTGTCCTCGTCCTCCTCCTCGTCCTGGCTGATGCGCTTGGGCGAAGCTGCCGCCCAGGGGGTCGTCCAGGGGTTCGCCCAGGGGTTCAGGAGAAGCGATTCGTCGACGCTTGCACTGCGCATATCGGGTTCCTAGCCCGCATTCTAAGCATGCGGATTGCTGGGCGTGTCAACTCGGAGCCAGCGCTTTGCGGGCCGGCTTTCGTTCCGCCCCCGCTGGATACGCCGCTCCCGTGCATGGAAGCTCGATGCTCCTCATCGCACGGTCGTCCTAGCACCGCCCGCCCGCGCGGACCACACTTGCGGGCCACGTACTACTCCACCATCACGACGTCCGCCGGCGCGATCCCGGCAAAGCCAGTGTTCCACGCGACGGCGTAGCCGGTGATGTGGCGCAGCACCACACGCCCGCCGGCCGCGAACCGACCTGGCTCGGTCGTCCATTCCCCCAGCACGTCGTCTTCGTAGCAGGTCGGGCCGACGAACAGCACGCGGCGGCCGGCGCCGGTGCGCGGCGGCGGCGCCACCAGCTCGGGCTGGCTCCAGCGCAGGTGGCAGCTCCGCGACAGCTCGAGGACCCGCAGCGCGCGATCGTCGAGCTCGCGTGCCGCGGCGATCCGGCCGCACGCAAAGCCGGCCGCCTCGGCGATCCGCCGGCCGGGCTCGATGATCAGCTCGACCGGACGCGGCAGCGCGGCGCGGACCTGCGTGAGCGCGTCCGCCAGGTCGGGGAGCGCGTGCCACGCACCGCCGAGGTTGAGGAACCGCGGCGTCACGCCGGCGTCCGCGGCGGCGCCGCACGCATCGCGCGCCGCCCGGGCGAACCGCTCGCCGGTGGTGGCCGCGACGGCGCCGTGGTGGACGTGCAGGCCGACCGGGCGCGATCCTGCCGTGCGCGCCAGCTCGCCGATCGCCGCGCGCAGCCGGTCCGGATCGACGTCGAGGCCGAACCGCGAGCGGCGGTGGCCGCTGCCGTCCTGCACGGCGCCGATCGCCGGATCGCGGCCGGCCAGCGACGCCGAGATCCGGATCGCGATCTCGGCGCCGGGCGGCGCTGCGGCGATCTGTTCGGCGGTCTCGCAGCTCACGATCAGCCGGCCTCGCCAGCGCGCCGCGGCGCCGGCCGCCCGGCCGCTCGGATCGGCGATCGACAGCACCGCGCCGCCGCCCGGCCGCGCCCCGGTCGCACAGGCGTCGCAGACCTCGCCGACCTCGGCCGGCGACGCGGCATCGAACCCGGCGAGGTGGGCCGCGGCCAGCGCCCGCACCGCCGGGTGCGGGAACGACTTGGCCGCGAACAGCGCGGTGACCTCGGCGCCGCGCGCCGCGCGGGCGATCGCGGCGAGGTTCGCGTCGATCTGCGCCAGGTCGAACACCAGGCTCGGCCGCTCGCAGCGCGCGACCGCCTCGGCGATCGCAGGCGGGAGATCGGGCCGCATCCCGGGAAGCTAGCCGCCGCGCTGCGCCGCGGCCAGCCGCGGCCGCCGCGGACCCCGGAGGATGCGCGGGGCGTGCGTCGCCCCGCCGCGGCTTCCATGCTCGGCCCATGGACGACGATGCTGGGCGCGAGCGCTACGTCAAGCGCGCGCGCAGGAACGCCATCACCGGCTTCTCGAACCAGACGTGGATCGCGATCGCGACCGCGCTGACCAGGACGAGCAGCCCGACGATCAGGGCGGCGATCGCGGGCGGCGACCACGCCGCGGCGCCGCGCGCGACCACGCGCAGCACGCTGAACACGATGTACGGGTGGACCAGGTAGATGATGTACGACGCCTCGCCGAGCAGGAAGATCACGCGGTTCTTGGTCGACAGCCCGAACAGCCGCTCGAGCAGCAGCGCGCTGGTCACCACGAAGAACGACGGGATCCCGGCGATCAGGTAGCGGGGGTAGACGTCGCGGTAGTACTCCTCGCCGAGGACGATCGCGACCAGGCCGCCGATCAGCAACGCGAGGAGCGCGCCCTGCAGGCCCGGGAGCCGGGCGAGCTCGTCGCGCCGCGCGCTGCACCACTGGAACACGTAGAACGCGACCAGGCCGTAGCAGAACTCGAGCACGATCGGCCGGGCGTAGAACGCGGCCACCGGGTTCGCGCTGCGCGCGACGTCGATCGCGAGCATCACCGCGATCAGCCAGCCCGCGCACAGGATCGCCGACCAGCGCTGCGAGATCCGCAGCGAGATCGCGAACCACACGTAGAAGAACATCTCGTAGTTGAGCGACCAGCCGAGGATCAGCGTGGGCTGCATCTCGCCGTCGGCCCCCGGGTGCGGGAAGAACAGCAGCGACGCGATCAGGTGCGGCACGCTCGCCGTCGTGGTGTGGAACATCCTGGGCGCGACCGACACCATCGCGAACACGAACGCGGTGGCGGCCCAGTAGAACGGCACGACGCGGATCAGCCGGCGCAGGAAGAACTGCTCCGGCTTGCTGGTGCCGATGTACGCGATGATGAAGCCGCTGATCACGAAGAACACGTCGACGCCGCGGCTGCCCACGTCCCAGTCGAGCTTGAGCCCGGCGACCGAGGTGGTGTGGAAGTACACGACGCCGAGCGCTGCGATCACGCGCAGCAGGTGCAGGTTGTAGAGCATGATGGAACGCTCGACCCATCGTCCCGTGCCGGCACGCGGCACCGCAAGCCACCTGCGGGGCAATCTTCGCGCGGCGCTCGCCGGGCGACTGGCCTGACCGCTCGCCGATGCAGCCGCGAAGGCGGCGACCGGGGCGCTCCCGTCCCTCGCCCGCGCGGCGGCGCGTCACCCGGTGCAGCGCTTCGCACGCGACATACGACCGGCAGCTTCGTATGCGTGAGTACGGAGGTCCGTCCCCGCGCCCGCTGGCGCGGCGAGCCGCCGTGCCGGACGGCCCACCGAGCGAACGCGCCCACCCGCTGTGCGATCGCGCGCGGCCGGCGCCGCCTCGTGCGGGCATGCCCGATGCTACGTTTCCGCAGGTGCGTATCGCGGCGCGGACGACCTGGTTGATCGGGCTTGCATGCTGGCTGTGGGCGTGGGCGGCTCCGGCGCGCGCGGCGCCGCCCGAGCCAGGCGGTCCGCACCCTCGCATGCTGCTCGATGCCGAGCTGCGCGCAGCATGGCGGGCGCGGAGCAAGGAGGGCCATGGTCCGATCGTCGGCTCGATCGCGGTATGCGACGGAGATCGCAGCACGCGCGAGCACGCCGGGGCGCAGTACATGGGCTCGGAGTGGAAGAAGATGCTGCAGGCCTGCCTGGTCGCGTGGGCGGCGACCGGCGAGCCGGGCCACGCCCGGACCGCGCTGCGCTACTTCACCGCGCTGATCGACGACCTCGACACCGTCGGCGACGGCAAGGGCGGCGATGCGGCCGCCAACCGCGACGCCGGCTACGCGATCCGCAACCTCGGCCCGTACACCGCGCTCGCCTACGACTGGCTGCACGATGCGCCCGGCATGACGCCCGAGCTCCAGGCCCGCGCCCGGCGGCGCTGGGCGGCCTGGCTGGCGTGGTTCGAGCACAGCGGGTACCACCCGCACGACCCCGGCAGCAACTACCACGCCGGCTACCTCATCGCGGCGACGATGATCGCGATCGCCCAGGCCGGCGAGGCCGGTGACGCCGGCCGCGCGCTGTGGCGCGACGTCGCCGACCGGATGTGGGGCCAGGAGATGGCAGCCGCGTGGGCGCCCGGCGGTCCGCTCGACGGCGGCGACTGGGACGAGGGCTGGCAGTACGCGCCGCTCGCGATCGCGGAGTACGCGCTCGGCGCACGCATCGTCCGGGCCCACGGCGTCCGGGTCGACGGCGCGACCGGCTGGCTCGACAGCGTGCTGCGCCGCCACGTCTACGCGCTGACCCCGAGCGACCGGCTGTGGGCCGGCGGCGACTTCGACAGCGAGGCGGCGTACATGGAGCCGTCGGCGATCAGCCTGGCGGCGATCGCGCTCGGCGACGCCAGCCCGCTGACCCGGCGGTGGGCCAGGGGCGAGCTGTCGCGGCTCAAGCTCGGCGACCAGGACTCGCTGCTCTACGACGCGCTGGCGACGATCGGCGAGCCTCCGGCCCTGGTGCCGCGCGCGGCGTGGCCGACCTTCTACCGCGCCGCCGGGACCGCGACCGTGTTCACCCGCACCGGCTGGGACCCGCACGCGATCTGGTTCGTCGCCGAGTGCGCGCGGACCAGCGGCCTGGATCACCGCAGCCCCAACGCCGGCAACTTCGTGCTGTCGCGCGGCGCCGCCGACCTGATCGTCGATCCGTCGCCGTACGGTTCGCTGTCGACCCTGACCGGCAACGCGCCGGCCGTGCGATCCGCCCAGCTGCCCGGGCCGTACCAGCCGAGCCAGGGCGCGTGGGGCGCGGCGGTGCACTGGGTGTGGGCGACCCAGACCGCCGGCGGCGTGGTCGCCGCGCGCTGCGACTACAGCGACGCGTTCCGGTTCCAGGACCGGCCGAGCGACGTCCGCGAGGCGCTGCGCGACTTCGTGCTGGTGCCCGGCGCCGGCGGCCGCGACGCCCAGCTGGTGATCGTCGACCGCGCGGTCACCGGCGACGCCGACCGCCACATGTACCTGCGGTTCCGCGTGCCGGGCGCCCTTGCGGTGGACGCGGCCGGGACCGCGACCGCGCAGATCGGCGACGCGCGGCTGGCGATCCACGGCGCGGCCGGCAAGCTGGCCCGGACCGCGCTCAAGGACTGCTTCCAGCCCGGCACCGAGCGCGGCAACTGCGACGCGGCGCGGTTCCCGGTCACCGACTACCGCGCCGAGATCCCCGGCCCGGAGCCGCGTGCGGTGCACGTGATCGACGCGACCGGCCCGCGCGCCGGCGCGACCAGCGAGCCGATGTCCGGCCCCGGCTGGTCCGGCGTCGCGCTGACCGGCCCGCGCGACGCCGTCGTGGTGTGGCCGACCCGCCCCGGCGCGCTGTCCTACCGCGCGCCGCGCCGCCGCGCGGTCAGCCACGTCGTGCTCGACGCGCCGGCGACCGGCGGCATGGCCCGGCTCACCGCGCGCCCCGACGGCGACGCCTGCGCGGTGACCGTCGAGCCCGGCGGCAGCATGCCGGCGGCCCCGCTGGTCGTCGCACTCGACGAGCACTGCGCCGTCGCCGCGGACGCCCCGGCCCCCGACCGCCCGGCTCCGGACCGCGTCCCGCCGCCCCCACCGCCAGGCGCCTCCCCGGCGCGGCCGTATCGCGGCGGCTGCTGCGGCGGCGGGGCCGCGCCCAGCGCACCGATCGCGATGAGCGTCGTGATGCTCACCCTGCGGCGCCGGCGGCGCACGTCGGGCCGGGCGTAGCTGCTGTCGGCTGTTCCCGACAAGCCGGTGTCGGTGCGATCCCACAGCGCCGGCTGGTCCCGGCAGTCGCTCGGCGCCAACTGCCTGCCATCGCTGAGCGCTGGGCTGGCACCGCGCTTGCGCAAGGTCGCCGCATGAACCTGAACAAGTGCCTATGTTCCGTTCGATCGCTGGGCTGGGCGATCGCGCTGGGTGCCGCCGCGTGCTCCAGCCCGCAGCCGGCCATGCAGACTCCCGACGCGGGCGCCGGCCCCGACGCGTCAGAGATCCCGCCCGACGCCGCGGCGTCGACGGTGACGTTCAGCTACACGCCGGGCTGGGACGGCGTGCAGTCCGTCGAGGTGATCGGCGGGTTCGGCCAGGCGACGGACTGGACCGCGCCGCTGGTGACGCTCGCGCCGAGCGGCGGGACGTTCACCGGCACCGCGACCCTGGCGCCGGGCTCGTACCTCTACGTGTTCCACATCGTCGGTGATGCCGCGGCCGGCGCCAAGGCCGCCACCGCATCGCGCTACGCGATCGACCCGGCCGCTGCGGTGTTCGCCGCATGCCCGATGCAGTCGCCGACGTTCAGCGCCAACGAGCCCAACCCGTGCGGCCAGATCACCGTGCCGGTCGGCGCACTGCCGGCGATGTACCACGTGCGCGGCTCGGTCACCCTCAACGGCGCCCCGGCCGCCGGCTACCTGGTGGTGCTCGAGCGCGACGAGGCGTCGTCGCACCACTTCTTCGTCGATCGCGTGACCACCGGCGCCGACGGTGCGTACGATCTGACCGCTGCCGCCGGCCAGTACCGCGTGCAGGTCCAGCACCCCGAGTTCGAATCCAAGACCGACGCCCAGCTCACCCCGGCAGCGCTCGGCATCGTGCGGCGCTCGATCTCGACGCCGTTCCCGCTCACCGCCGACATGACCGTGCCCGCCGCCGAGGTCGCGTTCGCCGACTACGCGAAGTTCGCCCCGGTGACCACCGCGCCGCCGCCGAGCGCCACCGCCCCGACGGCGTTCACGTTCGGCACCACCGGCGGGATGGCGACCCGGCTCGACGTCTACGGCACCGCGATGGCCGGCAAGGGCAACCAGATCGGCGATCCGTGGTTCGCGTCGACGCCGACCGCCACCGGCGCGGCGAGCTTCGACGGCACGTTCAACACCAAGCAGGCCGCCGAGACCGCCGTCGCGACCGGCGAGCGCTACTTCTGGGGCGTCGAGCAGACGGTGCCCAAGGCCAGCGGCGTCGGCTGGACCCGCCAGTCGCTGGTGTTCCCGCTGACCTGGAAGTGACCGTCAGCGATCGAGGTGTGATCGCGAGACGCCAACGCGAGGCCGCCGTGGGCGACCGCGAGCAGGATGGGGTCGGACGCCGCGACCGTGACTACGATTGGCCGGTCTTGTCCCGCACATACCAAGGGCGGTCCGCGCATGCGTCGGCGGTTATTCGGCGGGCGCGGCTCCGACGCCCATCCGCGCAGCAGCCCACGGCGAGCCGAGCGTGTCCGCGTTCTCCCTTGCGCCATGCGCTAGTGATCATCGTCGGGCGGCAGCGGCCGGATCTCGGCGCCCTTGGCGGGCTCGTTGTCGTCGGGCGGCAGCGGCCGGATCCCGGCGCCCTCGGCGGGCTTCGCGCTGTCGCCCGGCCGCGGCGGCGGCTTCACCCCGGCCGGTGGATCGACCTCGCCGGGCCGGGCCGCAACGCGCTCGGTGCGCTGCGCGCCCGGGCCGCCGGACAGCACGATGTAGCCGAGCGGCGCGGCGAGCCCGAGCGCGATCAGCGCGGCGCCTCGCCAGCGCAGGCCGAGCCGGCCCTTGATCATGAAGATCCCGCTGATCGCCAGGTACAGCAGGATCGCCGCGTAGAGATCGGCGATGAACTTCCAGGCCTGCTTGCCGCGCGTCGCGTGCAGCCAGTCGGCGACCCGGAAGAAGAACCGGTCGCGCCGGCGCTGCACGGTCAGCGTGTCGCCGATCGCGGTCAGCTTGGTGCCGTCCTGGTAGCTCAGCCGGACCTCGTCACCGGCGCGGTAGACGTCGTCGATCGCGCCGGCCGCGCCCGCGGCCTCGGCGATCCGCCGGGTCGCCTCGGCGTCACTCAGCCCGGGGTCGATCGGCGCGATCTTCCGCGTGAGCTCGGTGGCGTGGAAGTTGGGATCCCAGTCGTCGATGTGGTTCATCGCGATCCCCGACGCCGCGTAGATCACGGTGAACCCGACCGCGAGGTAGCCGATATCGCGGTGGACCGCGCGCAGCCAGGCCCGCCAGCGCTTGCGGATCGCCGCGGCGATCTTGCCGCGCACCGCCCGCTTGGCGGTGGCGGAGGCTGGAGCGGGGCTGGAAGCGGCGATCGACGGACCGGCCTCGGCCGGGTCGATCGCCCGCTCAGGCATATCGCTCTTCCTTCCAGGGGTCGGCGTGGTTGTTGTAGCCGCGGACCTCCCAGTAGCCCGGCTCGTCGTTGCGGACGAACCGCACGCCGGTGATCCACTTGGCGCTCTTCCAGAAGTACAGGTCCGGCACCAGGCCGCGCACCGGCGCGCCGTGCTGGAGCGCCAGCGGCTTGCCGTTGAGCCGGTAGGTCACCAGCGCGGTGTCGGCGGTCGCCTCCTTGAGCGGCGCGTTCGCCGTGTAGCCGTGGGCGGCCTCGAAGATCACGAACCGCGCCTCCGACTTGACCTGCGCCTTCTCGGCGAGCGTGGCGATCTGCACGCCCTTCCACACCCCGCCGAGCAGCGACCAGCCGGTCACGCAGTGGACGTCGGCTTGCTTCTCGACCTGCGGCAGCTGGAGCAGGCCGGCGTAGTCGATCTCGAACGGCGCCTTGACCGCGCCGTGGACCCGCAGCCGGAAGTTGCGGGCCTCGCCATCGCCCTCCGCGCCGCCCATCGGACGCAGCGCCTGCAGCGTGCGCTGCCCGGGTGGCAGCCGGTTCTTGCCATCGGATCGCTTCTCGGCGCGCGCCTCCTTGGTCAGGTCGTTCCCGGCGATGCGCACCAGCGCGCCGCCGAACGCCATGAACGCCGTGCCGACCGCGGCGGACCGGATGAACTGCCGGCGATCCCAGGCCTTCTGCAGCTCGGGATAACGTTCGAGGTCGGGTCGGCGGGGGTCGCGCACAGGTCCTCCTTGCGCCGGGCAGCGTAGCCGATCAGGCGGCGGCAGCCGGTGCTCTATAGTACGTTGTACCGAGCGCGCGAGTTACGCGCCTTGCCGTGCGCGTCAAGTCATGGATATGACATCAGGCGCGGCCGTACACGGGGACCAGCGCCCCGGAGGTCAGCGCGTTGCCGGGCGACGCCAGGAACCCGATGGCCTCGGCGATCTCCGCCGGCCTGGGCCACGCCGCGTGGTCGGCCGACGGCATCGCCGCCCGGTTGGCCGGCGTGTCGATGATCGACGGCAGCACCGCGTTGACCAGGATGCCGTCGCCGGCGAGCTCGGCGGCCAGCGCCTGGGTCAGCGCCGCGACCCCGGCCTTCGACGCCACGTACGCCGCCATGCCCGGCACCGGCACGACCACCGGACGGGCGGCGACGTTGACGATCCGGCCGCCGCCGCCCGCGCGACGGATCGAGCGCACCGCCTCGCGGCACGACAGGAAGCAGGTCACCGTGTTCATCCGCCACTGGTGCTCGAAGTCCGCCAGCGAGGTGGCGGCGAGCGGCGCCATCGCGAACCCGCCGGCGAGCTGGATCGACGCCCACAGCGGCGGGAGCGCGGCGTAGTACGCGGTGGCCTGCGCCTCGTTCGACAGGTCCACGGTGGCGATGTCCGGGACATGGACGATCGCGCCCCTGGCCTCCAGCCAGGCGACCACGGCGCCTCCGAGCGCCCCCTTCCCGCCGGTGACCACGACATGACGGCCTTGCATCGCGCGCGACCATACCGCAGGGGCGACGGACCGCTGCGCTGCGCGTCCGCTCGCCCCCGCTCCACCCCGGCCGCGGCGCTCGAAGTGTCGGTTTCCGCGAGCGTTTGTCCGCTGCAGAACATTCCGGACCCGGCGGCAAGACGCGCTAGTATCGCGGCGGTGCTGTCCGACGCCACACAGGCCGACCCGGCCCCGACGGAGGTTGGCACCCAGGCAGCTTCGCCCCACGCCATGGGCAACCCGCCGGGCCAGGCGGTCGACGAGCGAGGCGAGGAGATCGGGGGTGGGGACCCTGCCGGCCTGGCTGGCGGCGCGGGGGGCCAGGTCTCCCGTGGGATCGACGTCGCCACCGGATCGCGCAATCCGGAGCAGGACGCCCGGCCATCGCTGGGGACCGCCACGCGCCAGGTCACGACCGCGGCCGAGGCGCTCGATCGCACCGACCTGTGGCGGATGCGGTCGTTCCACATCTTCGGGATCTTCGCGTCGATCGGCGCGATCGCGCTATCGACCTTCCTGGGCGGCGATCCGACCTACCGCCAGCTGTTCTGGATCGGGGTCAGCCTGCTCGGGTCGTGCAACGTCGTGCTGCTCTACCTGACCACCAGCCCCGACCTCTACCGCCCGGTCCCGGTCGGCGTCCTGTGGCTGCTGTCCAACGCCGGCTTCATCCCCGCGATCCTGTACTTCGGCCCGTACTCGGCCGTGGTCATGGTCAACATGCTCGCCCTGGTGTTCATCTCGCTGGGCAAGCTGCGCTGGCCGGCGATCGCGACCGCGGTGATCGGCATCGGCGGCCACCTCGCGATCGCGCTGCCGATCATCCTGGGCTGGACCACCGATCGCGGCATCCTGACCGGCCAGTTCGCCGAGCGCCACCAGCTGTGGATCGCCGAGCTCCTGGTCTGCGGCTTCATGGCCTCGGGCTACGGCCTGGGCCGGTGGGCGCGCAGCCTCAACGCCCGGGCGCTCGCCGACCTCCAGCATGCGATGCGCGTGATCGGCGACAAGGAGCAGGCGCTCGCCGAGGTCGTCGACCAGGCGCGCCGGGCCAACCACGCCAACGAGGGCCGGTGGACCCACCAGGTGATGGGCAACTTCAAGCTCGGCCTCGTGCTCGGCCGCGGCGCGATGGGCGAGGTCTACGAGGCGATGCGCAGCGACGGCACGCCGGCCGCGGTCAAGCTGCTCAACGCGCGCTCGACCGCGAGCTCGACGCTGGTCGAGCGGTTCCACCGCGAGATGGCGGTCGCGGCGCGGCTCGAGTCGCCCCACATCGTCCGCGTGTTCGAGCTGTCGCGGCCCGACGCGCCGGTGCCGTACCTCGCGATGGAGCGCCTGCACGGCACCGACCTCGCGACCCGGCTGCGCGCCGAGACCCGGCTGCCGTCCGACGAGCTGGTCGCGATGATCGACCAGGTCGCGCGCGGCCTCGAGACCGCCCGGATCGCCGGCGTCGTCCACCGCGATCTCAAGCCGCACAACCTGTTCTTCCACGCCGGCGCGACCTGGAAGATCCTCGACTTCGGCGTGTCCAAGCTGCTCGGCAGCGAGGGCACGCTGACCGGCGAGGGCATCGTCGGCACGCCGCAGTACATGGCGCCCGAGCAGGCGTCGGGCGGCCAGGTCACCCACGCCGCCGACGTCTACGCGCTCGGCGCGATCGCCTACCGCTGCCTGACCGGCCGCTCGCCGTTCAAGGGCCGCGACCTGTCCGAGCTGGTCTACCAGGTCGTCCACGCGGCGCCGGTGCGGCCCAGCGCGCTCGGCCGGGTCTCCCCCGTGATCGAGGGCGTGCTGGCGATCGCCATGGCCAAGGACCCGCGCCGCCGGTTCCCGTCGGCCCACGCGTTCGCCACCGCGTTCATCGCCGCGCGCCGCGGCCGCCCCGCCCCGGTCGATCCGCCCTCCGATCCGTGGAGCTGAGCCCGGCGCGGAGTTCTGGTAAGAACCGGCCTGATGTTTCGAATGCCGGCAGAATGGGAGCTGCACGACGCGGTGTGGACCGCGTGGCCGCACGATCCGGACCAGTGGCTGGAGGGCCTCGCGGCGCCGCAGCGCGGGCTGATGGCGATGGTCGCGGCGATCGTCGACCTCGAGGGCGGCCGGCCGCGCGGCGAGCGGGTCGAGCTGCTGGTGCGCGACGCCGGCGACGAGGCCGCGGCGCGCGCGCTGCTCGGCCCGGCGGTCGCCGGCGTGCGGTTCCACCGCCTGCGCTACGGCGACGTGTGGCTGCGCGACACCGGGCCGATCTTCGTGACCCGCCCGGGCGCAGCGGGCGAGCCCGGCGAGCTGGCGGCGGCGCGGTTCCAGTTCGACGGCTGGGGCGGCAAGTACGTGATGCCGGGCGACCCCGAGGTCGCGGGGCACGTGGTCGCGCGGGCCGGCGTGCGCGGCGCCGCGTTCGACTTCGTGCTCGAGGGCGGCGCGGTCGAGCCCGATGGCGAGGGCACGCTGCTGACCACGCGGCAGTGCCTGCTCGGCGGCGCGCGCAACCCCGGGCTCGACCAGGCAGCGCTCGACGCGCGGCTGCGCTGGGCGCTCGGCGCCGAGCGCGTCGTGTGGCTCGATCGCGGCCTGATCAACGATCACACCGACGGCCACATCGACACGCTGGCGCGGTTCGTGATGCCCGGCGTGGTCGCGTGCATGGAGCCGGCGCCCGGCGATCCCAACCGCGACGCGCTCGCCGGGATCCTCGCCGATCTCGACGCGGCGCGAACCGCCGGCGAGGACCGGCTCGAGGTCGTGACGGTGCCGTCGCCGGGCGCGGTCGAGGACGCCGCCGGCAACCTGATGCCGGCGAGCTACATGAACTTCTACATCGCCAACACCGTGGTGGTGGTGCCGACCTACGGCGTCGCCTCCGACGCCGCCGCGGTCCGCGCGATCGAGGCGATGTTCCCGACCCGGCGCGTGATCGGCGTTCCCGGCAAGCCGGTGCTGGTCGGCGGCGGCGCGTTCCACTGCACGACCCAGCAGCAGCCGCGGGTCCCGTCGGCGATCGGGTAGAGTGCGCGGCATGGAAGTCACCGTCGCCGCCCTGCAGACCGCGCTGACCGACGACGTCGCCGGCAACGTCGCCCGGGTGACCGAGCTGTGCCGCGAGGCGGCCGGCCGCGGCGCGCAGATCGTGCTGCCGAGCGAGCTGTTCGAGGGCCACTACTTCTGCCGCACCCAGCGCGAGGCGGACTTCTCGCGCGCGCGGCCCGCCGAGGACCACCCGACGCTGCGCCACTTCCAGCGGCTCGCCGCCGAGCTCGGCGCGGTGATCCCGGTGTCGTTCTTCGAGCAGGCGGGGCCGGAGCACTACAACTCGATCGCCGTGTTCGACGCCGACGGCCGCGCGCTCGGCGTCTACCGCAAGAGCCACATCCCCGACGGCCCGGGCTACCAGGAGAAGTTCTTCTTCAAGCCGGGCAACACCGGGTTCCGCGCGTTCGCGACCCGGTTCGGCACGATCGGCGTCGCGATCTGCTGGGACCAGTGGTTCCCCGAGGCCGCGCGCGCGATGGCGCTCGCCGGCGCCGACGTGGTGTTCTATCCGACGGCGATCGGCTCGGAGCCCGAGGAGCCCGAGCTCGACACCCGCGACGCCTGGCAGCGCGTGATGATCGGCCACGCGGTCGCCAACGCGGTCGGCGTGGTCGCGGCCAACCGGATCGGCACCGAGGGCGACGGCCCCGGCGCGATCACGTTCTACGGCAGCTCGTTCATCGCCGACGCGCGCGGCGACAAGCTCGCCGAGCTCGGCCGGACCGACGCCGGCATCGCGCTGGCCCGGCTCGACCTCACGCAGATCCGCCGGCTGCGCACCAGCATGGGGTTCTTCCGCGACCGCCGGCCGGGGCTGTACCGGGGGCTGGCCGAGTAGCACCCGGCGGCCGACCCCATGCGACGCTGCGTCGCAGTTCGAGGTTCCGCGGCGTGATCTCCGACGGACGCAACACAATGTTTCGCGCCGTCCGAGTGCATCGCGACGGAGAACAGGTTACCCAAGGCTCGTGGGTTCGCCGTTCGCGCCGGTGGTGTTGCCGATCGCTGCGCTGACCGCCGCGCTGGTGCGCTGGTGGATCCAGGGATCCGGCAACGTGTACACGGCAGTCGCGAAGCGGTTCTACATTCCAGATCCGGATCTCGGCTGGCAGATCAGCACGCGACACCCGATCTGGCTCGGCCTCGATGCGTGCGCCGCGATCGTCGCGATCGGCGCTGCGATCGCGGTCGCCGGCTGGATCATCCGCCGGCGCGAGGCCCGGCTCGGCCGCCGCACCACCGCGCTGCGCGGCGCGGCCTGGCTGGCCGGCGCGCTGCCCCTGGCGTTGCCGGTCCTCGCGTTCGCCCGCGGCGGCGGGCCGCCGGGCGGGCTCGACACGCTGCCCGCCGCGACCATCCAGGGCATCGAGTCCGGCATCGTCGGGATCATCGACGCCCCCGCCGGGCGCTACCAGGTCGTCGCGCACACCGGCACATCGATCACCGCGCGGCTGTCGGCGGGCCACGAGACGTTCGACGCGCGATTCGGCGCCGGCATCCGGGGGGGCATCCAGGGCAGCTGGCAGGGCGACCCGCACGACTTCACCCGGCCGGTGACCGCCGAGGTCAGCGTCGATGCGACCTCGGTCGACACCGGGAACGAGCTGCGTTCGACCCACGCGCGCGAGGAATATCTGCTCACCAAGCAGTTCCCGAGGATCACCGTGACGCTCGATCGCGTGATCGCGGCGAGCCAGGACGGACCCAACGCGATCCGGTTCCGCGCGCACGGCACGCTCGGCCTGATCGGCGGGACCCACTCGATCGAGGTGACCGGCACGATGAAGAAGGTGGACCCGGCCGCGCTGGCGCGGCTCCAGATCGCGGATCCCGGGGGTCCTGGGGGCGACGTGCTGCTGGTCAAGGCCGAGTTCCCCGTGGTGATCAAGCAGACCGCCCTCGCCAAGGACGCCGGCGACTTCGACGGCGAACAGATTCCCATCCAGGTGTCGCTGGTGATGCGCCACACCGGCGGCTGACGTTCCGACGATCCGGCGCATGGAGCTGACCATGAAACTGTTGAAGCTACTGTTCCTGTCGACCGTGCTCGCTGCGTCTGCGCTGTCCGTTCCGGCCGGCCGGGCGCTCGCCGCCGATTCCGAGCCTGATTCGATCGTCGTGCTGGCAAAGCATGCCGAGGCCAAGCCCACCGATCCGGTGCACGTCCAGTTCACCGCGTTCAAGGTCACGAAGGCGACCTTCGATCCGAAGAAGATCGAGGGCGGCAAGGCGACGATCGAGATCGACGCCACCAGCCTCAAGACCGACTCCGCGAAGCGCGACGCGCACCTCAACACCCCCGACTTCCTCGACACCTCGAAGTTCCCCAAGATCACCGTCGACATCGACAAGGTGAAGAAGAAGGCGGACAAGACGTTCACCGCCGAGGCCACGGTGAAGTTCCGCGACATCACCAGGAAGTACCCGGTGACGTTCGACGTCGTCGGTCAGACGGCCGACAGCATCCGGATCAAGAGCGAGACGGCGTTCTCGCGACTCGACTTCAAGGTCGGCAAGGACTCGCCGAACCCCAAGGAGGCCATCGTCCAGAACGAGCTCGTGATCCAGATGGCGCTGACGCTCAAGAAGACCTGAGCGCCGCGCGATCGCGGTCGGCCGATCTGAGCGAGGCTCGAGAAGGGCTCGAGAAGATCGAGTGCCCACGAGCCAACGAAGCTAGCGGCAGACCCGGCCCGGGCCGTCGGACACCGTGACGCAGCTCCTGCCCTTGGGGCAGACAGAATCATCCCTGCAGCGGATCTCGCACGTCTTGAACTGGGGTCCGCGCGGACCGGCAAAGCCGTAGTAGCTGACGCAGGTCAGCCCCGGCGCGCAGCGATCGCCGGCTCCGCATGCCTCCTCGATGCCGGGCGCCTTGGACCCACCGGCGGGCTCCGCAGATCCGGGAGGTGCGGCTGGCAAAGATCTCTCCCCGCCCGCCGGCGCTGCGGGCGGGGTCGGCGCGGGCGCCGATGTCCCCGGTGTCGTCGGCAATGTCGGCTCAGGTAGGCGATTTGCGGGAGGCGGTGTCGTGTTTTGCTGCGTGCCGGGCGCCGGCGGCTCGGACCCTGCGGCCGACGCCACCGGTACGGCTGTCTCGGCTGTCCCGGATCCGGGCGACATCGACGAGGAAGAGCTGTGACAGGCGATCAGGAGCGCCAGGATGGCGCAGTGCGCAGACATGCCCGTGTTTCCCACTCCACGCGATCTCACGCAACACGCTACCCCAACGAATGCCGCGCGCGGGCTCAGTCTCTGCTAACGTCGGCTTATGCGGGGGCCCGGACTTCGATGAAGACCATCGGGGTCGATCTGTGGGCTGACCAGATTCGCGGCGGCGGCAACAACAACGTCACCTGCCTGCAGCCGTCGTCGGCGACCCGCCCGCGACGCGCATTCCGAGAGCTGTTCATCTCGTCGTACGCCGGATTCGCAGAGCGCTGCCGCGAGGTCGCCGAGCCCGGCGTCGCGCTGGTCGCCGTCGACGAGGTCACCGGCCGGCCGATGGGGCTGGTCCGGCTGCTCGCCCGCGTCCAGCGCCACGTCGCCGCGATCACCGGCCGCCACGACGAGTGCGATCTGTACCTCAACGCCCACGCCCGGCTCGCGCTGCGCCACCTGTGCGTCGTGCTCGATCCGGTGCAGGACTGGCGGCCCGGCGCCAACGTGCGTTACCGCGTGCTCGACCTGCGCACTACCGACGGGTTCACCGACGAGAACGATCGCTCGCTGCGCGGCCTGCGCTGCGAGGGCCCGGGCCTGTTGCGCTGCGGCGGCTACGCGCTGTTCATCATGCCGCTCGGCGATCCGACGGACTGGCCGGCCAGCGCGCAGGACGCCTGGGCATTCCTGCCCGAGCGCGTGTACTTCGACGAGCTCGAGAAGACCCCGCACGGCTCGGTGCGCCGCTCGCCGCGCGTGCCACACCTGCCAAGCCTGGCGAGCGCGGCCACTCACCGCAGCCTGATCATCCGCACCCACGGCCCGCGCGACACCACCGATGGCCTGGTCGACAGCGGCGACATCGCCGGCACCCTGGAGCTGATCAGCCCGCGCAGCCGCGGCACGATCCGGATCGGTCACGACGAGCTGCGCGACGGCGTGCTGATCGGCCGCTACGCGCGCTGCAACAACGCCCAGCTCGCGGACGACCCGTCGCTGTCGCGGGTCCACGCGCTCCTGATCCAGGTCGACGACGCGATCCTGGCGATCGACACCGCCAGCCTCAACGGCACCCGCGAGGTCGACCAGCCCAAGGCGCGGCTGATCCAGCTCACCGGCGACACCGAGCTGGTGCTCGGCACGTCGACCCGTGCGCGCTGGCACTGGGTGTCGTAAGATCCCCGACGATGACCCGACGTCTCGCCGCGCTGGCGGCCGCGTTCCTGTGCGCTGCGCTGTCCGGGCGCGCCTCCGCTGCCCCCGACCGCCCGCGCGAGGTCCCGCCCGAGGTCGTGAAGCTGTACCAGGACAAGCCGGTGATCGAGCTGGTGACGATGGGCGTCGGCTCGTTGATCTGGGAGCGCCACGGCCACATCGCGCTGTGCGTGCTGTACGACGACCAGCGCCATGATTGTTACAACTACGGGATCGGCGACTTCAGCCACCCGGTCGGGATGGCGTGGGGGTTCTTCCGCGGCACCGGCAGCTTCTGGGTCGGCAAGGACTCGATCGAGAACATGCTGTGGATCTACAAGCACACCGATCGCACGATCTGGGTCCAGCCGCTGCCGCTGACCCGCGAGCAGAAGGACAAGGTCATCGCCAAGCTCGAGCACGACATCCAGGAGCCGTACAAGTACTACGCCTACGATCACTTCTGGGACAACTGCACGACCCGGGTGCGCGACATCCTCGACGATGCCACCGGCGGCAAGCTCTCGGCGATGCGTGAGCCGACCGACGGCAAGACGTTCCGCGACCTCGCCCGCGACGGGTTCCACGGCCTGCAGATGCCCGATCCCGTGCCCGACACGCTGCCGCTCGTGATCACCGACATCGCGATGGGCCGCGTCACCGACCGCGTGCCGACCTACCACGAGCGGATGTTCCTGCCGCAGTACCTGCGCGAGGCGGTGACCCGGCTGTGGGGGATCCAGCCGATCACGCTCTACGAGCGCCAGGGACCGCCGGCGCAGACCGACGGCCCGAGCGGCCGGGTGGGGTTCGTGCTCGTCATCCTGCTGCTGACCGCGCCGGCGTGGATCACGCGCCTGCTCGGCCGCGGCCAGCGCGCCGGGCTCGCCATCGCCGTGATCCCGTACGTCCTGCTCGGCACCGTGCTGACCGCGCTGGCGATCCTCAGCCCGCTGCCCTACATCCGGTGGAACGAGACCTGCCTGGTGCTCCTGCCGCTCGATCTGGTCGTGCTGTTCATGCCGGCCCGGTCGCGTGGGTACGCGCGCGGCCGGCTCGCGATGCTGGCGCTGCTGCTGGTGCTCGATCTCGTCGGCGTGTTGACCCAGCCGCTGCTCGCGCCGCTGCTGTGGCCGGCGATCCCGCTCGCGGTCGTCGGGCTGTGGCCCGCGCCGCCGGCCAAGGTCGGTCAGCTCGACGGTGGCGACAAGCCCCGCGGCCGCAAGCGCTGATCGCATCAGCGGCGCGACCATCGCGCACCGCCCCTACGAAAGGACACCCCGTGACGGAACATGCGCTGCTCGCTCCCTGGACCGGCCCGCACGGGGGATTCCCGCGGTTCGATGACGTCAAGGTCGCCGAGTTCCAGCCGTCGCTGCTCGCGGCGATGGACCTCCACCGCGCCGAGATCGCAGCGATCGCCGCGAGCGCGGAGCCGGCGTCGTTCGACAACACGATCGGCGCCCTCGAGCGCGCCGGCCAGCCGCTGCGCCGCGCGAGCGCGGTGTTCGGGGTCTACACATCGACGATGTCGAGCGCCGAGGTCCGGCAGATCGAGCAGGACATGGCGCCGGTGTTCGCGGCGTTCTCCGACGAGATCGTCCAGAACGCGGCGCTGTTCGCCCGGATCCAGGCGGTCCATGCCGGCCGGCACACCGCGGACCTGACCGCGGAGCAGGTCCGGCTGGTCGAGGTCACCTACCGCAACTTCGAGCGCCAGGGCGCGGCGCTCGGCGCCGCCGACAAGGCCCGGCTCGCCGAGATCAACGCGCAGCTGGCGACGCTGTACACCCGGTTCGCCCAGAACGTGCTGGCCGACGAGGAGAGCCAGGCGCTCGAGCTGACCAGTGACGCCGAGCTCGCCGGGCTGCCCGAGCCGCTGCGCGCCGCCGCCCGCGAGGCCGCGGCGGCCCACGGCCAGCCCGGCTGGCGGATCGCGAACACGCGCTCGGCGATGGAGCCGTTCCTGGTCTACTCGACGCGGCGCGATCTGCGCGAGCGCGGCTGGCGGATGTGGGTCAGCCGCGGCGAGCACGACGGCGAGCACGACAACCGCCCGCTGATCCCCGAGATCGTCGCGCTGCGCGCCGAGAAGGCCCGCCTGCTCGGCTTCCCGAGCCACGCGCACTGGATCATCGACGACAACCTGGCGCGGACGCCCGAGGCGGCGATGGCGCTGCTCCGCAAGGTATGGCGGGCGGCGGTCACCCGCGCGCGCGAGGAGATCGCCGACATGCAGGCGGTCGCCGACGCCGAGGGCGCCGGCCTCGCCATCGAGCCCTGGGACTA
Source organism: Kofleriaceae bacterium (assembly GCA_036265355.1). Classification (GTDB taxonomy): domain Bacteria; phylum Myxococcota_A; class Polyangia; order Haliangiales; family Haliangiaceae; genus JABFXX01. Next base: position 438 of record DATAPF010000567.1, on the reverse strand, counting down.
CCGGCTGTACGCCGAGAAGGTCCGCAAGGCGAAGTACGACCTCGACGACAACGAGGTCAAGCCGTACCTCCAGCTCGACCGGATGCGCGACGCCATGATGTGGGTCGCCGGCCAGCTCTACGGTCTGCAGTTCCACCGGCTCGACGACGTCCCGGTGTGCCACCCCGACGTCGCGGTGTACGAGGTGACGCGCGGCGGCCAGCCCGCCGGGCTGTGGTACCTCGATCCGTACGCGCGCGACGGCAAGCTGTCGGGCGCGTGGATGAGCGAGTACCGGACCCAGGAGGCGATCGCCGAGCCGATCTCGCCGATCGTCTCGAACAACGCCAACTTCATGAAGGCGAGCGGCGCGGTGCTGATCTCGTGGGACGACGCGCGGACGATGTTCCACGAGTTCGGCCACGCGCTGCACGGCCTGTGCTCGGCGGTCCGCTACCC
>DATAPF010000566.1:0-12692 GCA_036265355.1 Kofleriaceae bacterium | reverse complement strand
CACCTGCAACGCCGACGGCGACTGCCCGAACTCGGGCGACGTGTGCGCGAACCACGTGTGCACCGCGGGTAGCGGCGCGTCGGGTGGCCTCGGCACGGCCTGCACGTCCAACGCGGACTGCGTGTCCGGCCAGTGCGGCAGCGACGGCACGAACAGCTTCTGCGTCGTCGGTTGCGACACGTCGAACGATGGCTGCCCGAACGGCTTCGGCTGCCTCAGCGACGGCGACGGCACCAACGGGGTGTGCTGGCCCGGCGCCGACAACGGCAACAACGACAACACCGGCGGCTGCCAGTCGAAGGGCGGCGGCGGCACCGGCCCGGCGATGATCCTGCTCGGCCTCGGGTTCGCCGGCCTGATTCTTGTCCGCAAGCGCGCCTAGTTACTGCCGCGCGATCGTCGAGTCGACCACGCTCGACGGCAAGCTCGTCGCGCCGCCGGAGCTGAGCTTCGATGACGCCAGCGAGCCGCTAGGCGAGCCAGTGCCCTCGGGGTGCGCCGCGCCGCTGCGCCTCGCCGCACCCGGGCGACCCGCCGAGCTCGCGATCGTCACCAGTCGCGAAGCGAAGGTGCCGCCGGTCGCCGGCATGCGCGATCCGGCGCAGCGTGCGCGGATCCTCCATGCGCTCGCGAACCACGAGTTGCAGGCGATCGAGCTGTTCGCCTGGGCGGTGCTCGCGTTCCCCGCCGCGCCGGCGACGAGGCGACCGCGGCAGTGCTCGACCAGGTCCACGCCGACGAGATCGGCCACGTCCACTTCGGCTGGATCTGGCTGCGCCGGCTCGCCGGCGACCGCCCGCCCTGGCAGGCCTACCTCGACCATGTGCGGCCGCCGCTGGGGCCGGCCCGCGCGCGCGGCGCCCGGTTCGACCGCGAGGCGCGCCGCCGGGCCGGGTTCGACGAGGCGTTCATCGCCGCGCTCGAGGCGGTCGCGCCGACCCGGCCGAGCGGACAGCCGCGGTGAAGCTGCTCGGCAACCTCGACTGCGAGGCGCGCTGGGCCGGCGTGGCGCTGCCCGGCGCGGTGGAGCGCCGGATCAGCCTGTACGCGACCCTGCTGGCCGCGTGCGCCCCCGACGGCGACCGCCCCGAGATCTGGGTGCCGGCCGAGGTCGACGCCGCGCGGCTGATCGCGCACCCGGGATGGGCGCCCCCCGTGGTCCGGGCGCCGGCGCCCCCCGAGGCGCCGCCCGGCGCGTTCGACCTCGCATGGGCCGATCCGGCGGCCGCGGCGGCCAACGATCGCAGCCGCGCGCTCGCGATCGCCGGCGAGCTCGGCATCGCGCTGCCCGGCGCGCGGGTCGTCGCGTCGCTCGCCGAGCTCGATGCCCACCTCTCCGCCCACTTCTCCGCCCACTTCGCCGGGTCCGGCGGGCGACCCTGGATCTGCAAGGCGCGATGGACCGCCGCCGGCCGCGATCGCGCGCGCGGCACCGGCGCGCTGACCGGCGAGCTCCGCACCCGGATCTCGCGCATGCTCCAGCGGTTCGGGCCGCTGGTGTTCGAGCCCTGGCTCGATCGAGTCCTCGACCTCGGCGTGTGCGGCGAGGTCACCGCGGCCGAGGTCCGGCTGCTCGAGCCCCACCGGATCGCGACCGACCCGCGCGGCGGGTTCCTCGGCATCGAGCTGTCGCCGCGGCTCGACCCGGGCGTCGCCGAGCGGCTGTGCGCCGTGGCACGCGCGGCCGCGACCCGGCTCGCCGCGCAGACCGGCTATCGCGGGCCGTTCGCGATCGACGCCTTCGTGCATCGCGACCCCGAGAGCGGCGACTCGCTGCACCCGCTGTGCGAGATCAACGCCCGGTACAGCTTTGGCTGGATCGCGCACGCGCTGGCCCGCCGGCTCGGCACCCGCCGGCTCGGGTTCGACGCCCCACCGCCGGGCGCGACCGTCCTGATCGCGCCCGGGCCCGACCGGGTCACGGCCTGGTGCGCTTGACCGCCGCCCTGGCGGCCGATCGGCCATACTGGCATCCCGCCATGCAAGCCGTCCTCGATGCCTGTCGCGCGGCGCTCGCCCGGCCCGGCGCGGCGATCGCGCTCACCGGCGCCGGGGTCTCCGCCGAGAGCGGGATCCCGACCTTCCGCGGCAAGGAGGGCTACTGGACCGTCGGCTCGCGCGAGTACCACCCCCAGGAGCTCGCGACCCACGCGGCCTTCGAGGCGATGCCGTGGGAGGTGTGGGCGTGGTACCTCTACCGCCGCTCCATGTGCCGGCGCGCCGCGCCCAACCCCGGGCACCACGCGCTGGTCCGGCTCGATGCCGCCCTGCCCGACCGCTTCGCGCTGGTCACCCAGAACGTCGACGGCCTGCACCGCCGTGCCGGCAGCCCGGATGCCCGGACGTTCCCGATCCACGGCGACATCTCGCAGCTGCGGTGCGCATCCGACTGCTCGCCTGACCGCTGGCCGATCCCCGACGCCGTGCCGGATCTCGAGCGCGGCGAGCCGGTCGCTCCCGCGACCCGGGCGCTGCTGGTGTGTCCGCGCTGCGGCGGGCGCGCGCGCCCCCACGTGCTGTGGTTCGACGAGTCCTACGACGAACCCCGGTTCTTCCTCGACACCGTGCGCCGGCTCGCGGGGCATTCTGCCCTGGTGGTCATTGCCGGCACCTCGGCGCAGACCAACCTGCCGTGGCAGGTCGTGCAGCTCGCGGCCCGGGCCGGCGCGACACTGGTCGACGTCAACGTGGAGGACAACCCGTTCGGCGACATCGCCGCCCGGTCGGGCGGGGTGATCCGCGGTCCTGCCGCCGCCGCGCTCACCGCGATCGTGGACGCGCTGATCTCACGCTAGCGCGCTGGACGAATCCCGCGCGATTGGGCAGGGTGTGCTCGATGCGCCCCGAAGGCAGCGATCCAGTCGAGCGTGTCGACCGCTCCGAGGGCAACGGGAGCGCGCCGCGGCAACCGGTCGAGGCCGGCGAGCGCCTCGAAGGCGCGAACGGCGCCGAGGACACCGACGGCGCCGAGCGCACGAATGGCAACGAGGGCCACAACGAGGGTCGCAACGAGCGCAACGACCAGCGCAACAACGAGCGCAACGAGGACAGCATCCCCGAGCCGGTGGCGGACAAGCCGGCCGAGCTGACCGGCGAGATCTCGGCGATGCCGCCCAAGGAGGCGAGCAAGGTCGCGGCCGAGATCCGCGCGGTCGCCGAGCTGCGCGGCATCGATACCGACGTCGCCGACCTCGTCGAGCTCCAGAAGACCGGGCCGATCCCCACGGTCACCAAGGTCGAGGACGAGGACGCGCTGTCGGCCGACGATCTGCGCGACGCCTGGCCGCTGCTCGACCTCGACGAGCGCAGCGACGGCCTGCGCGTGCTGCCGCGCGACGAGGCCGAGGACTTCTTCATCGCGCTGTCCGCCACCGACCAGGCCGCCCTGCTGCTCCACTTCCGGTCCGGCCAGCGCCGCCAGTGGCTGCGCCTGCTCGAGCCCGACGACGCCGCCGACGTGATCCAGGAGGCCGGCGAGGGCCACCGCGACAAGCTGCTCGCCCTGCTCGACGCGCCGACCCGCAAGGAGGTCACCGCGCTGCTCGCCTACGAGGAGGACGAGGCCGGCGGTCTGATGTCGACCCGCTACGCCCGGCTGCGCCCCAACATGACCGCCGACGAGGCGATCAGCTACCTGCGCCGCCAGGCCCAGGACAAGCTCGAGACCATCTACTACGCCTACGTGGTCGCGCCCGACCAGCACCTGCTCGGCGTGGTGTCGTTCCGCGACCTGTTCGCCGCCGAGCCCAAGAAGGTCGTCTCTGACATCATGGAGACCGACGTCGTGCGGGTCACCGACGAGATGGATCAGGAGACCGTGTCGCGGATCTTCGCCGAGCACGACCTGACCGTGATCCCGGTCGTCGACATGAACGGCAAGATGAAGGGCATCGTGACCGTCGACGACATCGTCGACGTCGTCCAGGAGGAGGCGACCGAGGACGCCCAGAAGTTCGCCGGCATGGAAGTCCTCGATCTGCCGTACCTGGTGTCGAGCCGCCGCGAGATGGTCAAGAAGCGCGCGCGCTGGCTCACCATCCTGCTGATCGGCGAGATGCTGACCGCGACCGCGCTCGGGTTCTTCCAGCACGAGCTCGACAAGGCGATCGTGCTGTCGCTGTTCCTGCCGCTGATCATCTCGAGCGGCGGCAACTCCGGCTCGCAGGCGTCGACGCTCGTGATCCGCGCGATGGCGCTCGGCGAGGTCCGGCTCGCCGACTGGCTGCGCGTGTTCTTCCGCGAGATCCAGATGGGCGTGGTGCTCGGCGCGATCCTCGGCAGCGTGGCCGCCGTGCGCGTGATCGTGTGGGGCGCCGCCGGCGCCTACGAGGGTTCGGCCGGCGAGCACTTCACGCTGATCGGCCTGACCGTGGCGGTCAGCCTGGTCGGCTGCGTGATGTGGGGCACGCTGATGGGCGCGATGCTGCCGTTCGCGCTGCGCAAGCTCGGCGCCGACCCGGCGAGCGCGTCCGCGCCGCTGGTCGCGACGCTGGTCGACGTCAGCGGCATCATCATCTACTTCACGATCGCCAGCCTGATCCTGACCGGCACGGTGATCCGCTCGGTCCCCGACGCCTGCAAGATCACGCCGCCGGACGCGATCAGCACCGCGTTCGGCGGAACATTCAAGTCCGCGGCCGGCCCGTCGAGCGACAAGGCGAGCCGGTGCGACTTCGCAGGGCCCGCCGGAACGGTCCACGTCCGCGCCGACCTCACCGACCGGTCGTCGTTCGACGACACGATGACGAGCCTGCCCGGCATCCACCCGGTCAGCGGGCTCGGCGAGGCCGCGTACTTCGATGCCGACCGGCTGATCGCGTTCAAGCGCGGCACGCGGGTCACGATCAGCGCGACCGGCAAGCTCGACGCCGCCTCGATCGCGGCCGGCGAGAAACAGGTGATGGGGAAGATCCTGGAGCAGCTGTAGCCGGCGCTGCGAGCACGCCCATGTTCGCCACCCGCGTCCATCACTACCGGCAGCCGGCGGCGGTCATCCTCGGGCTCAAGGACCTGCGCAGGCAGGGGCTGACCCCGCGGGGCCTGCTGTTCGTCGCGCTCGACCCGCGCGGCGAGACCTACGTCGTGGTGCCCGAGGACCTCGACGCGGTCGACACCATCCGGGTCGGCGACAAGCTGTCGCTGGTGTCGCCGCTCGAGGGCCGGTTCTTCCACCTCGACGCGGTCCACCGGCTGCCCGGCGATCACGTGCTGTGGAACGGCGATCGCCGGCTGAGCGACACCGGCAGCGCGCCCGAGGTCGCGACCGCGATCGCGGCCTGGCTCAAGGGCAGCTCGGCCAAGAACGTGTTCCTCGGCTGCACCCCGCACGTCCCGGGCTCGTGGTGGACGATCGACCACCGCTCGCCGGTCACCGCGCTGCACAGCCTGGGCTTGCTCGACTGCGTGGTCGCCTCGCACGGCATCCTCGCCCGCAAGATCGACGACCCGCGGCTGTTCCTGCTCGGATTCTCCACGCTCGCCCACAACGGCCACCCCGACGACGGCTGGACCGAGGTGTTCACCAGCGAGCTCGGCAACATCCTGCTGATCGAGCGCCGCGTGCTGCACTACCGCATCGTGCTGACCTGCGAGCGCGGCCTGCTCGAGATCGACATCAGCCACCTCCCCGACCTGGTGATCGAGACCGCCCGGGTGCCGATGCGCTCGGGGTTCGGCGTGGTCGGCCGGGTCGACAACGGCGCGTTCGCCGTCACGGTCGGCACGATCGAGCCCTGGGGCCTCACCAACATGGGCCCGGCGACCCTGGTCGGCTCGTCGATCCCCAGCCTGCTCGAGCTGCCGCGGATGCTGCGCGCCATGCCGGACGACGTCGACGCCGGTCCGGATCTGCAGCCCGACCCCGACCGCGAGAGCGACGCGTAGCCGGCGCGCGCGACCCGCTCACCCACCTGGCTCGCCCGCGGGACCCGGCGGGGGAGTGGCCGGCGGGGGAGCGGCCGGCGGGGGAGCGGCGGGTGGAGGCTCGCCCGACGGGGGAGCGCCCGGCGGTCGCGCCGCGTTGATCCGGTCGATGACGCGCTTCGAGAGCTCGTCGGCCCACGTCCGGTTCTGCGCCGCGAGCACGGCCTCGCAGTCGAGGATGAAGCGGTCCCGCTCGGCGGCGGCCGTGTTGTCCTTGGCTTGCCAGTTCGTGACCAGGCTCTGGAGGCGCTCGGACGTTGCGGCGTACGTGGCCGCGAGGAACTCCAGCCGGCTCGCGGTGACGTAGGCGGTCACCGTCGCGAGCGCGGTCGACACCACGGCCACCCAGACGTTGAACGAGGCCTGCTTGCCGAACCCGGCGATGATCCCGAGGGCAGCCGACACGGCCATCAGCGCGATCGCGACCCCCTGCCACCGGGCGAGCGCGCCCGCGAACCTTCGCGCTTCGCCATCGTGGTACGTGCACTGCGCGTTCACGCGCCGGTCGATGTACTCGTCGAGGGTCAGCGGCTCGTGCGGTTTTGGCCCCGGCGGCTTCTTGCTGGACGCCGGTTCGTCGGTTCGCGGGCCGTTCACCGTCGCGGCGGGCAGCGGGCCCAGTCCATCGGGCCCGGCCGCGGGGGCCAGCTCGTTCATCTTCGCCGCCAGCAGGCGGGGGGCGGTCTTCGGGTCGGAGTACGGGGGTGCCCCCACGGCAAAGATGAAGCCCTCGGACTTGAGCGACTCGCTGATCTCGCGCGCCTTGATCCACTTGTGCTCGCTCTTGGGCCCGAGGATCTCGCGCGTCAGCAGCGCGGCGACCGCGACGATCACCGGACCCGCCACCGCGAGCACGTACTGCAACACGGTCCACTCATCGGGCGTGGTCGCGGTCTTCGCGACCAGGTGCGGACTGACGGTGGAGATCACGACTCCGAGGAAGCCGATCGCGATCAGCGGCCCGTTCCACGAGCGGTGCGCCTTCTTGTAGTTGTTCGCCGCGGCCGACCACTGGCTCTGCTTCGTCCACAGTCGTGCGAGGGTCGTGCGCCACGGATCGGTCGGTGCTGCCATGTCATCCCGCTCCCGCCGACATCATACCGTCATGGCGCGCCGAGGTGGGCGGTCAGCAACAGCAGCCCTGCGGTCAGCAACAGCACGCAGGTCAGCGGCCACAGCCCGATCGCGTAGACCAGCGCGGTCCGGACGTACGCCGGCACGCCGGCCGGGTCCTCGGTGCGCGGCGCCGGCGGCGGCGCCATCCACCGGCCGGCCTGACGAACGATGCGCGCCTGCGGGATCGGATCGAAGCTCACGATGTGACCCTCCAGGGAAGCACACTACCCGGACAGACACCCCGCGCGGCGCGGTTGTTTCAGTCCGCGTGCAACAGCGCGGAATGCCGATGGAGTGAAACGACTTGGCCGTTGTAAGGTCCGGCGCGCCATGCCGTCGCTCAACGATCTCTCGCTGGGGTTCCGCAACGCCTACCTCGATCACGCGCGGCTGACCGCCCAGCTCTACACGTGGGCCGAGGCCTTCCCGTCGCTGTGCCGGCTGACCTCGATCGCCAGGACGCCCGAGGGCCGCGACGTCTGGCTGGTCACGATCGGCCCCGATCCCGAGCGGCTGCGGCCGGCGGTGTGGGTCGGCGGCAACATCCACGCCGCCGAGCTCGCCGGCTCCAGCGTCGCGCTGGCGATCGCCGAGGACATCCTCCGGCTTCACCTCGATTCGAGCCCCGGCACGAGCCCCGACACCGGCACGCTCAACCTGCCGGCGCCGGTCGCCGAGCGGCTGCGCGACGTCGTGTTCTTCGTCGTGCCCCGGATCTCCCCCGACGGCGCCGAGTGCGTGCTGCGGGTCGGCCGGCCGGTGCGCTCGGTGCCGCGCGACGTCCGCCTCGATCGCGGCCAGCCGCGCTGGATCCCGGGCGACATCGACGGCGACGGCCAGGCCCGCGCGATGCGGGTCCGCGATCCGGGCGGCGAGCTGGTCGAGTCGAGCGAGTTCCCCGGCCTGCTGGTCGAGCGCACGCTCGACGACACCGGCCCGTTCTACAAGCTCTACCCCGAGGGCCACATCGAGCACTTCGACGGCAAGCGGATCCCGTCGCCGTTCTTCCTCGGCGACAACCCGATCGACCTCAACCGCAACTTCCCGTGGACCTGGGCCCCGCCGCACGAGCAGATCGGCGCCGGGCCGTACGCCGCCAGCGAGCCCGAGACCCGCGGCATCGTCGAGTTCGCCACCGCGCACCCCGAGATCTTCGCATGGCTCGATCTCCACACCTTCGGCGGGGTGGCGATCCGGCCGCTCGGCCACGGCCCCGACGCCAAGATGGACCAGGAGGATCTCGCGGTGTTCCGCCAGCTCGAGGCGTGGATGCACGAGTTCACCGGCTATCCGACGGTCTCCGGCTACGAGGAGTTCCTTTACGAGCCGGACAAGCCGCTGCGCGGCGACCTGTCGGACTACGCGTACAACCAGCGCGGCGCGATCGGCTACGTCGTCGAGCTGTGGGACCTGTTCCAGCGCCTGGGCATGGCCCGGCCGCCCAAGTTCGTGCAGTACTATGATCGCGTCTCGCGCGCCGACCTGGTCAAGCTCGCAGGGTGGGACCGCGACGCGAACGACGGCCGCTCGTTCCCGCCCTGGCGCCCGTTCGACCATCCCCAGCTCGGGCCGGTCGAGATCGGCGGCATCGATCCCCGGGTCGGGATCTGGAACCCGCCGCTCCACGAGATCGAAGAGCTGTGCATCACGCAGAGCCGCGTGTTTCTCCGGGTCGCCGCGCTCGCGCCGCGGCTGGTCATCGCCGGCATCCGTCGCCAGCCGTTGCCCGGCGGCCTCACCCGGGTCGAGATCGAGGTCAAGAACGACGGCTACCTCGGCAGCTACGGCATGTCATCCGCCAGAAGACTCGACTTCAACGAGCCGGTCTACGCCACCGCCACACCCGACGGCTGCGAGCTGGTCGATCCCGGCGCAGCGCACCAGATCCTCGGTCACCTCGACGGCTGGGGCCGCGGCCTGCACACCGGCGCCAACCTGCCCGCCTATCCGGGGACGCGCGGCACCAGCCACGCGGCATGGGCGAGCTACCTCGTGCGCGGCACCGGCGCGCTGGACGTCCGGATCGGCTCGTGCCGCGCGGGCTTCGCCACCGCGCGCATCGCGGTGTGAGCGTTCGCATGATAACAACGAAGGGTGGCGCGCTACGCGATCGGCGACATCCAGGGCTGCATGGCGAGCCTGGATCGCCTGCTCGGCCTGATCGACTTCCGGTCGCACGTCGATCAGCTCTGGCTCGTCGGTGATCTGGTCAACCGCGGGCCGCGGTCGCTCGACGTCCTGCGCTGGGCGCGCGACCTCGGCACCAGCGTCACCTGCGTGCTCGGCAACCACGACTTCCACCTGCTCGCGCGCGCCGCCGGCGCCGCCGGCCCCAAGCGGCTCGACACGCTGGACGAGATCCTCGCAGCGCCGGACTGCGATCGCCTGATCGAGTGGCTGCGCCAGCGCCCGCTGATCCACGTCGACAGCACCCACGTCGTGGTCCACGCCGGCCTGCACCCGCGGTGGACGGTCGCCGACGCGCAGGCCCGCGCCGCCGAGATCGAGCGCGAGCTGCGCGGCCCGAGCTGGCGCGCGTTCCTCATCCAGACCAGGCAGACCAGCGGCCCGCCGCCGCGGTGGAACGACCAGCTCGGGGGCGGCGACCGCTGGCGCGCGATCCTCGCGTACCTGATCCGCGCCCGCACGCTGCGCGCCGACGGCCGCGTCGAGCCCGACTTCGACGGCCGCCCGGCCGACGCGCCGACCGGCTGCGTGCCGTGGTTCGCGTTCAAGAACCCGGCGTGGGCGACCCACACCGTGATCTTCGGCCACTGGGCCGCGCTCGGCCTCGACATCGGCCCGCACCACGTCGGCCTCGACACCGGCTGCGTGTGGGGCCGCTCGCTGACCGCGATCCGGCTCGACGACCGCATGGTGTTCCAGGTCAAGGCCGTCGAGTCGGCGAGCTGAGCCGCCCGCTGCCCGGCCGACCAGCCCGCTCGTCGCGGTCACTGCGCACGGTGGTTCGCGGCCAGGCGGAAGCCGAGGTAGCTCCGCCGGCGGCTGCGCGGGTCGGCATTGCGGTAGGCTGCGCGCACGTAGCCCGCATCGCAGTCCCATGCGCCACCTCGGTGAAAGCGCAGCGAGCTGACTCCGGTACCCAGCGGGTCGACCGAGCGAGATGACGGCACGTACTGCCGTCCAAAGCGTTCCGCGACGTCGGCGCACCACTCCCAGACGTTGCCGAGCATGTCGTACAGCCCGTACGGGTTGGGCGCCTTGCGTCCGACCGCGCGGGTCTCGTCGCCACTGTTGCCCTGGTACCAGGCGATCGCCATGAGCTCGTCCATATCGTGCTCGTCCGCCATGTCGCCAACCCAGGTCATGCCCGTGGTCCCGGCTCGGCATGCCCGCTCCCACTCCGCCTCGGTCGGCAGCCGCGCTCCGAGGCCAGGAACCCGCGCGTTGATCACGCTGATGAACCCCTGGCAATCATCCCAGCTCACCTGCTCGACCGGACGTTCCAGGCCATCAGGCTGCTCGCGGCGAAACCGGCTCGGATTCCGCCCCATCACGGCGATCCACATCGCCTGCGTCACCGGGGTGTCACCCAGCCAGAATCCGCGGCTGAGGATCACCTCGTGCTGCGGACCCTCATCGCCGTAGCGCCACCGCTCGGTCTCCCGCGAGCCCATGAGGAATGCCCCCGGCGGGATCCAGCGCATGCGCTGCTCGACCGCCTTGTCCGGTGAGCTGACCGCAAGCACGGCAAATGCCCCGAACCGATCTTCACCCCACGCGGCGGCCCATGCGGGCGCGCCGCCGCCGTCGAGCGGATGGCGCCGATTCGCGGTCATGGCGACGATACCTCGCCGCCGGCGATCCGGAACCCGACGACCGCGCGCCGGCTGCCGCTCACGCGCGCCGTGCGGTGCGCGGCGCGGACCGCCGACGCCGGGCTGAACCAGGACCCGCCGCGGATCACCCGGCTCTCGGCCGGCTGCTCGGGGTCGTCGACGTGCTCGGGCCGGTACGGGTACGGATACGGCACTGACGGGCCCTCGGCTCGGTCCTGGCACCACTCGTACACGTTACCTAGCATGTCGTGCAGCCCGTATCGATTGGGCCTCAAGCGCCCGACCGGCTGCGTGCCGGCCCCGCGGGGCCAGCCGTTCCCGCCTTCGACCGGTTCGAGGACGCCGCTGTTGCGGTCGTACCACGCGATGGTGTCCAGCTCGGGGGCCGTGTCGGCGGACGGCTGCGCGAGGCCCCCGCCCGATGTCGCGGCGGCCGTCCCCGCCCGGCACGCTCGCTCCCACTCGGCCTCGGTCGGCAGACGGGCTGCGAAGCCGTCGAGCATCCGGTTCAACCGCCGAATGAAATCCTGGCAGTCGGTCCAGCTCACCTGCTCCACGGGCTGGTCGCGGCCCATGAACTTGCTGGGATTGGCCGCCATCACGGCGCGCCACAGCGCTTGCGTCACCGGCGTCTGGCCAAGCCAGAGTCCTGGGTCGATCGTCACCCAGTGCTGCGGTCCTTCGCGCGCCTTCGGCTGTGCCTCGCTCGGCGGCGAGCCCATCAGGAATCGCCCCGGCGGAATCCACCGCAGTCGCTGCTGTACGCCCTTGACCTCGAACGCCGCCCACAGACCGTACCGATCGCGCCCGGCCGCCACTGCCCACGGCGCGCGCACCCATACGTCGATTACGACGTCGCCGCCATCGCTGCGCAAGGTGACCCGCTCGCCCACGCGCAACGGGACTTCGGTTCCGGACGTCAGCCGGGTACGCGTGGCAAGCGCGTCGTTGCCTCGTCGCACCCAGACCTCGGGGCTGCCCGCGCTGAGCGTCGCCACCGGGCTTCCGAGCTCGTATGGCTGCGCCTGCTCCAAGATCCCGTCGACTAGGACCAGCCGATCCGCGCGCTGGTAGGCCGTCCACTGCCGCGGCGACCGCGGCGTGCGCACGAACAGCTCGTGAGGCTCGATGGTGCTCGGCAGCCGCGCGTAGGGGAGATCGGCGAACGCGGCGGCCCACACGTTCTTGAGCTCGGGGAAGCCGAGGAAGCCCTGATCGGGAAGTGCGCCGAGCAAGTGGCGTCCGTAGTGCTTCGCCGCGGCGACCTCACCCTCGCCGGCGGCTTCCGAGCACAGCGTCGCCTCGACGCGCTTGAAGAACGCCCTCGCCTCGTCCATCCGACCGAGCTCGCCAGGCAGGCCATGGACGGCCCACGCAAGCGCCTCGGCGTGCAGCAACTCGGCTCGCCAGCGCCCATGCCAGTGTTCGATCAGCCGGCGCACCTCGGCGTGTACTTTCTCGGGTACCTCGGCGGCGAACCGCGCGCGCCATCGCGCCGAGGCCTCGCGCTCCAGCACCAGCCCGGTCGCGTCTGCCGCCAGGACGTCGGTGTGGCGCCAGACATCGACCTCGGTCGATGCATCGGCCTCGGCGGCCGGCAGCAACCGCCGGAGCGCGCGCAGCAGGCCGGGCTGCACCAGCGCGGTGGGCGCGACCAGCCGGAGCAGCGCCTCGGCCCGCGTCTCGGGAGTGCGGCGATCGTCGACCGCGCTCGCACGCTCCCACACCGTGGCGTTCCAGGCTCGCGCGATCTCGTGATCCCAGCGACTGGTCGGGCAAGGCACCATGGCCGCGACGCGAACGCCGGCGCGCCGGAGCCGGCGGACGGTGCGCAACCAGCATGCACGATCCGAA
>DATAPF010000565.1:0-8732 GCA_036265355.1 Kofleriaceae bacterium | reverse complement strand
GCGCTCCCTGTCAGGTGGAAGCGACCGTGGGCGAAGTGACCCCGCGCGACGGCCTGGGTGCGCGATCTCGATCCGACCGTGCGCCACGGGCTCGAGGCCCGAGGGAGAACCGGTGACACCGCGGTTGGCGGGGGCGGCGCGATCGTCCTCGTCGCCGGCGCGGCGCGCACGGCATCGCCCAGGTCCAGGGCCTCGATCTCGCCGGTGTCGCGGCGGACCACGAGCCATCGCCCCGCCGGATCGAGCGCGTGGTCGACGATGTTGTGGATGTCGCGATCGAGCGCGATGCGGCCGAGCTCGCGGCCCGAGCGCAGGTCGTCAAACCCCGCGATCGCCTGCGCCGCGCGGTACGGCAGCCGCGTGGCCGGCGATCCGGCGATGTCGATCACCGTGATGCCGTCGGGCTCCAGGATCATCGCGCGGCGGCCGCTGCGATCGAAGCACAGCGAGGTTCCGGTCAGCGACAGCGCGGACGTCCGCATACCGCGCAGTACCGAGCAAGCAACGTTCCATGCATCACGGGGCGCGCCGAGGCGCCAAACGTCGCGACTTCACGGGGCAATCGCACGGCGACCGGGCTGGCACAATGCCGGCACAGGTGTCACCGCGCGCGGTCGCCAAGGGGCAGCCGACCTGCTGTCTCGCCGATCCGCCGGTCGGGGCGATCACCCGCCGGGGCAGTGCTTGATGCCGGGCGAGTATCCCTGGACGATACGGGGGGTGGTCATGTACCCGTCGTATACCCAGAGGTCGTCATCGAGCAGGTCCCAGGTCTTGAACGGGATGCTGGTCGGTTGATTGTTCTGGTCGACCGCCACCCTGCCGTCCACCTGGTCACCGTGCGCGGTCTGGCAGACGATGCCGAGCGTCGCCCCGGTCGGCACATCTTCTTTGACGTCGCCCTGGAGGTTCGGATGGACCCGCTTGTGCACCGGGCCACCATCGCCGGTGACCACCTGGTACTCGGCGACGCACCGCGACAGGGAGCTGCACGTCTGGTTGAGCTCGTTGCCTGCACAGTCGAGGTTCGTCTGGCACTCGTAGAGCGGAACGTCCTCGATCCCGAGCACCGCATTGCAGGCCGTGAGACCGAGCAACAAAACAACCAGCCCGCGCACGTCTCAGAGGCTATCAGCGATCGAGAAGTGACTGCGAGTGATTTCGTGAATAAGGTAGATGCCATGAGATGGCTGCTTGTAACCGTGATGTCACTTGGGATCGCAGGGCATGCAATCGCGGGCCCAGCCACTCCCGCGGAGGCAGCGTTCGAGACCGGGATGACGCTCATGGACCAGGCCGATTACGCCGGGGCCTGTGTGTCATTCGAGCTCAGTCAGCGTCTGGATCCGCAGTATGGGACCGCGCTCAACCTCGCTGTCTGCTATGTCAGGCTCAACAAATTGTACGCCGGATGGAAGCTGTACCAGGACGTGGCGGTGGACGATCGCGACCGGCAGCGGGCGGCGCGGGCCGCGCGCGCTGCCCGCGAGCTCTGGCCGCGCATCCCGAAGCTGCGGCTTCGCGTGCTCGGGCGCGTCAGCGATCTTCGCATCACCGTCGATGCGGTGGACGTGACCGCCCTGGCGGACACCGAGATCCCGATCGAGGTCGGTCCCCATGTGATCGAGGCCTCGATGCCTGGCAAACGACCGATCCACCAGGACATGGTGCTCGAGTCCGGCGAGGAACGCGCGGTGGACCTGGAGTTCGAGCCCGAGCGCCCGGCGCCTCGCGACGCGACGCTCGCGGCGCTGCCGCGGCCCACTCCCAGCGCCCGCGCTTCGTGGAGCTGGGTCGTGATCGGGAGCGGCGGCGCGCTCGTGGTGGGCGGGCTGGCCGCCGGATGGCACGCCAGGACGCTCAATAACAATGCACATGACGCCTGTCAGATCGGTCAGTGCGACGACCCGGTCGGTGCCAGAAATGACGTATCCAGCGCTCGGAAATGGGGTGATGTAGCGTCCGTTACTCTGGCGCTCGGGGTTGCCGCGATCGGTTGCGGGGTCTACCTGTGGCGGACGTCCCGTGATCATTCCGTGCACATCGATGTCGCGGCCGGACCGGCTGCTGCGTCGGTCCGGGCGAGTGCTACGTTCTGAGGTGACCAGGGTGCCGATGCTGGACACGGGCGTCATGATCGATGGCAGGTATCGCGTCGCGCGGGTGCTGGGCCGCGGGGGGATGGGGACCGTCGTGGAGGCGCGGCACGTGCAACTCGGGACCGTCGTCGCGCTCAAGCTCCTGCACGATGCCACCGAGCATGCGACGACGCGGTTCTTCCGCGAGGCGCGCGCGACCGCGATCTTGCGGAGCGATCACGTGTGCCGGATCTACGACGTCGGGACGTTCGACGGGGTGCCGTACCTGGCGATGGAGCGGCTCGAAGGCGCCGATCTGGGCAAGCTGCGCCGGAGCCGCGGCCGGATCCCGGTGCGCGAGGCGTGCGACTACGTCCGCCAGGCATGCCAGGGGCTGGCCGAGGCGCACGCGGCGCAGATCGTCCATCGCGATCTCAAGCCGAGCAATCTGTTCCTGACCGCGCGCCCCGACGGCACCCCGCTGATCAAGCTGCTGGACTTCGGAATTGCCAAGGTGCCGCGGCAGGACGATGCCGATCTCACCGGAACCAACATGGTGCTGGGGTCGCCGCCCTACATGTCTCTGGAGCAGCTGCGGGCGAGCAAGTCGGTCGACCCGCGCAGCGATATCTGGTCGCTCGGCGTCATCCTGTTCGAGCTCGTCACGGGCCAGCGACCGTTCGCCGGCGAGAGCATCGCCGACGTCGCGCTGACGCTCGCGGTGGCGCCCATACCACGCTTGCCCGAGGGGCCGGAGGCGCTCGACCCGGTCATCGCGCGCTGTCTCGCGCGCGATCCGGCGCAGCGCTACCAGGGCGTCGCGGAGCTGGCCGACGCGCTCGCGCCGTTCGTCGACCCGGCTGCGACGGACGGGCGCACCGCGGCCCATGCGCCGGGCGCATCGCACGGCGTGCGGCCGGCCCGCGAAATGCGGGCACGCATCCCGGACATGCCGACGGTGTTGCTGGCCGGCGCACGGGGCCGGCGCTGGCACCGGCATCGGCATCGCTCTTCGCGACCGTCTGCAGTCGCGCTCGTCAGCTTCGCGATCTGCGCCGCCTGCGCCGTCGTCTGGACCGGGACGACGCGCAACGTGGGCCCGGTCGTCGGGGTGCCGTCTCCGCCGCCGATCGCCGCGCCGGCACGCGTCGCGGCGCCGCCGACCCCCGATGCGCCGGACCGCGGGGTTGTCGTGGCGCCGCAGCAGACCCCCGACGTGGCCCCGGATGCGCAAGATGCGCACGACGAGGTCGCCAGCGGCGCCGATCCTGCGCCGCAGCGATCGGAGGCGGCGCCGGGCCCGCCGCGGCACGCGCCGGCCTGGCGGCCCAAGCGCGCGCCGCGATCGAGGCCTGTGCGCGAGACGGTGCACGAGCCTGGTATCGCCGAGCTCAGCAGGACCCGGATCTGACGCTGCGCCCGGCATCGCCGGGCAGGCCGCAGGCGGATCAGTGCGTCGTGCGGGGCGGGGGCGGGGTGAGCTTCTCCCACGGCGCCTTGACGCCGAGGTACTCGCCCCACTCGAAGCCGGCGTCGGACATCGCGCGGACCTGCGACGGATCGAGGATCTTGCCGATCTGGCCGTTGGCGTCGTGGAGGAGGCCGCCGAGGCCGCCGGCGAACTCGAGCCAGCCCGAGACGTTGCGCTCGTAGGGCGACAGCTGGCCGTCGGAGATCGCCTTGTTGGTGTAGTCGAGGACGTCGCCGTAGACCTTGTCGAACGCCTGGTCGAGCCGGGCCGACTGCTCGGCGGTGACGTGCGCCTTGTCCTGGGCGATCTTGCGCTGCTCGTCGAGCCGCATCCGGGGCACCATCAGGCCGGCGGTGAGCATCGGCAGGATCCGGGCCCGGTACTCGGCGTCGGACTCGCCGTCGAGCCGGCCGAACATCGCGGCGAACTCGTCGGTGCGGCGGGCGCGGCGCTCCATCCGGCTCTGGGTCTCCGACTCGGCGGACGGCTCGGGCAGCGCCGGGGCGGGCGCCGCGGTGGTGTGGGCGACCGGCGCGACGGTGCGCGGGGCCCACGGCGAGGGGGCCGCGGCGGCCGCGGCGGGGGTCGTGGCGGCGGCGGTCGGGGCGGCGGGGCGGGTGGCGAGCGCGGCGCGCAGCGCGCGGTTGTCGAGGTAGAGCCACAGGGCGAGCGATGCGCCGACCAGCGACGTCGCGCCGAGCACCCGGGTAGCGCGGGCCATGGCGCAAGGCTAGCATGCGCGGTGATGACGGCTGTCGAGGTGTCTGATCGGTCGCCAGGTCCGGTGCCAGGTCCGGTGATCGAGGTGCGCGATCTGCACTTCGCGTATCGCGGGGATCCGCGCGAGGTGCTGGCCGGTGTCCACCTGCGGGTGGCGGCCGGGCGGCGGGTGCTGGTGATCGGGGCCAACGGAGCGGGCAAGACCACGCTGCTGCGCATCCTCGCGGGCAAGCACATGGTCGACGCCGAGCGCGTGCGGGTGCTCGGGGCGCCGGCGTTCCACGAGCCGTCGCTGTCGGGGCGGATCGAGTTCCTCGGCGGGCGGTTTCCGTTCGACGTCGACCTGCGGGTCGACGAGATCCTGGCGCGCCAGGTCGGGGTCGATCCGGCGCGACGCGACCGGCTGATCGAGGTGCTCGGGGTCGAGCTCGGCTGGCACATGCACGCGGTGTCCGATGGCCAGCGCCGGCGGGTCCAGCTGCTGCTCGGGCTGCTCCGGCCGCGCGAGCTGCTGCTGCTCGACGAGATCACGACCGACCTCGACCTGATCGCGCGGCAGGACCTGCTGGCGTTCCTGCGCGAGGAGACCGAGCGGCCGGGTCGGGCGACGACGATCCTGTACGCCACCCACATCTTCGACACGCTGGATCGGTGGGCGACCGACGTCGTGTACCTGGCCGCCGGCAAGGTGGTGGTCGACGCGCCGATCGCGGCGGTGACCGAGCTCGCCGCGGATCCGCTGGTGACGGTGGTGGAGCGCTGGCTCCGGCGCGACCTCGCGCGGTAGGGGCGTGGCGGCCGCCCGCCGGGGCGAGTACGATGCGGGCGTGGGGACGCGTACGAGCGAGCTCAAGCTCCCGACGATGGTGGTCACGGTGCGACTGGCGATCGTGGGAGCGTCGCCGTCGGCGGTCGAGATGTTCGTGCCCGACGTGCCGCGGCGCGGGCGCGGCCAGCTGCTCGACGACCTGGCGACCCAGCTCGACGGCGAGACGCGGTTCGTCCCGGTGCGCACGACGAGCCGGGTCCGGCTGATCGCCAAGCACGCGATCGCGTGGATCGCGATCGACCGCCGCGATCCCGACGAACCGCCCGCCGAGCCGGTGGAGATCCCCGAGGAGCTGACGCTGTTCGACCACCAGCACTTCGTCGAGGTCGAGCTCGCGCACGGCACCAAGCTGATCGGGACGCTGCTCGACAGCGCGCCGGCCGACCACTCGCGGGTCGGCGATCACCTCAACCAGCTGGGGCGCTGGCTGCGGCTGTGGACGACCGACCAGCACTACCTGATCAACGCGCAGCAGGTGATCGCGGTGACCGAGCTCGGCGAGGTGTGGTGATGAGCCGGCTCGACGTCTACCTGCGCAGCATCAAGCAGCTCGGCGCGCTGGGAGCCGTGCTGACGTCGGGCCAGGCCGTCACGCTGCGGTTCCCGACCGGGGATCGCCACGCCACGCAGATCACGGCGCACGACCAGCTGGTGTCGCTGGTCCGCGAGATCGCCCCGCCGGCGGTGCTGGACCAGATCGACCGGGCGCGGCCGGCGAGCTTCGAGCTCGAGGCCGGCGGCGGGCGGTGGGCGATCCAGGTCGTGCCGCGGCCCGGCGCCTGGCACGTCGCGATCGATCCGGTCGAGGGGGAGGCCGCACCGCCGCCCGGCCCGCCGATGCGGCCGGCGCCGCGGCCGGCGACGGTGGCGCCCGGGGGCGGCGAGGCGAGCGAGATGGCGATCGAGCGCGGCCAGTACGCCGCGCCGGCCGGCGGTCACACCACCAGCGGTGGCAGCGCGCTGCTCGACCACCTGACAGCCGGTGGCCGCGCGGCCCATGCCAGCGACATCTACCTCAACGCCGGAGCGCCGGCGTTCCAGCGGATCGGCGGCGAGCTGACGGCGACGGCGGACCGCGCGCCGATCGACGGCGACACGCTGGCCCGCGAGCTCGGCCTGGTCGCGCCCAACGAGGCGCGCAGCGCGTGGGCCGAGCGCGGCCTGGCGGTGTTCGCGTACGGCGACGGCGCCGGCCGGGTGCGGGTCACGCTGACCCGCGATCACCGCGGGCCGGGCGCGACCCTGCGGCTGCTGCCCGCCGAGCCGCCGCCGCTGGCCGGGCTCGGGCTCGACGGCGTGACCGACTGGCTGCGCGACCGCGGCCTGGTGATCGTCGCCGGGCCGTCCGGCTGCGGCAAGACCACCGCGCTGGCCGCGCTGGTCCGGGCGCTGGGCGAGCAGCGCCGCCGGGTCGTCACGATCGAGGATCCGATCGAGCTGGTGCACGTCAGCGGCTGGATCAGCCAGCGCGCGATCGGCGACCACGTGCCGGGGGTCGCCGACGGGGTCGCGGCGGCGATGCACGAGGGCGCGGACGCGATCGCGATCGGCGCGGTCCAGTCGGCGACCGACGCCGCGGCGGTGATCGAGGCGGTGGCCGGCGGCCACCTGGTGCTGACCACCGTGACGGCGCCGCGCGCGGGAGTGGCGGTCCACCGGCTGCTGGACCGGCTGCCGCTCGAGCAGCGCGAGACCGCGCGGGCGCTGTGCGAGGATGCCTACCTCGGGACCATTGGCCCCATCTCGACCCGGGCGGGGCGGTCGTTCGAGGTCGCGGCGGGGCGGCGCCGCACCAGCTAATGGCCTGGATTTGCACCGTCCGAGCGTTCGAGGCTATAACGAACCCTGCACGTGACGGACGACTATCGCGAGGGCGGGACGCTGATCTTGCAGCGTCCGCTGGGAGCTTCGGACAAGAAGCCCGCGGGCGACGCGTGCCTGGTCAACCTCCACCCGCCCGGTCCGGACATCGGACGGCGGATCCCGCTGCTCAACGCGCAGTACATCGTCGGGCGCGACAGCGAGGCCGGGTTCGTGGTCAGCCGGAGCTCGGTGTCGCGCCAGCACGCGCGGCTGTACGCCGACGACACCGGCAACTGGTGGGTCGAGGACCTCAACTCGACCAACGGCACGTTCGTCAACGAGACCCGGATCAAGAACAAGCAGCTGGCGGACTCCGATCAGGTGCGGTTCGGCGACGCGATCTACAAGTTCCTGGCGGGCTCGAACATCGAGTCGGCGTACCACGAGGCGATCCACAACATGGCCATCCAGGATGGCATGACGGGGATCCACAACAAGCGCTACTTCAGCGAGTTCCTCGAGCGCGAGATCGCGGTGTGCTCGCGGCACGGCCACCCGCTGACCCTGGTGATGTTCGACGTCGACCACTTCAAGAAGGTCAACGACACCCACGGCCACCTCGCCGGCGACGCGGTGCTCAAGGAGCTCGCGGCGCGGATCCGGCCGCGGATCCGGCGCGAGGACCTGTTCGCGCGCTACGGCGGCGAGGAGTTCGTGTGCGTGCTGCCGTCGACCGCGCTGCCCGGCGGCATCGTGTTCGCCGAGCACCTGCGGACGCTGATCGAGGAGCGGCCGTGCGTGTTCGACGGGGTCAGCATCCCGTTCACGATCAGCCTCGGGGTCACCACGCTGCACCGCGAGACCGGGGTCGACGTCACCGGGCTGATCCGGCGCGCCGACGAGAACCTGTTCGCCGCCAAGCGCGGCGGACGCAACCGCGTCGTGCCGAGCCTTGCCGATCTGATCCCTCCGTGAGCCGCAGCGGCCGTCGCACGGGCGTCGCGGCCCACAACGCTCGCGGCGAGCCTGGCCGAGCGCGACACGGGCTGATACACACAGGCGCGTGACGATCGCGCCCCGGACCCTCGACGACCTCGGCTGGCCGACCTACGTCGACCACTGGGTGAAGCGGTGCGCCACGGCGCGGGGCGCGGCCGCGGTGCGCGGGTTCGTGATGTTCGGCGACGGCGGCGAGGCCGGCGGCATCGCGGCGGCGCGCGAGCGGGCGCTCGAGATCACCGAGGCGCGCGGGCTGGCGGCGCGCGATGCGCGGTTGCCGCTCGGCGGGATCGCCGACGTCGCCGCGGCGATCGGCCGGGTCCGCAAGGCGGCGGCGCTCGAGGCCGCCGAGCTGGTCGCGGTCGCGTCGACCGGCCAGGCGCTCGGCCGGCTGCGCGCCCACCTGCGCGAGCACGAGGCGGTGGCGCCCCGGCTGGCGGCGCGCGGCGCGGCGATCGCCGACCTCGGCCACGTCTACCTGCCGATCCTCGAGGCGTTCGACCCCGACGGCCGGCTGGTCGACCACGCCAGCGACGCGCTCGGCCCGCTGCGCCGCGCGCTCGCCGCGATCCGGGCCCAGCTCGAGAAGCGGATGGGTGCGCTGCTCACCGACGAGCGGTTCTCGCCCTACCTGCAGGACGCCTACTACACCCAGCGCGAGGACCGCTACGTGCTGCCGGTCCGCACCGACGGCAAGGGCTTCGTGCGCGGCATCGTCCACGGCACGTCGCAGAGCGGCCAGACCCTGTTCATCGAGCCCGAGGAGATCGTCGACCTCAACAACCGCGCCAAGCTGGCCGAGGCCGACGTGCTCGACGAGGAGCGCCGGATC
>DATAPF010000564.1:0-1987 GCA_036265355.1 Kofleriaceae bacterium | reverse complement strand
ACCCAGCGCACCTCGGCGCGGTGATCGCGCAGCACCTGCATCGCCACGCCGCGCGCGGCCGCCTCGCGCGCCATCTCGCGCGCCGTGCCGGGGGTGTTGGTGCTCGCGTCGATCACGATGGTGCCGGGCTCGATCCGCGTGAGGATACCGTCGGCGCCGAGCATCACCTCGCGCGTCGCCAGATCGTCCGAGACGATGGACAGCACGAACGAGGCGCCGTTCGCCGCGTCGGACGGGCTGGCGGCGAGCCGGGCGCCAGCCTCGGCGAGCGGGCGAGCCTTGGCCGGGTCGCGGTTCCAGACCCGCAGCGCGAAGCCGGCGCGGTGAAGGTTCCTGGCCATGCGCGAGCCCATCGCGCCGGTTCCAACGAAGGCGACCTCGGTCATCTGGCAGCTCCTGGCATCGAGGCCGGCATCGTAGCGCCGGAGCGACATCAGGAGCGAGCGCGATCGCGCGCGATCGCCGGCTCATCCCGCCGGCGAGGCGCAGCGACAGACCCGGATGATACCGATCGGGGATGAATGAGGTCTCGCGTGACGTGCTGCGCGACGTGTTTGGCCACGCCGAGCCCCGGCCGGGGCAATGCGAGGCGATCGACGGCGTGCTGGGCGGCCGCGACGTCGTCGTGCTGCTGCCGACCGGCGCCGGCAAGTCGTCGTGCTATCAGGTCCCGGCGGTCGCGCTCGCGCGCAGCGGGCAGGGCACCACGGTGGTGGTGTCGCCGCTGATCGCGCTGATGAACGACCAGGTCGGCGGCCTCGGGGCGCGCGGCGTGGCGGCGGCGGCGGTGCACAGCCAGCTCGACGACGCCGCCCGCGGCGACGCGATCCGCGCGTTCGTCCGCGGCGAGCTCGCGGTGCTGTACGTCTCGCCGGAGCGCGCGGTGCTCGATGGCTTCAAGCGCATGCTGGCGCGCACGCCGATCGCGCTGGTTGCGATCGACGAGGCGCACTGTGTGAGCCAGTGGGGCCACGACTTCCGGCCCGAGTACATGCGGCTCCACGAGCTGCGCGAGGTGGTCGCCGCGCCGGTGGTCGCGCTGACCGCGACGGCGACGCCGCGGGTGCTGCACGAGATCGTCGGCGGGCTGGCGCTGCGCGATCCGGTGATCGTGCGCGGTGACTTCCGGCGGCCGAACCTGGCGTTCGAGGTCCAGCACCACCGCGGTGACGCGGATCGGCTGGCGGCGACGATCGCGGTGCTCGATGGGGCGGGTCTGCGCGACCGGACCCGGCAGGGCCGCGGGATCGTGTACTGCAGCACGCGCAAGAAGACGGAGACCGTCGCGGCCGCGCTGAAGGCGGCAGGGTTTGCGGCGATGCACTACCACGCCGGGCGGACCGGCCTGGCACGCGATCGCGCACAGCGCGCGTTCGAGCTCGGCCGCGCGCGCGTGCTGGTCGCCACCAGCGCGTTCGGCATGGGCGTGGACTACCCCGACGTGCGCGCGATCGTCCACTTCCAGGCGCCGGGCAGCCTGGAGGCGTATTACCAGGAGGCCGGGCGCGCGAGCCGCGATGGCAGTCCGGGTCGCTGCGTGATGCTGTTCGGCGCGGCGGATCTGATGACGCAGCGCAGGCTGTCCCAGGCGGCAGGGTCGGGCGCCGCATCGCATCGGCACGAGGAGGCGCTCGCCACGCTGGAGCGCTACGCGAACGCCGCGTGCTGCCGGCAGCAGATCCTGTGCGCGCACTTCACCGGCGGCGACGATCCGATCGCGTGCGGGATCTGCGACCTCTGTGTCGATCCGTCGAGCGCTCGCGCCGTCCACCCGGCGCCGGTCGAGCCGGCCGCGGTGCTCGCCGCTGCGGACCAGCAGCTGATCGTCGACGCCGTCGGAGCGCTGCGCCGCGGCGTCGGCAAGCTGAACCTGGCCCGGGCGCTGCGCGGCAGCCACGCCAAGGCGATGATCGCGCACGGACTCGTCCACCTGCCGCAGTTCGGCAAGCTCGCCGAGGTCAGCGAGGCGTCGATCGTCGCGACGATC
>DATAPF010000563.1:0-49052 GCA_036265355.1 Kofleriaceae bacterium | reverse complement strand
TCTCGCTGGACAGGAATGACTCCCCCATCTCACCGACCTCGACAGGATCCAGAGTCGCACCGGCGCGAAGGCTGCTCGCCGGAATCGTGAGCACGACCTCGATCGGGGCACGCTCCGGCCGGTCGCCGCGCAGATAGCCCTCGGCCATCGCCACCAGGGCATCAGCGCGGTTGAAGGCCTTCCGGGCCGCAGCGGCTCGATCACGCAGCGAGCTTGCCTCGCGCCGGCCGCTGGTCGCCTCCCACGAGCCCTGCCCCGCCTCAGCGGCTCCAAGCTCGCACGCCGCGTCGCACAGATCGGAAACCGCGTCGTGCTGGAGATCCGCCGCGAGGTTCGAGAACGCCCGGGGCCTGATGCGACGATCGAGCAGCGGTGCGATGCGGCCGCGGTGCTCGCGAGCGACGCATTGTGGCTGGATGCCGACGAGGAGCTTCGTGAGACCATCACGACGGCGGAGGAGATTGAGGTGGAGGGGCGTCGTTACCACCGACTGGAACAAGCCTCGTCGGCGACCTACCACAGCCGCTGGGGCAACCATCACGTGGAGGAAGCACTGTATCGCGAGGTCGGGGTCCACAACGGACCGACGATCAAGCCGACGACTGTCCCCGCTCGCGCGAAAAACCGGACAGGTTTGGGTCCGCACCTCGCGAGCGGTCGCCGGCTATGTCCTCGTCGGGGACGCGACGGTCATGTCAGGAGGTCTGGATTCAGGTGGCCGCGGCCGGCTGGAACTCGTAGACAAAGGTCGCGCGGCCTTCCTTGCTGTCCGGCGGGGCGAGCACCAGGCCGTCGATCGCCTTCACGACGCACCGGCCGAGCGCCGGCGGGGCGGTCGAGTGCGCCGGGTCGACGGTCGGTCTCGAGATCGCGCCGGTGTCCTTCTCGATCGCGAACTGCACGGTGACGGTGCCGGCCGCCTTGCCGTCGGTCCGGAGCGCGTCGTCGTAGCAGCGCTGGAGCTGGGCGCCGCGGGTCGCGAGCAGCTTCGCGGTGTCGGCGCGATACGCTTCGACGTTGCGCAGGCCGCCCGAGCAGGCGGCGAGCGACGCGACGAGGGCCGCCGCGAGCGTACGAGGGAGGTGGGTCATGGCCGCTCCGCGGTCTTGAGCTCGACCTTCTGGTGCACGACGTCCTGCTCGACGATCACGAACTCGACGCGGCGGTTCTTCTCGCGGCCCTCCGCGGTGGCGTTGTCCGCGATCGGCCGGTCCGCGCCGAAGCCGACCGCGACGAGCTCGCCGGCCGGGACGCCATGATCGCGCAGGTACTTCATCACCGAGCGGGCGCGCGCGGCGGACAGCGTCTGGTTGTGACGCCGGCTGCCCTCCGCGCTGGCATGGCCCTCGATGCGGATCCGCTTGATCTGCGGGTGCCTGGTGATCACCGCGCCGATCTCGTCCATCAGCTCGCGCGATGCCGACTTGATCGTCGCCCGGTTGTCGTCGAACTGGATCTTCTCGTGGATCTCGATCTTCTGGTCGCGGACCTCGACGCGCGGCGCCTGGGCTGCGGGCGTCCCCGTCACCACCAGCGTGCTCTTGCCCTGAAATACGACCGGGCTGCTACAACCCGCCAGCCCGGCGGCGGCAACGATCAACCATCTTTGCATCAGTCCCTCCGGTGGATGCACTTCCCTCGCAGGACGCCACCGGGACGTGGGTTATTCCGGTCGGCCGCACTCTTTGCTGTGATCGCGGTCGCGCGCCACGTCCGCCGGGCCGGCCGCGATGGCGCCGGCGCTGCCGGTCACCGGGGTCCGCGGAGGAACGTCACGAGCTCGTCGAGCGTGCGATCGCGCGCCTCCTCCATCAGCCAGTGGCCGGCGTCCAGGATGACGACGGCGGTGACCTGCGTGCCGATCAGCTCGGTCTGCTCGGCCAGGACCGTCCCCAGCGACTGCTCGCCGCCGAGCGCGAGGATCGGCATGGTCAGCGGGGTCCGCGCGAACCCCGCGAAGTCCGCGGCGTCCTGCTCGAGCGCGGCGAAGTACGCCATCGCCGAGCCGATCCCGGGCGGCCTGGCGTACTCGCGCGCGTACAGCGCGCGGTCGGCCTCCGGCACCGATCGCCGGGGGTCGGCGGCGAGCTCATTCCAGAAGTGCTCCAGGTAGGTCCGCTCGCGCCCGGCGACCAGCGCCTCGGGCGTGGCCCCGTGAAAGTGAAAGTGCCAGTTGCCCGGGATCAGGAACATCTCGTGGTATGCGCCGACCCCGGGCAGGAACGCGTCCATCAGGGTCAGGCGGTCGACCTCGCCGGGGAACTGCGCGGCATAGGCGTAGGCGACCATCAGGCCGATGTCGTGACCGACGAGCTGGATCCGGTGGTGGCCGAGCAAGCGCACGGCCGCGCGGATCTCGCGCGCCATCGTCTTCTTGTCGTACCCGGTCCCGGGGCGGCTCGACCCGCCGGCGCCCGGGAGGTCGAACGCGAGCACCGTGTGATCGTGCGCCAGCGCCGCGAGCGCCGGCCGCCACATGTGGCTGGTCTCGGCGAAGCCGTGCAGGAACACGATCGGTGCGCCGCCGCCCGCCTGCAGGTAGTGCAGCGTTAGCTCGCCGACCCGGACGTCGTGCTCGGTGATGGTCATGAACCACATCGAGCAGCCGTCGTGCCACGCGGAACGCCACTCCGATCCGCCGAGATGTGATGCAGTCGTGCGAGAGGATCGGGACCGTGTGCGACGAGGTTGCCTGGCCGTGCTCCCGGGTCCAGGCCACCGCGACTCAGCGGCGGAGGAGAGCTCGTACGTCGGACAGGAAGGCTTCGCGCTTCGCGACATCGGTGACGCGTTGCAGGAGTGCGTCGACGACGGTCGACAGGTTGTTCGGTGTGATCGCGCCGACCGTGAGTCCGATGTGCTTGACCTGCTGCTTGAACACGAACCTGGCGGCCGGTCCGAGCTGGCGCGCGAGCGCCTTGACGAGGCGCTCGACGAGCTCGTCGCCGATGAAATCCGGCGCGGCCGGCTGGGCGCTGTCGGAGATGCTGAGGCTCGCGCTGCCGATCGGCACCGGGGTGGGCATCCCACCGCTGGGCCGCGGTGGACGCTGCGATCCCCTGCCCCGAAGCAGTCCGGTCCCCTCGGCGAGATCGAAGTTCGCGATCCCGTGGTCGCGGATCTTGAGGTTCACGACGTTGAAGGCGACGCCGAGCATCGTGACGCTGGTCGTGCTCGTCGCGAACGCGACCAGCGTCAGCTCCTCGATCTGCCGGACCGCGACGACCACATCGTCGAAGTGGATCACGAGAAACTGCGGCTCCGCGTCGTCGAGGTAGCGCATCGTCTGAAACACGCCGCGGACCTCGGAGACGATCTTCTTGATCAAGACCGGCTCGAATGGCGAGATCAGCTGGCTGAGCACGCACTCGCCCTGCTGGTTGCACAGCGCGGTGCCGCTCACCCCCGGGATCCTCGCGACCACATCGAGGATCTCGTTCATCGCCCACCTCGGATCGCGGCTTCCGTCTTGCGCAGCAGCGCGTCGGGGTTCTTGTTGGCGTCGCCGACGATGGCGATCAGCCCATCGCGGCCGTGATGCACGTAGAGCCCGGTGCGCTCCGTGACCAGCGCCCACGACGTGAGCCCGCCGCAGCCGAGCAGCTCCTGGATCCGCTCGAGGTGCTGCGCGCACATCGCCGCGACCGCGCACACACTCTCGGCATCGAGCTCGCCGGTGAACTCCTCGATGCTTCCGCTGGCGGTCGAGCGGGCGATCCCGCGCAGGCCAGGCGAAACCTTCAACACCTCATCGAGCTCGCTCATCGCGATACCGTCCTCCCTGGTCGGTGGAGTCGCCGCCGCCAGCTCCGCAGGAGTCGAGATGAACACCGTCGAGACGGCCGTGAACCCGTGCTGGAGGGATAGGATCTGCTCCTTGGCTGTTTCGCCCGTCATTCCCCCGCCGACCTCCCAGTGGACGGGGGCTCCCTTGCGCACGATCACGGTACCATACCAACCCTTGCAGAGGACATTCGTCGCCGGGCACGGCATCGCGGCCGGCGGCTCGCTCGATGACCACAATGCAGGTGCGTGTGGACAGGCCAGCGTGAGCTGCATCGTCGCCCTGGACGCTGCGAGCCGTTCCAGCACGGTCGTACAGGGCAGGTGGGCGAGGTCCAGCGGCGCCCGTGCGCTGCGTACCAGGCTCACGATCGGCTCGACCACCGGTGCGCTGGGCGCGGAGATGTCGAGCGGCAGGTGGACACCAAACCGCCGCAGCACCTGCTCGTCCCCGTGGCGGAGCGGCGCGGCGTGGCAGGCGATCACCGGCACCATCAGGACGCGTCGCAGCGGGCCGAGGATGCCGCCCTTCACGAGCAGGTCCTTGCTCTCGATCACCAGCACCGAGCGCGCGTTCGCGTGGAGCAGGCTCTCGACCTCGACCCTGCTGCGCGCCAGGTGGAGCGTCGCGTGTTCGCCAAGCAACTCGCCGATCGGCCGGAAGATCGCGTAGGCGTCCTCACCGACGACGACGAACGCAGGCTCTCCAGCTTGCCCTGCAGCCATGTCGCGCACACGATCCTAGGCCAAGATTTGACGAGGCGGTCCCGACCTGTTACGAATTCGACGATGCGGCTGCGCAGCTGGGTCGCACCGTGTGTGTGCACGCTGGCGTGTGCGTGCTGCAGCGAGGAGCACGCCCCACCACCCTCGACCGACGCGGCCGGATCGCTGTCGGATGATGCCCGATAGCGAGCAACGCGATGGTCGAGGTCTCAGGGTCCGCGCTCGGCAAATACACGCTGCTGGCCAGGCTCGCGACCGGCGGTATGGCCGAGATCTTCGCGGCGAAACGCCCCGAGGGGGACATCGTCGTGGTCAAGCGGATCTTGCCGCACTACGCCGAGAACCCACAGTTCGTGCAGATGTTCCTCGACGAGGCACGTGTCGCGTCGCGGATCCGCCATCCGAACGTGTGCCAGGTATTCGAGCTCGGCCGGATCGGCAAGCAGTACTTCATCGCGATGGAGCTGCTCGAGGGCGTGACGCTCGCGCGCTTGATCTCGCGGATCGCGAAGTCGGGCCGGGGCATCGACATCCCGGTCGCGCTCGGCATCATCGTCCAGGCGTGCGAGGGCTTGCACGCTGCGCACGAGCTCAAGGGCTTCGACCGCCGGCCCGCCCGGCTCGTCCACCGCGATATCTCGCCGCAGAACCTGTTCGTCACCATCGACGGCATCGCGAAGGTGCTCGACTTCGGGATCGCGAAGACGCAGACCAATCAGGCCAGGACGCGCACCGGCGCGCTCAAGGGCAAGTCCAGCTACATGTCGCCCGAGCAGGTGCGCGGCGACGTGCTCGATCGGCGCAGCGACGTGTTCTCGCTCGCGGCGGTTTGCTACGAGACCCTGACGTGCCGGCGGCTGTTCACGCGCGACAGCCAGTACGAGACCTACAGCGCGATCGTGAGTGCCACGATCCCCGAACTGACGTCGGTGCGGGTCGACGTGCCGTCCGCCGTGTCGCGCGCCGTGCTCGGCGGGCTGGCGCGCACGCTCGGCAACCGCCACGCGTCTTGCCAGGCGTTCGCCCAGGCGCTCAAGGCAGCGGCGAGCGCGGACGGGATCGCGTCGCGCTCGACGATCAAGTCAACGATGGAGCGCCTGTTCGGCACCGAGATCGAATCGCAGCGCCAGAGGTTGAACGACGCGCGGCCGGAGCTATCGATGTCGGAGATCGCGATCGCCAAGCGGCCTCGCCAGGGCGAGATCAGCCAGCTGCCCGGCATCTTGCTCGACGATCTCGGCGATGTCGGCGCGACGCTGCTCGACGACCTCGCGCCGATCGATCTCGCGCCGCCCGACGACAAGAACGCGGCCGCGCTCGAGGACAAGACCCCGCTGGATGCCAGGCGACCGGGGCCGGTGCCGGACAGCATCTCGCGCGCCAGGACGCCGGTTCCGGACGTGACGCCGGTCGCCAGCGTGAGGCAGGCGATCCGGTCCGTGGCGCTCGCCGAGCCTCCGCCCGAAACGCCGCCGTCGTTCGGGCTCTGGCTCGCGATCGGCATCGCTGCGGTCGTGCTGAGCGCGATCGTGCTCCTCGTCATCTGGGTCTCCAGCCACAGCGTCGAGATCGAGGTCCTCGATCCGAGCCCGGCGCCGGCGGTGGTCCACGACCCCGGGCCGACGCGCGAGGAGCCGTCGCCGGCGGCGCTCGACACCGCGCTGCCCGCCGCGGTCGATGCCGGTGTATACTCGAACCCCGCTCGGCGCTGACGCCGAACGGGGAGTCGTTCCATGGCATCTCGCAACTGGGGCCTCGTTCCAAAGACCATCTTGCCCACGATCGTCATCTCGGTGGTGATCGCGACCGCGGTAGGCATGGTGCTCTACCTGGACGAGAAAGCGTCGGCGATCGCGAAATCGCGCAAGACCGCGATCGCGATCGCGCAGCAGACACTGGCCGAGCGCCAGGTGTACGCGGCGAACGTCGTCAACCCGCTGCTGCGCGACTTCGGCGGCCCGGATCAAGGGTTCGCCACCGGGAACAACACGATCCACTGGGTCACCAGCAAGATGCACAACCCGAAGGACAAGGGCTCGCTGCCGTTGCCGGCCGCGCTCGTGCACCTCGTGTCGGCGAGCGTGAACTCGCGCGGCGCCAACGGCCACACGATCGACCTGATCAGCCTCGACGCGGTGAACCCCGAGAAGAACCCGCTCAAGACCGGCGGCGGCCAGACCGAGATCCTGGCAATGCAATTCCTGCAGTCCGAGAAGAACCCGCTGGCGTACCGCGAAGCGGTCAGCGGCGAGGGCACCGACGCGCGCTACGTGCTGTGGTACCCCGACATCGCGTCCGATGCATGCGTGAGCTGCCACAACAGCCTCGGCGGCGGGCACAAGAACGACTGGGTCACGGGCGACGTGATGGGCTCGATCAAGGTGACGTTGCCGATGGGCACCGACCTCGCGGATGCCAGGAGCAGCGCGTTTCGCATCGTGCTGCTGGTGCTGGGCGCGTTCGCGATCGTCACGCTGCTCCAGACGCTCTTGCAATGGCTGTTCGTGAGCCGGCCGCTGATTCGCAACCTCAATACGCTCGAGCGCGCGGCCGAGCGCATCTCGCAGGGTGAGATCGACCAGCCGGTCACGATCAACAGCAATGACGAGGTCGGCCGGCTCGGCCAGTCGTTCGAGCGGATGCGCACGAGCCTGGCGACACTGCTCGACGAAGTCGAGAAGAAGGTCTAGCTCGTGCTCGACGAGCAGCAGTTCGGCCCGGTCACCGTGCTGTACGGCGACCGGCGCGGCAAGTATCCGCATGGCAATACCCTGATCGTGCGCGGCCGCGATCAGACGATCGCGATCGATCCGTCGCTCGGCCTGGTCGCGCGCGAAGCGCCGCCGCGCGTCGACCGCGTGGTGCACAGCCACTGCCACGAGGACCATTTCGCGGGCAGCTTCCTGTATCCCGGGACGCCCTGGTGGTTTCACGAGGCGGATCTGCCGGGGATCCGCTCGCTCGACGCGCTGATGGATCTCTACGGCTACCCCGAGCCGATCCGCGCGCGGTGGTCCCGGGTGGTGGTCGACCAGTTCCACTTCACGCCGCGGCCGGATGCGGTGGCGTTCCGCGGCGGCGACGTGTTCGATCTCGGGGGGGTCACCGTCGAGGCGATCCACGCGCCGGGGCACACGCGGGGCCACTGCGTGTTCCGCATCGAGCCGGTCGGCCTCGTCTATCTGGCCGACATCGATCTGTCCAGCTTCGGTCCGTACTACGGCGACGCGTGGTCCGATCTGGAGGACTTCGAGCGCACGCTGGCGATGGTGCGCGGCCTCGGCGCACGGTACTACGCGACGTTCCACCACGTCGGCGTGATCGAGGGCCAGGCGGCGTACCTCGAGCGGCTGGACCGCTTCACCGCGGTGATCGCCGACCGCGAGCAGCGGCTGCTCGCGTATCTCGCCGAGCCGCGCACGCTCGACGAGATCGTCCGGCATCGCTTCATCTACCGGCCGCAGGACCAGGTGCTGTTCGCCGACGGCGTCGAGCGGCGCAGCATGGCGCTTCACCTCGCTCGCCTGGCGCGCGGCGGCCGGGTGCGCGAGCTCGAGCCGGGCCGCTACCGCGCCGCGTGATCGCGCGCGAGTGCGCCGGCGCGCGGTCGCCCGGCGCCCGCCGTGCGGCCCGGGTGATACCGCCGTGAGCCGCGGTGATGCCGGGTCCGGCCGAGACCACCCTGGATCGCAGGGACAGGCATCATGACCGACGAGAAGCAGACGCCGGTGAGCGCCGAGCCGGAGCGCGAGCGCGCAGCCGCGGAGCCGTTCTCGATCACGCAGGGACCGCTGCTGCGCCTGCTGCGCCGGCTCCACCTCACGCGGCCGGATGGCAGTGCGCGCGCATGGCCGCTGGTCGCGATCGCGTGGGGCCCGCTCATGCTCGACGCAGGGATGTGCGTGGTCCTCGGTGATCCGGTCGCACCGATCGTGCGCGACATCGCGGTCCACACCCGGTTGGTGATCGGGATCCCGCTGCTGATCCAGGCCGAGCGAATCCTCGAGCAGCGCTGCCGGAGCGCCGTCGACCAGCTCCGCGCCGGACGGTTCGCCGACCGGGCGGTGGTCGATCGCATCCTCGATCGCGCCAGGCGCCTGCGCGATTCGCGGTTCATCGCGATCGCGCTCGCCGCGCTCGCGCTGCTCGGGAGCCAGGCCCTGCTGTGGGGGGTTCACGGCCTGACCGGACCGTTCGCCGGGATCACCGAACCCGGCGAGCTGTCGTTCGCCCGCCTGTGGTACGTGTCCGTCGCCTGGCCGATCGCGCAGCTGCTGATCCTGCGCTGGCTGTGGCACTGGGTGGTGTGGTCGTACGTCACGGTGCGGCTGTCGCGGCTGCCGCTGGCCACGATCGCGACCCACCCCGACCATGCCGCGGGCATCGGCTTCCTCGCCGAGCCGATCAACGGGTTCTCGGGCTTCGTGTTCGCGCTGTCCGCCTTGCTGGCGTCGGGCTGGTCGATGCAGGTCGTCCACCACCACGCTCGGCTGCAGGCGTTCGTCCCCGAGTTCGTCGCGTTCGTGGTGCTGGCGGCGATCCTCGCGTGCGGTCCCCTGCTGCTGTTCATCGGCATGCTGTATCGCGCGAGGCATCGCGAGATCGACCGCTACAACGGGCTGGCGCTCGACTACGTCCGGGCGTTCGATCGCAAATGGATCGAGCAGCGGTCCGATCGCGACGAGCTGCTCGGCACCGCTGACCTGCAGTCGCTGAACGACCTGTGCGGCGCCTACGCGAACCTCGACGGGGCGCGGCTGGTGCCGCTCGGCGCCCGGTCGCTGATCGGCCTCGTGATCGCAGCGGTCGTTCCGATGCTCCCGCTGGTCGCGGCGACGATGCCGCTCGACGAGCTGATCAAGCAGCTCGTTCATGTGCTCCTGGGCGCGCTCCCCGGCTGACACCGCCGTCGCTCGGGCACCGGCGTTGCACGCCCGCGCGCACGATGATCGTGCAAGCGTCCCGTCTGAAGATCGCACACGCGGCGCTGGCGGCGCTCGCCGCGACCGCACCACCCGCCGCCGCACAACCGGCGCCCACCCCCGCAGCGGAGCAGCCACCGGCGAACCGTGAGCTGACCGCGGCCGACGTCGCCGGCGCGCCGGTGCCCGGACAGGAGAGCGGCCGGATCGACGTGGAGGACCGCGACTCGGCCGCGCGGCGTGCGCTGCGCGCCGTGCTCTATGTACCCAAGGTCTTCGCCCAGATCGTGATGGCGCCGTTTCAGCTGCCGGTGTGGGCGTACGATCGCTACCACCTCAAGGAGCTCTATTACCGTGTGTTCTACAACGACGACCGCACGATCGGAGTGATCCCGACGGCGTCGTATGCATCGGAGCTCGGATTCACCGCTGG
Organism: Kofleriaceae bacterium; assembly: GCA_036265355.1. Lineage (GTDB taxonomy): Bacteria > Myxococcota_A > Polyangia > Haliangiales > Haliangiaceae > JABFXX01. The sequence continues at coordinate 39,188 of DATAPF010000563.1, read as the reverse complement.
CCTGAAGTTCCTGAATACCAATCTGGCGGGCCAGCAGGAGCTGCTGTGGGCGAGTGCCCAGGCCGGCGGCGCTTACCAGTATGCCTTCGCGGGCTACCTGGACAGCGGCGACCGGCTCGGCGATCACCTCCTCGTCTCGCTCTACGGCGCGTACGAGAAGCACCCGAAAGACATCTTCTACGGGATCGGGAACCACAGCACGACGGAGCGCGCCCCGTTCCTGGTCGACCCGTACACCACGGACGTCACGGTCAAGACCCGGTTTCGCCAGCGGATCAAGCGGTTCGTCGGGACGATCGACTGGCGCATCTTCGACGACCTCCACCTCGTGAGCTCGAACGAGCTGTCCGATCGCCACTTCTCGCCGGCGACCACCGGCATCCCGATCGACCACGTGTTCGACACGGCGACGCTGGCCGGCTGGCCCAGCACGTACTACTTCTACGCCGAGGGCGCACTCCGCTACGACACCCGCGGCCGCTACAACCTGTTCGAGCCCGCGGCGTTCTACTCGCTGGGCACGCTCGCAGAGCTGTGGGGCGGCCGGAACTTCTGGTTCCGTGACAACCCCGACTTCTGGCGCTACGGCCTCAATCTCCAGCACTTCTTCCGGCTCGGCGCGAGCCCGCGCGTGGTCATGCTCCGGTTCCGCGGCGAGGGGGTCACCGGTTCGACGACCGGCGTGCCGTTCGCCATGCTGCCCCTGCTCGGCGGGCCGCTCAGCCTGCGCGGCTATCCACCCCAACGGTTCCGCGATCGGGTCGCGATGTTCGGCACGGTCGAGTACTCGTGGGATCTGTCGACCTGGGTCGCGGCCGCGCTGTTCACCGACGTCGGCCGCGTCTACCACTCGCTCGACGACCTCACGGGCAACGGTATGCGCGCCGGGTTCGGCATCTCGTTCCGGTTCTACGGTGAGAACAGCTTCTGGCTCGATACCACCCTGGCGACATCGGTCGACGGCGGCGTGCAAGGCACGGTGACGTTCGATCCGGTCTATCTGATCCGACCGCGTGTGAGGCGACGATGAAGACTTCCTCGATCCAGATTGTTGTACTCGTGATCGCGGCCGGCTGCGCCGCGAGCCCGGACTGGCCGCCCGCGAAGTTCGCCAACGCCCCGGCGGTCCACCGGGTCGACGATCGCCGCAACGTGCCGGTCCCACCGGCCGAGCGCCCGGTCTACCTCAACTTCTACAACTACAACGGCGTGGTCCTGCGGCCGCTGACCCGTGCGATGGAGCTGCCGCCCCCCCAGCGCGCGCTCGGGGTCAACGCGCTCGACGAGGTGCCCGACTCGACCTGGTTCACCAACCGGATCGGCGTGCGCGAGATGACGCTCGACGAGCTGCGCACCGGCCCCAACGAGGTCGGCAGCCCCGAGCTGCATCGGCCGTGGACCGTGCACCGCACCAAGCCCGGCGCCCCGGAGCTCGGCCTGTTCATCACCGATGCCCGCGGCCTCAAGTTCCTGCTCAAGTTCGATCTTCCGGGTCACCCCGAGGAAGAGACCGCGGCGCACGTGATCGCCGGCAAGCTGCTGTGGGCCTGCGGGCAACACGTCACCGACGACTACGTCGTGCAGTTCGGCCCCGGCGACCTCGTGGTCGCGCCCGACGCGGTCGTCGAGGACGTGTTCGGCAACACGCGCCCGCTCGGCCGCGCCGAGCTCGACGACCTGCTCCGCAGCACACCGGCCACTCCCGCAGGCCGGCTCCGAGCGATGGCGTCGAGCTGGCTCCCCGGCAAGCTGCTCGGCGGGGTGCTCAGCGAGGGCGTGCGCGAGGACGATCCCAACGACCGCATCCCGCACGAGATGCGCCGCGACCTGCGCGGCGCGTATTCGATGGTCGCGTGGGTCGACCACGTCGACATGCAGGAGGGCAACTTCGTCGACGCGTGGATCGAGGACGGCGGCCGCCACTACGTCGTGCACCACATGATCGACTTCGGCAAGGCGCTCGGCGTGATGAACACGACCAAGCTCAACCCGCGGCCCGGCTTCGAGTACGACGTCGACTTCGGCGCGATGGGGCACTGGCTGGGCACGCTGGGGATCGTCCGGCGGCCGTGGGACGGCACCTCGTCACCGCCGATCCGCGGGGTCGGGATCTTCGATGCCGACCGCTTCGACCCCGACGGCTGGACGCCCGGCACGCAGGCCTACCTGCCGCTCTTGATCGCCGATCGCTTCGACAAGTTCTGGGGCGCCAAGATCGTGATCCGGTTCACCCCCGAGCAGATCCGCGCCATGGTCGAGACCGGGCGGTTCAGCGACCCGCGCGCGGTCAATTACCTGACCAGCACCCTGGTCGCCCGGCAGCGCGCCACCGCACGCACCTGGTTCGATCGGGTCAATCCGCTCGACCGCTTCGCGATCGCGCCGCACGGCGACGGGGCCGAGCTGTGCTTCGACGACCTGGCGCTGGTCTACAAGCTCGGCGCGGCCCCGGCCGCGACGCGGTACGGGCTGAGGTCGTATGACCGGACCGGGAAGGAGATCGCCGCGGCGACGACGGTCCGCCCCACCGGCGCCGGCGGCCATGCCTGCATCGGCCCGCTGACCCTGGCGCCCGGCGGCGACCGCTACACCCTCTTCCGGGTCGAGACCACGCGGCCCGACATCGCGCTCGCGACCCTCGTGTACGTCGCCCTCGATCCCAGGACCAGCACGCCGCGCGTCATCGGGATCTACCGGCTGTGAGCTGACCGGAACATTCACCACGACGTCTCGGTCGATCCATCCCCGCTCGCTGTCGGAACCACGCGATCCGGCGAGCACGAAAACGCGGTCTCCCTGCAGTCGGCACGTCGATCCGATCTGCCTCGGCTCGCAGCCGCGGCTCGTTGCGAGGCGCCAGGCGGCTCGTTCACGAACGGACGGATGGTGCTGCGGTGCGCACGTTCACCGCGAGCGACGCGCGAATCCGCACACGGTGGGGAATCGGTCCTGGTCCCGGCACATGCGAGCCTGGACCCAGATCTCGTCTATGACTCGCCTAACGCTTGGATCGGGTGGTCTTGATCCCGATCGTGGGTACGCTCGCGGGATGGTCGAGGACGGGGACGAGAGCGCCGCAATCCAGATCCTGGTCGCCGAGGGGATCCTGGCCGCCGAGGAAGCGCGGGAGATCGCCGGCGAGGCGGCACGGGCCGGGCAAGGCGTGCTCGAGCGGCTGCGCGCGGCCGGCCGGATCTCGGAGCCGACGTTTGCGTCGCTGTGCGCGCACCTGATCCGGCAGACGAAGGCAGAACGGGGCAACCCGCCCACTGCGCCCACGGTCCCGGACCCCCACAGAGCGGATCATGCCAGGACGTGGAAGCGGTCCACGGCGCTCGGCTCCTCTCCGGGAGAGGCGTTCCCGGTGCCGGGCTGGGACCGCTACGAGCCGATCCGGCTGCTCGGACAGGGCGGCATGGGCCGGGTGTTCCTTGTGCGCGATCTACGGCTCGAGCGCAACGTCGCGATCAAGTTCGTGCGCGGGGACGACCCGGAGCTGGCGCGGCGCATCGTCGCAGAGGCGCGGGCGCAGGCGCGGGTGAACGACGATCGGGTGTGCAAGGTGTACGAGGTCGGCGAGGTGCGAGGGCGGGTCTACATCGCCATGCAGCACATCGATGGCCAGCCGCTGTCGGAGCTGGTCGACGAGCTGACCTTCGAGCAGAAGGCGATCGTGATGCGCGGCGCGGCGCTCGGGGTCGCCGAGGCGCACCGCGCCGGGCTCATCCATCGCGATCTCAAGCCGTCGAACATCATGGTCGAGCGCGGCGCCGATGGCGAGCTGCGGCCGTTCGTGATGGATTTCGGGCTGGCGCGCGACTGGACGAACGCCATGACGATGACCGGCACGGTGCTGGGAACGCCGGACTACATGCCGCCCGAGCAGGCACGCGGCGAGGTCAAGCAGCTCGATCGCCGGGCCGATGTGTATAGCCTGGGCGCCACGCTGTACGCGTTGCTCGTGGGCCGGGCGCCGATCGAAGGCGCGAACCAGCTCGTGGTGCTGGCCCGGGTCCTCGTCGACGAGCCGACCCGGCCGCGAGAGATCGATCCGCAGGTGCCGGCGGATCTCGAGGCGATCGCGCTGAAGTGCCTCGAGAAGGAGCGCACCGCACGCTACGACTCGGCACGCGCGCTGGCCGACGATCTGGGCCGTTACCTCGGCGGTGAGCCGGTCGAGGCGCGGTCGGTGGCCGGGCTCGGCTACCGGCTGCGCAAGCGGCTCCGCCGCCACCGCCGGATGGTCGCCGGGGTGACGGTGGCGGTCGTGCTGGTCGCCGTCGCGCTCGGGTTCGGCCTGCACGAGCGCGGGCAGGCCGGGCGGCGGGCCGAGCTGGCGCGCCGGTTCACCGAGCGGGTCGAGCGCATCGAGTCGATGGCGCGCTACTCGGCGCTCGCGCCCGCGCATGATCTCCGGGCCGATCGCGACCGGCTGCGCGGCGAGATGCAGCAGCTCGACGCCGAGATCCAGGCCGGCGGCGAGCTGGCCGCGGGGCCTGGGTACTACGCGCTCGGGCGTGGCCACCTCGCCCTCGATGACGATGACCGCGCCGCGCGGGAGCTGGCGGCGGCGTGGGCGCACGGCCCCGAGCCGCGGATCGCCTACGCGCTGGCGCTGGTCCAGGGCCGGCTCTATCAGCGGGCGCTCCGCGAGATCGAGCGATCCGATCTGCCGAAGGACCAGCGCGCGCAGCGCCGCCGCGACATCGAGCAGCACTACCGCGAGCCCGCGCTGCGCTACCTGCGCGAGAGCGGCGGCTCCGAGGTGCTGTCGCCCGCGTACGCTCGAGCACCGCTCGGACCCCTCCTGGATCTGGTGGAACCTGGCAGAGCTCCATACCCTCGTCGCCGGAGTCGATCTCGATCGGGGCCGCTCTCCCCGGGATCGCCTGAGGCTCGCCGGGGAAGCGATCGATCGCGCGCAGGCGCTCCACCCGAACCAGGTATTCGCCGCGGAGCGCCGCGGCAAGATCCGTGCGCTGCGCGACCGGTGGCAGGCGCGCCCGCGGTAGGTGCCATCGCGCAGTGAATCACGCGCGGCGTGGATGGTCGTGGGAATTCACGTCGCATCTTCGTTTCGCGCGGCCCGCGGGTCGGACAGCTTGGACGATGCGGTCGGTCTATCGGCCATGGGATGCAGGCGCGTGACGTTGCGTGGCAGCGCGAACGGCGCGATACCTGGCCAGCCCTCGTTGCAGCACCTGAGACGGCCAGCTACCCAGCCGGACCCTCATCGAATTCAACCGACCGCGGAACGTCGGCTTTGCTTCGATGGAGAGCGCGTCGGTTTTCAGGTGCGCCTGGGTGGTTGGTGGGTCGGTAGGAGGGGTGACACTGCCTGTGACATTCGTGGACATGGGAATCTCCGGTTCGAGGTCGCGCTGTGTGTCCCGCCGACGAGCAGGTCCTGTCGACTGCGGTGCGCTCGTGTAAGTTCAACGCCCATGCCAGTGCGTTCACGGACGCAAGCGCGCGGAGCTGGTCATGTCCAAGGCGCGATCATCGCGGCGTCCGCACGTCGATACGTCGACCGGCGCGCCGGCGTGGCAACCGGCGCGTCGACGCGCGTCGCGCGGATCCGTCCGGCGCGAACAGGCACGCGGAGGAAGTGATCAGGCTTCAGACGGCGCGCAAGCGATCAAGGCTCACGCGCAGCGATCGATACGCCGAAGGCGCACTGGCATGCCGGGCAGCCGGCGACGCGCTTCGCGCCAGCGCATCATCCCTTGACGATCTCGAGCCCCAGCTCCTTGACGCGGCGCCCGAGGGCGCGGCGAGAGACCTCGAGGCGCTCCGCCATGCGGTCCAGATCGCCGGCGCACTCGCGGTGGCAGCGCTCGATCTCGGCCGGCGTGAGGTCGCCCGCGGTGCGGACGTTCGGGCTCCGCGCGATCACGTCATAGATCGATGCGCGGGGGATCCCCAGCTGATCCGCGGCGGCCTTGAGGTCCCACGCGTGCGCGCGCAGCGCGGCGATCAGCTCCGGCTCGGTGATCGTGGCCGGCCGGCGCCGGGCCACCGGCGGCGGCTTCGCCGCGGTCACGTCCATGGGCTCGTCCGCGGCCACGGTCACCGGCGTCGCGCTGGCATCGAGCTCGGCGGCGAGCCGCGCCGGGAGCTGCAGGTACGGCTGGCCGCGGCTGCCAATCACGAGCTGGCGGGTCACGTTGCGGAGCTGCCGGATGTTGCCCGGCCAGCGATAGCGCACGAAGCGGAGCGCGATCGACAGCGGCAGCCAGGGCTCGGCGGCCGGATCGGCAGGCGCGAGCCGATCGGTCTCGCCGATCGCCGCGAGCTCCTCGCGCGCGAAGTGGTGGAACAAGAGCCCGATGTCCTCCGGGCGCTCGCGCAGCGGCGGCAGATACAGCTCGTGGCCGGCGAGGCGGTGGAGCAGCGGTGCCTTGAAACGGCCGTCGCGGATCTGGGCATCGAGGTCGGCGTCGGTCGCGGCGAGCACCCGCACGTCGGTCGCGACCGGCACACTGCCGCCCACCGGATACAGCTCGCCGGTCTCGAGCACGCGCAGGAGCATGGCCTGCACCTCGGGCGATGCCTCGCCCAGCTCGTCGAGGAACAGCGTGCCGCCGCGGGCGGCCTGGAAGTAGCCTTCGCGGTCGCGCGCGGCGCCGGTGTACACGCCGCGGACCACGCCGAACAGCTCGGCCGGGGCCAGCTCCCTGGAGATCGTCGCGAGGTTCACGCTCACGAACGGCCCGTGCCGGCGCGGCCCGTGCGCGTGGAGGGCGCTCGCCACCAGCTCCTTGCCGGTGCCGGTCTCGCCGCGGATCAACACGGGCACGGCCAGATCGGAGACCTGCGCGATCGCGCGGCGCAGCCGCGAGATGCCGAGCCCGCTCCCGATCATGCCCATCGGATCGACGCCGGCGGACGGGCCGGGTTCGCCCAGGTGGAGCACCAGGAGGATCCGATCGGCCAGCGCGATCGGCACGCCATCGCCGGGCGCGAGCGGGCCCAGTTCGACCTCGCTGTACTCGACCCCGTCGATCGTGACGGAGGTGGCGTCGTCGCTGACGATCCGGACCCGGCGCCCCGGCGCGGACGCGATCCGGATCGGGCGGCGGCTCATGAACGCGTCGGCGAGGGGCGCGCCAAGCGCGCTGCCTTCGCGTTGGAACGCGGGGGATATGCGCGAGATCTGGACCTCACCGCCCGCGGCGAGGTCCATGAGGACGAGCCGATCGCCGATGCGCGCCGGATCCGGGTGGGCGGCGATCGTGAGCGCCGGCACGAGCTCCACGGTAGAGCCACCGCGCGGACTCCTGCGCCCCATCGTCGATGCGCCGATGTCCTCGCAACCTGGGCCTCCCACGAAACAAGCGTTCACTCGCATCGGTTGCCTGTCAACGCGGACACGACCTCACGCAGCCCTCCGTGCGCCCGCGCTCGCGCTACGCCGGATCGGCACGATGTAGGCTGCCGCACCGCGATTACCGCACTGCGATCGGCGACCCGCTGCAGTTCGCGCTCGGCGAGCCGAGGTCGCGAGCAGGGCCCAGCGAGCTAGGTGCCCACGCCCGGCCGCCGCGAGCACCCCCTGGCCCGGGAGGCGCAAGCGCGCCGCCTGGTCAGGCCGACCGCGAGCGCCTCTCCGAGAGTGGCCACGTGGGCCGGGGCGCCGGACCGACCGCGAGCGGCCCCAGCGCGCCGCCGTGGACGAGAACCGGACGTACGCCACGAGATGCCCGCGCCGCGACGGTCGTAGCCCGGCGGTGTGGTGAATGTTCCGGTCAGAGCGGTCGATAGACCAGGGTCGAACCGTAGTAGTACGGCTGGTAGCGGGCCGCACCACACTGGTAGTACACGCCGCCAGCGGCATCCGCCCGGGCGCAACCGCCCGGCAGCGCGGTCACCACACCCGCGGTCGGCACGACCGGCGCGGCCACGGCGACCGGGGGCGTGGCGGCCACCGCGCCGGAATAGGCCGCCCGCCGCGTGGTGCGTCGCGCCACGCCGGCGTAGCTCAGCGGCGTCAGCGGCCTGCCGATCACGGCATGGGCCTCGCCGCCGCCGAGCAGCAGCGGCCCCATGCCGGTCAGCTGTCCCGCGGTGGTGAGCGCCGCGAGCACCACGACGGCACCCAGCGCCCGCTTGTGACGAGTGGACATTGCCATGGTCATCTCCTTCGCACTTCATCCGGTTGCTGATTCGGTGGTTGATCTGGTGGTTGATCCGGTTCTTGACCGGTCTCTCGACCCGGCTCCTGATTCGCCCGCGGAGCCGGTGCTTGCTGCACGCTCCGGGCCGTGTCCCGCAGCGCCACGAAGCTGATCTTGCCGGCGTCCGGCGGCGGCGCGAACGCGAACGTCTCGGGGGAGAACCCGGGCACTGCGATCCAGTCCGAGGTCGCGACGGTATACTCGGGCTGGCCGGTCGCGCGCTTGCTGACGATCACGAACCGGCACGGCAAGGCGCGCTGGCCGTCCTCGACCCAGAGCTGCCAGTCGGTCTGGTGGCCGCGAAACGCCAGGTGGTGACACATCCGGTTGCCCACCGGCTCGATCCCCAGGTACTTGCCGGACACCGCGTCTTCCATCAGCACCGCATAGGGATTGCTGTACAGCAGATCCGCGCCCGGCGCCTCGAGCCCGAGTTGCTCGCGGGCGAAGTCGATCGTGCCGTCGAGGTCATCCGGCGCCTTCGCCGTCGCATACAGGTTGTCTCGCTTGCCGTAGACCGTGAGCTTGCTGCCGTCGTAGTAGACGGTCGCGCCACCGAGCGGCCCCATCCGGTCGGTGCGCAGCTTGTTCGGCCGCTGCACCCACACGGTGGACTCGGCGACACTCTGGATCTTCTGGCCCTGCCGGGTGACGACCTCCATCACGTGATCCGCGTTGAACCGGAATGCCGGCATCTCGGCGAGGTCGGTGGACATCTTGCGAAGCAGCGCGTCGGCCTTCGGCTCGAAGGCGCATTGCGCCGCGGGATGCGCCCGTGCCACGTGCGGATCCGGAGCCGCGCTCGCCGCGAGCGCGACCCCGGTGATGAACATAGCGTGCCTTGGTCTCATGATGCCTCCTGGCTCCGTCGACAGCGAGAGCCTGGAAGCCGATCGGTGCAGATCGGGTGCCGGGTCGATCCGGCGCCGGCTCACGCCTCGTTCGGCGCCACCACCCCGACGACGTCCGACAGCATCGCGAGATCTTCGCGCGCAGCGATCACGAGGACGTGCGCGCGCGATGCCCGCCCGGTCACGTCGGCGTCGGGATGGCAGCGGGCGCTGGCATCGGGATCGAGCTCGATGCCCAGGCACTCGAGGCCCTGACAGCTCGCCGCGCGGATCTCCGGCGCGTTCTCGCCGACCCCGGCGGTGAACACCAGCGCGTCGATGCCACCGAGCGTTGCCGTCAAGGCGCCGATCGCCTGCCGCACGCGGTGGACGTAGATCGCGATCGCCAGCCGCGCGCGCTCGTGGCCGGCGCGGCCGGCGGCCAGCACCTCTCGCATGTCGCCCGAGATCCCCGACACGCCGAACAGACCGGATGCCTGGTTGAGCGCGTCGTCGATCTGGTCGGCGCCGAGGCCGTGCCGGCGCTGCACGTGGGTCAAGATCCCGGGATCCACCGAGCCGCTGCGGGTGGCCATCATCAGCCCATCGAGCGGCGTGAAGCCCATCGTGGTGTCGACCGAGTGGCCGTGCAGCACCGCCGCGGCCGAGCAGCCGTGGCCGAGGTGGCAGATCACCAGGCGCAGCTCGGAGGCCGGTCGCCCGAGCAGCTCCGCGGCGCGGGTCGTGCAGTAGGCGTGGTTCAGGCCGTGAAACCCGTAGCGCCGGATGCCCCAGCTCTCGGTCCATGCATGGGGCAGCGGGTACGTCCGCGCCGCGGGCGGCAACGTCGCGTGAAACGCGGTGTCGAACACGGCGACATGCGGGACGTCCGGTAGCAGCGCCTCGGCCGCCGCGAGCGCCTCCAGCCCGGGTAGGTTGTGCAGCGGCGCGAGCTCGGCGAGCTCCGCGATCCGCGAGCGAACCGCAGGTGTGATCCGCACCGGCGCGGCGAGCTCGCCGCCGTGGACGATGCGGTGCCCGACGGCCGCCGGGCGCTGGCCGGCCGGTGCCAACGCCGCTCCGAGGTCTTCGAGTGCATGCCGCACCGCCTCACCATGATCGCGGAACCCGGCTTGCTCGCGGATCCGCGCCGTCCCGGGTCCGGACCGCTCGTAGCGCGTGACCGGACCCGCCCAGTCGGCCTTGACCTCCGCGAGCACCGAGCGGTCCGCCGACTCCATCAGCGAGCACTTCACGCTGCTCGAGCCGGCGTTGACCAGCACGACTCTCACGTCGCGCTCCGCTCAGCCGTGGCCATGTGGCGCGTGCGCCGGCGCGCCGTGATGCGGTCCGCCGTGAGACGGCGCTGCATGTGACGGCGCGCCGCGATGGATCGGAGCACCGCGGTAGCTCCAGGTCCCGGGATGGACCGAACGGGAATGGTACGGATGGCCGTGATAGTGGTCGTAGCGCAGATACCGGCCCCGATAAAATCCGTCATAATAGGGACGATACCGGTAATCCGGGTATCCGGAATAATCATAGGGATACCCGTAGCTGTATCCGCTGTAGTCATAGGGAGCGTATCCGCCGTAGTAGCCATCGGTCGCGTAGCCGGCAGAGCCATAACAGCCCGCAGCGGCGATCGCGGCGAACAGCGCGACTGGAACGATGCGCCGGAACATGAGAACCTCCACCGATCATGAAGAAGCATCGGGTGTGCCAGCCGTGGCTGACGTCACGCGCCGGGCGGGTCGACCCGGTCGAACTGGCATAGCCGCGCAGCCGCTCGATCGAGCCGGGCACCGCGAAGGTTGGCCCCGCGAAAGTCGCAGGCGACGAGCTGGGCGTGCTCGAGGTTGGCGCCGGCGAGGTCGGCGTCGCGAAACCGGGTGCCGCCCCGGCTCGCGACCGCCGTGGTGATCCGCGACAGCAGCGGAAACGCAGCGTCGAGCCGGGCCGATCGCCGCGCCATGACCATCGCACCGATCGCGACCGCAGCGGCGATCGCCCCGCCGCCCACCGCGCCGCCTGCGAGCCCGCCGGCGATCGCGACGATCGTGAACCACAGGCCTCCCGTCGTGCCGGCGGTCGCACGTGCCAGGACGCTCAGCGCCACGATCACCGCGGCGAGCGCGACAAACACCAGGGCGAGCAGCCCGCTCGCGCCGGTCCCGATCCCGCTGATCACGCCGACCGCGCCCGCCGCGATCGCGAGCGCCGCCGCCACCGGCAGCACACGGCGCGTCGCGAACCACAGGCCCTTCCAGATCCCGGCGATCAGGAACGCGAGCACGGCGACGACGACGAACACGACGACGAGCCGGTGCCTCACGTCCTCGCCTGCAGCTGCATACATCGAGTGCAAGAACCGAGCGCAGCTCCCGACGACGGCGCCGAGCGCGATCGACAGCGCCAGCGATCCGATCACGAGCAGCGCGGTCCAGCCACGGCTCATCCCGGCCCGGATATGCGACAGATCGGCGCCACGCAGATCCGCACCGGTGAAGTCCGCACCGCGGACATCCCGGCCCCGGAGCGAGACCGCGGCCAGGCGCGCACCGGCGAACCGGCGGCCGCGCAGATCCGACGCGAAGCTCTCGGCGGGCATGGGCCAGCGTAGCAGCAAGACCGGTACCGGCGCCCGCCGCCGCCGGTGCGCGCACTGCCGCTCCCTGCCGGTCCAGCGACGACGGCGGTCGCGACAGCGGCGCCCGGTGCCGCCAAACGCCATGAGTCGGAGATCGGACATCGACGATCGCGCGCAGTACAGTGCAGAGCAGAGTCCGGTGCAGGTGCTGGAGGGCGGGACACGATGCGGTTGATCTCCTACGCGATCCTGGCGGCCAGCACGGCGGCGGCGGCGCACGGCAAGGACGACGACACCAGGCCTCCGCCGATCGTCGCGTTCACCCTCACCGAGCTCGACCTGTTCGATCGCGGCACGCAGTCCGTGGTCCGCGTTCCGATCACGGCGGCGGACGGCGTCACCGTCGACCGCAGGCTCGAGGTCGACGTCCTCGCCGTCGCGGTCGGAGACACCGACGCCCCCGAGCTCGCGCACGACATCGCCGCGGCCGCCGGCGCGGACCGCACGTCGATCGCGCTCACGGTCGCGCTCGCCCGGTTCCATGCCCACGAGATCTACTCGGTCACGATCCGGGTGAGCGAGGGCCGCACCGCGAAGCCGGTGTCGCCGGTCACGCAGGTGCTCAGGCTGAAGCACGCCGCCGCGAGGGCGCGCGTCGTTCCGGATACGCTGGTGATCGAGCGCACCGAATATCTGCCGCGGATCGGCGCCTGGCACGTGCCGGTGCTCCAGCTCGAGGAGCTGTCGGGCCGATCGCAGCTCACGCCGGACCCCGCGGTGCGCGATCTGCACGACGCACACACCGCGACCGCGACGCTCGCCGCGCCGATCCGGTTCGCGCCGCCGGCGAGCGTCGGCCCCGGCTCGCGCGAGGCCGTGAGCGTGACCGTCCGCGACCACGTGCCCAACGACACGGTCGACGGCACGGCCGAGATCCGCGCGCCGCAGCTCGAGGCGCCGGTGACGATCAAGTACGAGCTCCGGACGACGCTCTGGAGCGGCTGGCTCGCGCTCGTGATGGCGCTCGGCCTGCTCGTCGGCTACGCCGTCAAGCCGCGGATCTACGAGCGCCTCGCGGTCCTGCGCTGGCGCCGCGAGGTCGCGGAGATCGCGAAGGCCGCGTCCGCGTACATCGCGCACCCCGACCCCGCGTTCGCCGCGGCGTGCGCCGGCGTGGTCCAGCGCTGCCGAGACGCCATCGCGCACCCCAGGCGCGCGGCGACCGAGCGCGACAAGCAGCGCGACGACCTGCAGAAGGCGCTCGATGCCGCCGTGACGGCCTGGCGCGACGCGCTCGCGGCGGCGACGGCTGCCACGCTCGACCTCGAGCGGAGCGTCGAGACCCGGTGGTCGGTCCCCGCCGAGCTCGCGCCGCAGCTCGCCCAGCTGCGTGCGATCGCAGGGGCGGCGCACGCGGCGATCGAGCGGGGCGACGCGACGGGGGCGCGGGCGAGCCTCGGCGCGGTCGACAAGGTCCTGATCGACGCCGCGCCCCGGATCGCGGCGCTCAAGACCGCCGTGACCGACCTGGCCGGCCGGCTGACCAACGAGCCGGGTGCGCAGGCGACGCCGTGGCCGCAGGCCGCGACCCACGCGGCGGCCCGGATCGCGTCGGACCTCACCGAGCTGGCGACGGCGATCCCGGATCAGCCCACGCCCGAGCCGCGCGCGCTCACCGCGTGGCTCGGCGCGCTGCACGCGCTCGACGGCGCGTTCGGGCTCGCCGCGATCCGGCTCGACGCGGCGTGGACCTCGGTGCTCGCCGCGACCCGGCGCGAGCTCGAGACCGTGCACCCCGATCCGCTCGACGGCGCCGACCGCGACCTGCCTCGCCCGGGGAGCGATCCGCGCGCGTACCTGCTGGACATCGCCGCGAACGGCCACGCGACGGTCGCCGAGGTCGAGCGGCGGCTGCTCGCGCTCGCTCCGAAGCGGCGGCACAAGGAGGTCGAGGAGCTGCTGCGACGCGGCGAGTGGTCTCACGCGGCCGCCGCGGCGCTCGCGCCCCGCGGCGAAGATCACGGCCAACCCGCCGGGGCCGAACCGTTCGGCGCGCGCGCCGTCGAGCCCACGCCGGCTGCGCCGGCCGCGAGTCCACCCCCGCCCGCGCACCCGGTGGTCGTCGCGCCGGATGTCGGCGTCGACACCATGTTGCGCAGGGCGGTTCGCGCGGAGACCCTGGCACGCGAGACCACGTCGCTGGTGTCGGCCGCCCTCGTCGCGCTGCTGTACTTCGCGCGCTACGGCACGGCGCCGCTCCATACCTGGAACGATCTGCTCGCCGTGTTCGCCCAGGCGGTCTCGCTCGACCTCGGGATCGACACCGTGATGCAGACGCTCAAGGGCCTCGCGAAGTAGTCAGCGCGCGACTCGCGATCTCGAGCAGCGCGCCGAGCGCGACGCCGATCGCGTAGCACACCAGGTCGAACGCGTGAAAGCCCTGGCCGAGCACGAGGTGGCCGGGCAGCGTGTCGCGCACCGCGTCCAGCCAGGGTGTGTGATAGGCCTGCGAGCCTTCGATCGCGGCGCAGAACGCCAGCGCGATCGCCGCCGCGGTCGACGTCCGGATCCTCGGCGCGATGAACCCGATCCCGAAGAACACCATCGTCGCGTACAGGGCATCGCCGGCGTTCTTGGCCAGCCACCCCGGCAGCGCCGAGGCCACGGCGCGCGACCCGAGGCCGGCGGCGATCGTGACCGCCACCGCCGCCGCGTACCGCCCGCGCGAGCGGCTCACCGGGGCGTGGCCCGCCTGTTCGCGTTGCATGTCGGCAGCTAGAACGAACCGTCGTCCCGGACGATCTCGAACTCGCACCGCTTGGTGGCCGCGATCGCCACCCCGGCGTCGTCGAGCGCCGGATCGAACTCGAAGCTGCGGACCCGCAGGGCTGTCTTCCGATCGATCTCCGGGTCCACGCCCTGGACCACCTGCACGCCGCGAACCCGGCCGTGGTCGTCGATCGACAGCAGGAGCTTGATGGTCTGTCCGGCGAACCGGCTGGCGCCGACGATCCGCTGGTTGAGGTAGTCGTGCTTGGGGCGCGGCGGCCGTGCGAGCGAGACCCCGGCGGGAGGCTCCGGGATGTCCAGGCTCCCGATCCCGTCCGCCAGCCGGTCCGCCAGACCGACGCCGATCCCCGAGCCGGCCGCGCGCGTCGCCCCGACCCGCGCGGCGGTCCCGTGGTCCGCGAAGCTCCGCGCGTCGTCGTAGTGGACCCGCAGATCTGCGAGCGGCTGCGCCGCAGGCGCGGCAACCGGCCGTGCATGCTGGACCGGCTCGCGGCGGCTGGCCCCCGCACCGCCCCGGGGGTTGGCGGGCCGCGCCGCCGTCGGCGTGCGCGCGGGCGACGGCGGCGGCGCGGGCGGCACCGGCGCTGCGCCGACGATCTCGATCGGGATCGACGCAGGCTCTCGCGGCGCTGGAAGCAAGTGCTTGCCGCCCAGCGCGATCAGCCCCACCAGCGCGCCGTGCAGCGCGAGCGACACCGCGCCGGCCAGCCTCGACGTTCGATGTTCCGGTCCGCGGACGCCCAGGTTCACCATCGCCGCGATCCTAGAGCACCGGCCCGCGCGACACTACCTGGATCATGCCCGGGCGACGGCTACTCCGTCTGCGGGCAGCACCCGGAGGCCGACGGCTGCGGGCAGCTCCACGACAGCGGGGGCCGGATCCAGCCGCCGATGGCCCGGGCCAGATCATCGGCCACGAGCACGCGCACCTGCTGCTTGTTCAGACGGAGCTTCTTGATCGTGTTCTTCATGGTCATTCCTCGTTCGAGCGGTTCGAAGTGCAACCGACGTACCGGCTCGATCGCGCTGTCCTGACGGTCACTTGGAGCCCGCCCTCCCCCTGCGGGACCACGGCGTGCAGAATCGGCGTGCTGACCCGGCCCCCGGACCTGATCAGCGCTCGGCGGCGATCACGGCCGGCCGCGGCGCGCCGCCGCACGCACCGCGTCGATCACCGCGTCGACCACCGGGGCGAGCACCTCGCGATCCTGGCGCGCGCGGTGGGCCGCGGTGAACGCCTGCATCGCGCGATCGAGCTCGGCGAGCCGGGCCTCGACATCGTCGAGCCGGCCGCGGCGGTGGAGCTCGGCGCGCAGCGTGTCGCACGCGTAGCGGACGCAGCGCGCCGGGCGGTGCTCGAGCGCGAGCGAGCAGGCCTCGGCGCCGCGGAACGCGCATCCGGCGTGGGCGTCGCGCCCGGCGGGCGGGCGCAGGTCGCGCGGGCGCGTGCCGGCGCCGGCGAGCGCCGCGAGCTCGTGGTCATCGAAGATGTTCGCGGTCACTCCGGCGCAGCACGCGCCGCCGGCGAACCCGCCGACCGGCCACGGCTGGCGCACCGCGCACGATCCGCACGACGCCACGCCGCCGATCGCCGCGGCGACCGCGAGCTTGACGCGCGCGACCTCGGCGGCCAGCGCGCGCTCGTCGTCGGCGACGGCGCTGGCCCGCTCGGCGCGCAGCCGCTGGCGCAGCGCCGCGACCTCGGCCGCGCGCGACGCCGGCTGACGCAGCCGCATCATCAGGCGCTCGACCGGGACGAACATGGACCTACGCTAGCACCCGCCGCGCCGCGGTCCCAGTCGGCGGCTGCCGGGGCCGGCCACGGCCCGGCTTGACGGCTCGCGCACCGTCGACGTACTCACGGGGCGGAGGACATCATGTCGCGCACCGCCTGCCTGGCCCTGGCCCTGCTGACCGCGGCATCCGCCGCCCACGCCGACGCACCCGATCGCGGGCTCGCCGGCCTCGATGAGATCTACCCCAAGCTCGACGCGCTCTACCTCGACCTGCACCGCAACCCGGAGCTGTCGATGAAGGAGGACAAGACCGCGGCGCGCCTGGCCAGCGAGCTCAAGGCGCTCGGCTACCAGGTGACCACCGGCGTCGGCGGGACCGGCGTCGTCGGGGTGCTCAAGAACGGCGCCGGGCCGACCGTGCTGCTGCGCACCGAGCTCGACGGCCTGCCGATCGAGGAAAAGACCGGGCTGCCCTACGCCAGCACCGTCAAGGCGGTCGACCTCAACGGCAAGACCCAGCCCGTGATGCACGCCTGCGGCCACGACATCCACATGGCCGGCTGGACCGGCGCCGCGGCGCTGCTCGCCCGTCACAAGGAGCTCTGGCACGGCACGGTGGTGATGATCGGCCAGCCTGGCGAGGAGGTCGTGCAAGGGGCGCGCGCGATGATCGCCGACGGGCTGTTCAAGCGGTTCCCCAGGCCCGACTTCGCGCTCGCGGTCCACGACACCTCCGACGAGCCGGCCGGCAAGGTCCTGATCGTCCCCGGGTTCGGCATGGCGAGCGTCGACTCGGTGGACGTCACGATCTTCGGCCGCAGCGGCCACGGCGCCAAGCCCCACACCACCGTCGACCCGGTCGTCATCGCGGCGCGGACGGTGCTGGCGCTGCAGACCCTGATCTCGCGCGAGAAGGATCCGCTCGAGCCGGGGGTGATCACCGTCGGCTCGATCCACGGCGGCACCAAGCACAACATCATCCCCGAGGACGTCAAGCTCCAGATCACGGTGCGGACCTACAGCCCGGCCGTGCGCAAGCTGCTGCTCGAGGGCATCGCCCGGATCGCCAGGGCCGAGGCCGCGTCGGCCAACGCGCCGCGCGAGCCGGAGGTCAAGTACTCGGAGGCCCAGGACGCGACCTACAACGATCCGGCGCTGGCCCGCCGGCTCGAGGCGGTGCTGGCGCGGCGGCTGGGCAAGACCAACGTCGTCGAGGGCAAGCCGGAGATGGTCGCCGAGGATTTCGGTGAGTTCGGCAAGGCCGCCGGCGCTCCCTCGGTGCTGATCCGGGTCGGCGCCGTCGAGCCCAGCAAGTACGCGGCCGCGATCGCCGCCGGCACGCCGCTGCCGTCGCTCCACTCGGCGGGGTTCGCGCCCGACCGCGAGCGGACGATCCGCACCGCCAGCTCCGTGCTGGTGCTCGCGACCCTCGAGCTGCTCGGCAACAAGTAGACGCCGTCCGTCCGCCGGCACGGCTCGCCGGCTGGCTGTCGGCTCGACCCGACACCGCGCTTGCGCGCCATCACGGCATGTCGGGTGTCGCCGACAGCGTCGCATCGCGATGATCACGACGTGCAGGCTCGACCCGACAATCCGCGATCGCGATCGTCCCGGCATGACGCGCTGCCGGATACTCTCGATCACGTGTGTCAATGGCCCCAGCTGCCAATCACGATCTTGTCGGCTCTCCCCGACAGAGCGATTCCTCCGTCATGAAGTAGATCACGGCGCGGAGACTGGCCTGTAACAAGCACGGGCGGCGCGCCGGCTGCGATGTCACAGCGCGATGAATGGCGGAGTGAGCCCGGTCACGGCGCGCCGGCGTTCCACAACTCGCCCAGTGGCAGATCTTCCCGATCAACCTCAAGGCGAACGAGATCGACGACGTCGGCCGGTTCCTGCGCGGGGGTCAACGCGGCGTTCAACGCGGCGATCGCGGTCAAGCGGATCGACGCCGAGCTCGCCGTCGTCGCGCAGTTCCACAACACCCAGCTCACGCTCCAGCGCCGGCTGATCCACCTGGCCAGCGTCGAGGTCGGCGATGCGATCGGCGATCTGTCCGGCGCGTCGAACCTCGACCCGGCGTCCCTGATGTCGTTCAAGGACGCGCAGACCCAGCTCGGCACGCGCAGTCCACCGCGGACGAGACCGCCCGGGTGACGGCGCTCGAGGCGGCGCGCCAGCTGGTGAACCAGGCCGCCAGCGGCATCGGCACGCACCTGAGCTTCACGATCGGTGAAGGTAGTGTGATGTTCTGAAGCCACGGCGCCGCGTGCCGCGCGCGCGATCGCGAGGCAACCGCGCGCCGGGTGGCAGGGTCGGATTCGACAACAATCCTGCCGCCGAGCGCTTCGTCCACGAGGTCGGACGTCTCGGGTTCATGACACGGGCCGCTCCGTCACGCGCGCCGCGTCGAGGAGCTGGACGTGAAGCGCTCGTGGCTGGTCGCCGTCACATGCCTGGGATCCGCGAGCACCGCGCTCGCAGCGAACATCGAACGCATCGAGGTTCGCGGCAACCATCGCGTCGAGGCGGGCACGATCCGCGCCGCGGTCGCGACCCGGCCCGGGCAGCCGCTCGACCCGGTGCGGCTGCGCGGCGACCTGCGCGCGATCTGGAAGCTCGGGGTGTTCTCCGACGTCCAGGCCGTCACCGAGGGCGACGTCCTGGCGTTCGAGGTCGTCGAGCGGCCCGCGATCCGCAAGATCGTCGTCGCGGGCAACCACGAGCTCGAGCTCGACAAGATCGACGAGGTCATCGCGCTCAAGCGCGGCGCCGTGCTCGACGAGGTCGCGATCCGCAGCGCGCGCGACCAGATCGCCGAGCTCTACCTCGCGCACGGCTTTTTGTACGCCACCGTCGACAGCGCGCTGCTGCCCACCCCGGGCGGCGACGTCGATGTCCGGTTCACCATCGACGAGCACGCCCGGATCACGGTCGCCGACATCGCGTTCACCGGCAACCGCGCGATCGCCAGCGCCGAGCTGCGCAAGCAGATGTCGACCAGCCCGCCCGGCGCGCTGTCGTTCATCACCGGCTCCGGCGTGTTCCGCCGCGACGAGCTCGAGCGCGACCTCGCGGTGCTCACCGGCTACTACCTCGATCACGGCTTCGCGACCGTCAAGCTCGCGCCGCCCGCGCTGCAGCTGTCGCGCGACCGCAAGCGGATGATGGTGACCATCGCGATCGCGGAGGGACCGCGGTTCGAGCTCGGCGCGATCGACGTCAAGGGCGACCTGATCGGCACCGCCGCGCAGCACCTCGCGCTGATCCGCAGCCGGTCCGGCGCGACCTTCGCGCGCTCGACCATCGACGCCGATCGCAAGGCGCTCGAGATCCACTACCAGGACCTCGGGTACGCGAATGCCAATGTGGTGCCGCGACCGCGCGTCGACCTCGCGCACCACCGGATCGCGATCGACTTCGAGATCGTGCGCGGCCAGCGCGTGCTCGTCGAGCGGATCTCGATCCGCGGCAACCTTCACACCCGCGACCAGGTGATCCGCCGCGAGCTGCAGATCGCCGAGGGCGAGCTGTTCAGCGCGACCCAGCTCGAGCGATCCCGCCAGCGCGTGACGGCGCTCGGCTACTTCGAGGCCGTCTCGATCTCGACCCGCCGCGGCAGCTCCGACGACCGGATCGAGGTCGAGGTCGAGGTCCGCGAGCGCTCGACCCGTACGCTCCAGTTCGGCGCCGGCTTCTCGTCGGTGGAGTCGCTGTTCGTCCAGGGCCAGGTCGCGATCGACAACCTGTTCGGCCGCGGCCAGTCGGTGTCGGCCCAGCTCCAGCTATCGAGCGCCCGCCGGCTGTTCGGGCTGCACTTCGTCGACCCGCACTTCCTCGACAGCCACTGGACGCTCGGCACCGAGCTCTACAACCAGACCACCAGCCTCGGCGCGTACGCGCGCACATCGACCGGCGGCGCGCTCACGCTCGGCTACCCGCTGGCCGATCACCTGCACGGCTTCCTGACCTACCGGCTCGAGAACGTCGGGATCACCGGCGGCTTCGGCGGCGGCCTCGACGGCGGCCTCGGCAGCTTCGCCGGCCTCGGCGCGACCGAACTGCAGCTGCCGGCGCTCGACACCGCCAGCCTGCTGCGCGGCGGGTGGACGTCGTCGATCCGCGGCTCGCTCGCCTACGACACCCGCGACAACCGGCTGCTGCCGACCCGCGGCAACTACGCGACCGCGTACGCCGAGTACGCCGGCCGGCTGACCGACTCCGAGAACGAGTTCGTGCGCTACGGCGGCTTCGCCCGGCACTACCAGCACGTCGGCCCCTTCGTGCTGCGACTCAACGGCGAGCTCGGCGTCACCCAGTCGCTCGACGGCCGCCCCGTACCGCTCACCGAGCGCTACCTGCTCGGCGGGATCTCCGATCTCCGCGGCTACCAGCCGCGGTCGCTCAGCCCCCACCTGTGGTCGCAGCACGCCGGCGACGTCGGCCAGCCGCTCGATGCGCTGGCGATCGGCGGCAACCTCGAGCTGATCGGCAACGTCGAGCTCGAGTTCCCCCTCCTCAAGAGCATCGGACTGTCCGGGGTCGCGTTCTTCGACATCGGCAACGCCTACAACCTCGACGCGAGGTTCTGCAACCGCCCGGGCTCCGACGCGTGCACCGGCGGGTTCGACGCCATCACCGGCCTGCGCAAGTCGGTCGGCCTCGGCGTGCGCTGGCTGTCGCCGATGGGCCCGCTCCGCTTCGAGTGGGGCCTCCCGCTCGATCTCAAGCGCGGCGAGAAGCCCGATGGCCTCGAGTTCTCGATCGGCACCTCGTTCTGATGTCTGCCAGCCCACAGTGGCCCTCTGGTTTCGCGGCCTTGACCGCAGCAGGATCGTGACCGCCCGAGGCCGCCCCGGTGTATCCTCGCCGCCCACCCGCCCGAAATCTCATCGGGCGATCGCCGGAGGGTCTCGCATGAGCTGTGTGAAGAGAACCGTGCTGCTGGCCCTTGGCCTCGTGTGCGCCCTGCCCGTCGCCGCCTGGGCCGACGACGATCACACCCCGGACGACGCCAGCGCCGCGGTGCAGAAGTACCTGAGCGCCAAGGTCAAGAAGGAGGGCGGCGTGTTCCGGTTCAAGGACGCGCAAGCCGACGCCCAGCTCGAGCTCGTGCCGGAGCAGGTCCGGGTCGCCCGCGGCATCCATGGCTACGGCTTCTTCGTCTGCATGCAGTTCCACGCCAAGGCCGATGCCAAGAAGCCGTACGACATCGACTTCTGGCTCAAGGAAGACTCGCTCGCCATCGTCGACGTCCGCATCCACAGGGCGCCCAAGCGGGACGGCAACAGCTGGGCCCTGGTGACCCGCAATCCGCTGCTCTGGTGGTGGATCCCTGCCAGCGAGCACCCGGGCGACTTCGAGGAGAAGCGCGGCTGGCAGATCGAGGCGGCGATCAACGGATACATCGCCAAGCAGGCCAAGGACGGCGTGTTCACGCTCAAGGACGACAAGACCGGCGAGCAGCGCCCGCTGAACTTCGTCGAGATCCACCGGCCGATGCGCAAGATGGAGGGCAAGGGCTACTTCGCGTGCACCGACTTCCGCGAGAACCACAGCTCCAGCAAGTACTACGACATCGACTTCTGGCTCGTCGACAAGAACGGCACCCTCGAGGTCACCGACGTGCGCATCCACAAGGAGCCCAAGCAGGAGGACGGCCAGTGGATCCAGGTGCCCAGGTACTCGTTCGACAACGGCAAGGCCAAGGAGATTCCCTAGATCCGGGTCAGTTGACGACGATTCCGTTCACGATCGGGTTGTCGGCGGCGCCGGGAACGAACTGGACCACGACCTGACCGCTCGAGCTGGCGGTCGTCGTGAACGTGTGCTGGACGGCGATGAACTGGCCCCCCGCGTCGGCGAACACGTCGAAGCCGGTGAGGACCTTGTTGCCGTTGACGATCACGTCGAACAGGCGCTTTCCGGCGGCCGAGAAGAAGTTCTCCTCGAAGTACAGGGTGACGCTGTGGCTCGAGCCCGCCGTGAAGCCGCCCATCCGGTAGGTCATCTGGCCGTGCCGGTTCTTCTGCAGCACCGACTGGGGCGGGACCGGGGACGTCAGCCAGTTGCTCGTGTTGATCGCATGGGTGGTGCTCGACGTGGTCCCGCCGCCGAAGTCCGTGTCGGCGACGAACGGGCTGGCAGCGCTTCCCCCGCAGCTGATCGAAACCGCGCCGCTGGTGCCCCCCGAGGCCATCGGCGTCATCGTGATCTGGCTCGTGTCCCCCGAGGTGCCGACGCTGTTGGTCGCGGCGACCTCGTAGAAGTACAGCGTTCCGTTGGTCACGGTCGTGTCGGTGAACGCCGGGCTGGTGACCGTCGCGATCGGGGTCGTGGCCTCGCCGTCGAACACCGTTCCGCGATACACGTGGTAGCTGGTGGCGCCGGTGCTGGCCGTCCAGGACAGCGCGACCTGGCCGCTCCCCGCGACGCCCCTCAGGTTGGTCGGGTCGCCGGGCAGCGAGCCGGTTGCCGCCGTCACCGTGACTTCGTCCACGCGCGAGATGCCGTGATCCGTCACGGTGAACAGCATGATCGAGTTCTGGCCGGCGTTGAGGTGTGCCTGGGTGAACGCGTGCTGGTACGTGGCGAAGCTGCCGGTGATCGGGAACCGCATGTGCCGGGTGACGACCGTGCCGTTGACCTGGATCCCCATTTCCCGGTTGGTGACGCTGGGGAACAGACCGGGCCCGAAGGCGTACCGGAAGTCGATGTTGTAGAGGCCGGTCGAAGGCACGACGACGTTGCTGAACGTCAGCGTGGCGGTGTCGGAGTACGCCATGTCCACGACCGTGCCGCCCGGCGCGAGCGCCCCGCCCTGCGAGCTCAGCCACTGCGGGAACCAGTCAGGGCAACCCGTGCACATCCCCGCCGTGGCGTTGAACCAGTCGAACCCACCGCCGAGACCGTCCTTGCCAAAAAACACCCATCCGCCGCTCTGGGAACTCCCGGCGATCGTACCGCTGCCCGGCGACGTGCGCGGCGGCGTCGGGCTCGCCGTCTCGGCCGATTGCGGCGAGACCGTGCTGCCGTTCACCGCTGCGACCGTGTAGAAGAACAGCGTCGGAGGCCCGCTCGTCAGGCCGGTGTCCGTGTAGGACGTGCTGGTCGTCGATCCGATCGGCGTCGTCCCTTCGCCGCCCGACGTGGTCGAACGATAGACATTGTAGCTGGTGGCCCCTGCGGTCGCCTTCCAGGACACCGACATCTTCCCGCCCGAAGCGGCATGCGCCTCGACTCCCGTGGGTACCGCCAGCCCCGCCGCATGAGCGAGGTGCGCGCTCGCCACGGCCGAAAGGCCACCCAGCACTGCGATCGTTCCACGCAACCGTCTGTTCATGTTGGTCTACCCTTCTGGTCTTGTTAGTACCGCCGTCCAGTCCACGGTAGAAGGAGATTTTAAATCGCGGATCCGGCCTGGATGGCTCCTCACAGCTTGCTCGCAGGCCTTCGTGCTGGCTACTGCGCACCCGAGCGGGACGGCCGCGGGAGTTGGGAGACCTCGAGAGGCGAAGATCGCAGCCGTTGACACCGATCCGCGGCGGCCAGTAAGGTGCGCCACACGATCCGCGACGGAGGCCCGCGTGCACGGTATCGAGCTCGTCGGCGTCACCAAGCGATTCGGCAGCGTCGAGGTGATTGGCAACCTCGACCTGCCGATCGAGGCGGGCGAGTTCCTGGTCATCCTGGGGCCATCGGGCTGCGGCAAGTCGACCCTGCTGCGCATGATCGCGGGCCTCGAGCCGGTCACCGCAGGCGAGGTCCGGATCTCGGGGCGCGACGTGACCCAGCTCAGGCCGGGTGCGCGCGGCGTGGCGATGGTGTTCCAGCACTATGCGCTCTATCCACACATGACGGTGTACGACAACCTGGCATTCGGGATGCGCAACGTCGGGGTCGCCGCGCGCGAGATCGAGCGCCGCATCCAGGAGGCCGCGCGCATCCTCGAGCTCGAGCCCTACCTCGCGCGCAAGCCGGCGCAGCTGTCCGGTGGCCAGCGCCAGCGCGTCGCGATCGGGCGCGCGGTGGTCAAGGAGCCCCTGGCGTTCCTGTTCGACGAACCGCTGTCCAACCTCGACGCCGGCCTGCGCGCGCGCACGCGGGTCGAGCTCGCCCGGCTGCACCACCGATTGAAGTCGACGATGGTGTTCGTCACCCACGACCAGGCCGAGGCAATGACGCTCGCCACGCGGATCGCGGTGATGAACCGGGGGCGGATCGAGCAGCTCGGCACCCCGATGGAGATCTACCGGCGGCCGGCGACCCGCTTCGTGGCCGGCTTCATCGGCACCCCGGCCATGAACTTCCTCCCGGTCGACCGGCTGCCGGCGGTGAACGGCCACGCGGTGGTCAAGCTGCGCGACGGGACCGTGCTGGCGACCGCGATCCGCGACGCGGACGTCGGATCGCATGACGCGCTCACGCTCGGCGTGCGCGCCGAGTCGGTGACGCTGGAGGGCGCCGCGGCCGCGCGCGGGCGGGCGGAGGTGATCGAGCGGCTCGGCGACCGGACCCTGGCCCACGTGGTCCTGGCCGACGGCTCCACGCTGGTCGCTCAGGCCCACCGCGACAGCCCGGTCGCCGTCGGGGACGACGTCGGCCTGGCGTTCGAGGCCGCCCCGCTGCAGCTGTTCGATGCGGCGGGCAACGCCTATCACGCCCCGGTGAGCCGATGAGCGTGCCGGTGCCGCCGCCACCCGCCGTCGCCGCGCCCGCTGCGCCGCCCACCCCCGCCGCGCCGCGGCTCACCGAGCTGCGTGCCCCGGGTGAGCAGCGCTGGGCCAACGGGCTGTTCGTCGCACCGTTCCTGGTGCTCTACCTGCTGCTCCTCGTCGTGCCGCTGTTCTATGGCTGGTGGCTGAGCCTGCGCAACGCCGACATGCTCGCGGGGACCAGCCGGTTCGTCGGTCTGGGCAACTACGTCGAGCTCTGGCGCGATTCGATCTTCCTGGGGGCGGTCCGCAACACCGTCGGGTTCGTCGTGATGACCACGCCGGTGTTCGTGATCCTCGGCCTGGCCCTCGCCCTGGCGCTGAACCGGCCCGGCATGCTCGCCGCGGCGCTGCGCGCGATCTTCTTCGGCGCATCGGTCCTGTCGGTCACGGTGGTGACCCTGGTCTGGCGCCTGGTGATGATGCCGGACCACGGGCTGTTCGCGAACCTGTGGCGCGACCTGGGCGGATCGCCGGTCAATCCGCTCAGCATCGAAGGGCTCTCGCTGGCCGTGGTGGCCGTCGTCACCGTGTGGTGGATCATCGGGTTTCCGATGATGCTGTTCCTCGCCGGGCTGCAGCAGATCCCCAGAGAGCTGTACGAGGCCGCCGCGCTCGACAGCGCCGGACGCTGGCGCACGTTCGTCGCCATCACGCTCCCGTCGCTGAAGCGGACCGTGGCGCTGGTATTTGTCATCGAGATCGTCCTGCAGTTCCAGCTGTTCGGGCAGGCGTGGCTCCTGACCGGGGGTGGACCGAACAACTCGTCGCGGCCGATCGTGCAGTTCATCTACGAGAAGGGGTTCCGCGAGTGGCAGGTGGGGTATGCGGCGGCCGCCGCGCAGGTGCTGTTCGCGCTGATGCTGGTCGGCATCCTGCTCCAGATGTGGCTGGTCCGGAAGCGCGGGGTGAGCCCATGACCGCGACGCGACACCCGATGTCCGGTGGCCTCGGCGGCCGGCTCGCCCTCCTCGCCGTGGTGCTGCTCGCCGCGAGCTGGATGCTGCCGGTCGCGTGGGTGTTCGCGGCGTCGTTCAAGCCGAACGAGGTCCTCATGGTCCGGACCGACGGCCTGCTGTCGCCGCCATTCACGCTGCGGAACTACGAGAATCTGATCGGGACCTCGTCGCTCTTGCGCTGGCTGACCAACAGCGCGATCGTCTCGCTCGGCCAGACCGCCGGGGTCCTGGTGCTGTCGTCGCTGGCGGGCTACGGCTTTGCCCGGACCAGCTTCCCCGGCAAGCGCTGGGTGTTCGGCTTCGTGCTCGCCGGCCTCGCCGTGCCGGAGCAGGCGATCCTCATCCCGCTCCACCGCCTGTTCGCCGGACTCGGACTGCACAATACCTACACCGCGCTCATCTTCCCGCGACTGGCGGCCCCGTTCGGCGTCTACTTGATGACGCAGTACTTCAAGGCGATCCCGCGCGAGCTCGAGGAGGCGGCCCTGCTCGACAACGCCTCGCGACTCAAGATCTTCTTGCGCATCGTCCTGCCGATGTCGCTGCCGGCGCAGGCGACCCTGGGGATCTTCAGCTTCCTGACCGCCTGGAACGACTACCTCTGGCCGCTGGTGTCGGCCACCCGGCCCGACATGTACACTCTGACCGTGGGCCTGGCGTCGATCCAGACCAACTTCGCGCAGGCCGAGGGGATCGGCTTTCTCATGGCGCAGGCGGTGTTCGCCGGTCTGCCAATCTTCATTGTGTATCTATTCTTCCAGAAGTATATCGTCGCCGCCGTCTCGGGGACGACGGTCGGATGACAGAGCACTCCCACCACTCGATCACGACCGGAGGCAACATGTCGAAGATACCCTGTGCGCTTGGCATCGTGGCGCTCGGCGCCGTCGCGCTCGCCGCCTGTGGCAACAAGAAGACCGAGATCTCGTTCACCCGGTTCTTCGGCTCCTGCGAGGCCGAGTACGGCAAGGTCACGGACGTCAAGCAGGCTCACGGCGAGTGCGGGATCATCACGGCGATCACCAACCAGTTCAACGCCACCAACCCGGACCACGTCGTGGTCAAGCCCCAGATCGTCGAGTGGGGCCCGTACTACGATCAGCTGAGCGCGCGGATCGTATCGGGCGACGTCCCGACGGTCGCGGTGATGCACGAGTCGGCGCTCGGCGACTTCGTGGCGCGCAACCTGGTCGAGCCGCTCGACGACGCCCTCCAGTCGGTCGGCATCACGCCGGCCGAGTTCACCGACCAGGCCCGGCGCGGCACCGTGATCGGCGGCAAGCTGTACGCGCTGCCGTTCGATACCTGGTCCTGGCTCTGGCACATCAACCTCAACATGATGAAGAAGGCAGGGCTGGTGAACGCCGATGGCTCGCCGATCCTGCCGACCACCCCCGAGGAGCTGATCGCCCAGGCCGAGAAGTTCAAGGCCGCGACCGGCAAGCCGTACTTCTCGTGGCCGACGGTCAACGAGTCCGCCGCGCCCTACCGGACCTTCCTCACCCTGGTCGCCCAGCAGGGCGGCGTGGTGTTCCCGCCCGGCGGCAAGACCATCGACGTGCGGTCCGACGCCGCCCGCAAGGCGCTCGAGCTGATCGGCCGGCTCTACGCCGAGGGCCACGTCAAGACTGGCGCGGACTACGGCGCCGCCAACCAGGCGTTCCTCACCGGCGAGGCCGGCATCGTCGTGGTCGGCACCTGGACGATCGACGACTTCCTCACCCAGAGCAAGCAGCCCGGCTCGCCGCTGGCAAACGGCTACACCGTCGTGCCGTTCCCGCCGGTGTTCGGCAAGAAGGCGGTGTTCGCCGACGGCCATAGCTGGGTCCTGCTCAAGGGCGGAGCCAGGGACGACAAGACCCGGAAGGCGGCGGTCGGCCTGCTGCGCGCGCTGTGGGACAACGACTTCGAGTGGAGCCGGACTGGACACCTCCCCGCCCGCAAATCGGTCATCGACAGCGCGACATACAAGCAGCTGCCGTTCCGGGCCAACATCGCCGAGATCAGCAGCACGGCGTACTCGGTCCCCAGCGACGTGTCGCACCAGCGCGCGGTCGAGGTCGCGGTCGGCGAGGAGATCTCGAGCATGTACCTGACCAAGAAGCCGCTCGCCGAGGTCCAGACCGCGATCGAGCAGCGGGTCGGCAAGCTGCTCGCGGGAGCCAACTGACACATGGTCGCAGCACGCCTCGTCGTCGATCGCGACTTCGTGGTCTCGGCCCTCGATCGCCGGGTTTTCGGCACCTTCGTCGAGCACCTGGGGCGCTGTGTCTACACCGGGATCTTCGAGCCCGGCCATCCGTCCGCCGACGAGCGCGGGTTCCGCGGCGACGTCCTGGCGCTGGTGCGCGAGCTCGGCCCCACCGTCGTCCGCTACCCCGGCGGGAACTTCCTGTCCGGCTACAACTGGGAGGATGGCGTGGGACCGCTCGAGGACCGGCCGGTCCGGCTCGACCTGGCCTGGTTCTCGACCGAGACCAACCGGTTCGGCACCAACGAGTTCATCGACTGGTGCCGCGCCGCCGCCGTCGAGCCGATGCTCGGCGTCAACCTCGGGACCCGCGGGCCCGACGACGCGCGCCGGTTCGTCGAGTACTGCAACCACCCGGGAGGTACGGCGCTGTCCGAGCTACGCAAGCGGCACGGTCACCCGGCGCCGCACGACGTCAAGCTGTGGTGCCTGGGCAACGAGATGGACGGTCCGTGGCAGATCAGCGGCAAGACCGCCGAGGAGTACGGCCGCGTGGCCCGCGAGACCGCCAAGGTGATGCGCTGGGTCGATCCCAGCGTTGAGCTGGCGGCGTGCGGGTCATCGAACCACGAGATGCCGACCTTCGCGGCCTGGGAGGACCGCGTGCTCTCCCACTGCTTCGACGACGTCGACCTGGTCTCGCTCCACATGTACTTCGAGAACCCCCGGGCCAGGACCGCCGAGTTCTTCGGCAACATCGACGTCATGGACCAGTTCATCCACGAGATCGTCGCGGTCGCGGACGCGGTGGCCGCCCGCCGGCGCTCGCGCAAGCGGATGATGCTGTCGTTCGACGAGTGGAACGTCTGGTACCGGGCGCGCACGCCGGCGGACCTGCGTCAGCCCGGCTGGCCCGAGCGGCCGCGCCTGCTCGAGGAGGTCTACAACGTCGAGGATGCGCTGGTGGTCGGCGGCGCGCTGATCGTGCTCATGAACCACGCCGACCGGGTCAAGGTCGCGTGCCTGGCGCAGCTGGTCAACGTGATCGGCGCGATCATGACCGAGCCCGGCGGCGCGGCCTGGCGCCAGACCATCTTCTACCCGTTCGCCCACGCCTCCCGGTTCGCGCGCGGGACGGTGCTGCGCCCGGTGATCGACAGCCCGGCCTATCCGGCCCAGGCCTTCCCCGAGATCCCGTATCTGTGCGCGTGCGCGGTCGATGATCGGGACACCGGCACGACGGCGGTGTTCGCGCTCAACCGACACCTGGACGAGGACATGGAGCTCCGGATCGAGCTGCGCGGCCTGGGCGCCGCGCGCCGGCTCGACCAGGCGCTCACGCTGTGGCATCACGACCTGGAGGCGACCAACCACCGCGGCGCGCCCGATGCGGTCGTCTCGCGCGACAACCCCCACGTCCGCGTCGATGGCGAGACCATCGTGGCCCGGCTCCCGCCGGCGTCGTGGAACGTCCTCGTGACCACGGCCGCGGCCCGCTGACCCCCGCGTTGTTGGCTGGCCGGTGTGCCTCATCGCAGCTTCGCGACGAGGGCGGCGGCGGC
This sequence comes from Kofleriaceae bacterium, assembly GCA_036265355.1. Lineage (GTDB taxonomy): Bacteria > Myxococcota_A > Polyangia > Haliangiales > Haliangiaceae > JABFXX01. The sequence goes on along the minus strand of DATAPF010000563.1, from coordinate 9,636 downwards.
CTGGTTGGCGCGACGCTCGCCAGGGCTGCCCGCGAGCGCGTCGCGGGCGACGCGGGCGAGCGCGCGGCCCTCGGCCCGGTGGCCGAGCTCGTAGAGCGCACGGGCCTGCTTGAGCTGGGTGACGGCGAGGAGATCGGCGCGCGGATCGGATGCGCGGGCGTCGGCGAGCGCGACCTCGGAGGCCTCGAGGGCCTCGCGCCAGCGCCGCTGGTCGACGAGGGCGCCGGCGAGGCCGTCCTCGACCGCGATGCGATCCGCCGCGGTGGCGCCCGGATCGGCCCGGAGCACCGCGAGGGACTTGCGGGCGAGCGCCTCGGCGTCGCGCGACTGGCCACGTGCGAGCGCGATGCGGACGCCGACGCCGCCCTCCACCCGGGCGAGCATGAGCGGCGTGACGTCGCCGAGCTTGCGATAGCCGGCGAGGGCGGCGGAGTACCGCCGGCTGGCTTCGTCGAGGCGGCCGGCATCGAGCGCGTAGTCGGCGTACAGCACGAGGAGCAGGAGCGTGCGGAGGTGATCCTTGCCGAATGCCGCGATGGTCTCGTCGAGCGCGTCCTGGAACAGGTGCATGGCCTCGGCGTGGTTGCCGAGGTTGAACTCGACGACCGCCATGCCGCGCAGGATGCTCGCGCGCTGGCTGCGCTTCACCGCCGGGTTGTTGTCGGCAACGGCGTACACGGCGCGGTACAGCGCGCGAGCGTCGGCGTAGCGGCCCGCGCGGCTGGTCAGGCTGGCGAGCACGATCTGCTCGTCGATCACGAACGAGTGGGTCGGCGGGAGGTACTTCCGGTAGATCGCGAGCGCGCGCTCGCCGGTGGCGATGCCGTCGGGGATCCGGTTGACGTTGGCGAGGGCGGTCGCATAGTACTCGAGCGCGATCGCGAGCTGCTGGGTCTCGCCCTGCGCCTGCTCGATGGAGTCGACGGTCTCGCGGCCGAACGCGACTGCCTCGGCGCGGCGGTCCGGGAGGTACGACAGGGCGTGCATCTTGTCGATGCGCATCACGATCTCGGTCGCCACCAGCGGACGTCCGCTGTGCGCGAGCAGCGCGCCGCCGCGGTCGAGGCTCGCGAGGGCGTCGAGGTAATTGCCCTGCTCCTCCTGGACCCGGCCGGCGGCGAGCCACACGCGCGCGCGGTTCCAGTCGGTGACCTCCGGCCGGTCGGTCAGCTCGCGCGCGAGCGCGACCAGCCGGTTGGCACCTGCCGGGTCACCGTGGCCCGACGAGCTGTTCGCGTTCTCGACCAGCGCACGCAGCGCCGTGTTGGTCGCGTGGATCTCGGCGGCGATCCGATGCGCGCGCTCGAACGCGGCCAGCGCGTCCTTGATCTGATCGGCGTCGCGCAGGTTCTGGCCGGCGCCGAACGCGCTGCGGGCCTCGAGCTCGCGCTCGCCGAGCGCCGCGGCGTCGCGCTCGATCGCCTGCTGCGCGGCGAGGTGCTGCGGCCTGGGCAGGTCGGGGACGGCCATGAACCGCTCGAGCAGCGCGAGCGCCGGCGCTGGATCGGCGGGCAGCGGCGGATCGGTGTGGCCGCGGCAGTCATCGACGATCCCGAACACCCGATCGCCGGTCCCCCGCGGGTCGGGGTGCGCCGCGGACAGCGCGCGGCGCACGATCGCGCCGAGCTCGGCGGTGCGGCGGTCGATGCACGACAGCCAGCTCGCGGTCTCGGCCGCGGTGGTGTCGCCGGCGGACCGCGCGCTGCACGCGGCGTGGCGCCCGGCGGCCAGCTCGCCGCGCCGGCGATCGACGAGCGCCGCGGACGCCTCGCCGGCCGCGCGCACCAGCGCGGCGCGCCGCGCCGCATCCCGGGGCGTGCCGACCGCGGCGCCCGCAGCCTCGCATGCGGCGACGGCGTCTTCGCGGGTCATCGCGTACCCGCCGGCGGCGAGCACCACGACGCCCGCGACCGCCGCCGCGGCGATCGCCCGTCGCCGGCGCGGCCAGCCCCGGCCCTCGAGCGCCGCGATGAACTGTGCGAGCGCCGGCCGCGCCTCGGGCGCCTCGGCGAGACCGCCGTGGAGCAGCGCGCGCAGCTCGGCTTCGACGCCCGCGGCAGCGAGCAGCTCGTCGAGCTCAGCGGTCTCGCCGCGCACGCCGGTCAGCGCCTCGCCGAGCGCGCGCGCGAACGCGTAGACGTCCGAGCACGGCGTCGCCATGCCACCGTGCCATTGCTCGGGCGCCATGTAGGCGGGCGTGCCCGCGATCTCGCCCCAGTGGATCAGCCTGTCGCCGGCGCGGTCGAGCAGCGACAGCCCGAAGTCGGCGACGCGCACGCGGCCGTCGCTGCCGATCAGCACGTTGTCGGGCTTGAAGTCGCGGTGCACCACGCCGCGCGCGTGGGCGGCGGCCAAACCGCGGGCCGCCTCGGCGAACACGCGCGCGACCTCGGTGCGCGTGGGCCGGCCGTGCAGCCAGGTGCGCAGGTTCGAGCCTTCGACCAGCTCCATCACGAAGAACACCGCGTCGCCGTCGAGGCCGGCCTCGAACACCGGCAGCACGTTGGGATGCGACACCTGGGCCATCACGCGCGCCTCGGCCAGCAAGTCCTCGTGGGCCGCGGCGCTGGGGGTGCGCAGGTCCATGGTGCGGATGCTCGACAGCGCGGGAGGCAGCGCCCCGCCCAGCGCCACCACCTTGATGGCGACGTCCCGCTGCAAGCTGGGATCGCGCGCGCGATACACGGTGCCCATGCCGCCGGCGCCGAGCTCCGCCACCACCTCGAAGCGCTGGATCCTGTCGCGCCGACCGCGCATCCGTGCCGTCATCGTACGGCCCCCGGCACCGAGCGACAACCCGGAGCTCGCGATCATCGGCCACCGCCTGTCATGCCTGTCATGGGGTCTCGAGGATCACCACCTCGGTCGATTCCATCGCCGAGATGCGGATCACCCTGGCCCGATCGATCACCACGGCTTTGCCGGCAATTGCCTGGACGCCATTCGCGGCGATCGCTCCGATCGTCGACAGGATGCAGCAGCGCCGGCCGCGCGCGCGGTGCGCCAGCGAGCCACCGACCGGCACGATGCCGGCGAAGATCCGGACGTCGCGGCTCGTCGGTAACCAGGTGTCGCAACCGGCGATCGCCGCCGCCTCGTACAGCCGCTCGGCCCGGCTTGCGATCTGCATGCCGATCCGCGGCCCCGCTTCGGCCCTGCCGAGCAGCCAGAGCATCACCGCGCGGGCTGGCTCGTCTCCCACCGAGCGCCACCGATAGTCGGCCCCGGCCCCGGTCGATAGCACCGCCACGCTCTCGGTCCTGAGCGTCGCTCCAGGCCCTCCCGCCGGCTCGTAGCGGAGCGCGCCGCCGAACACGAAGCACACGATGTCGAGGCCGGTGTGCTGCCGGCGCTCGGTCGATGCCCTCGGCGCGAGATCGAGCCACATCGCCGCGAGCAGCGGGGCGATGCGGAGCGTGCCGTTCGGAGTCACCAGGTGGTCAACCCGCTGGCGGATCGCAGCGGGCGGAGGGCCGATCGTCGATCGGCGTGGGCGCATCGTCGGTCGCAAGGGGGCGAGCTCGGTCATGCGCATGCGTGGGTGCAGCGTTGGCGCCAGCGAGGGATCTGGCCGTCCATCAAGCCAAGGTGCTGCAATTCTCGGCTTTCTGCGCCGACCCCATGAGGTCCGGCAGCCACGGCTGGCCTCTGCAGCGGCCAGGCGCGTACCGTGCGATCGATGGAGGCCGATAGTCCCGCCACCAAGACCGTCCGCGGTTCGCAGGTCTACGTGCGCCGGTTCCAGGTCGATGTGCTCGACGGCCCCGATCGCGGCGCTCGCATGGTCTCGACCTCCGACGAGCTCACGATCGGCACCGCGGAGGGCGTCGACCTCCGGCTCACCGACCCGTCGGTCTCGCGCCACCACTGCACGCTCAAGGTCACCGAGCGCGGCCTCGAGCTGCGCGACCTCGGCAGCACGAACGGCACGTACGCCGGCGACCTCGAGGTCGTGCGCGGCTTCGTGCGCAGCGGTGCCCGCATCCGCGCCGGCACGTCGCAGCTCGGGATCACCGTGTTGCGCGATCAGATCGTCCACGCGCTCGCGCCCGGCGATCGGTTCGGCGAGCTGCTCGGCGTGAGCCCGGTCATGCGGCGGCTGTACCCGGTCCTCGACAGCTGCGCCCAGAGCGAAATTACCGTGCTGCTGCACGGCGAGACCGGCACCGGCAAGGAGCTGATCGCCGAGGCGATCCACCTGGCGAGCCCGCGTCGCGACGCGCCGTTCGTGGTCGTCGACTGCAGCGTGCTGCCCGCGCAGCTGATCGAATCCGAGCTGTTCGGCCACGTCCGCGGTGCGTTCACCGGCGCCGATGCCGATCGCACCGGTGCCTTCGAGATCGCGTCGGGCGGAACGATCTTCCTCGACGAGATCGGCGAGCTCGCGCTCGACCTCCAGCCGGTCCTGCTCCGCGCCCTCGAGAACCGCACGATCCGCCGGCTCGGCACCCACCAGCAGCGCAAGATCGACGTCCGCGTGATCGCCGCGAGCCGCCGCGACCTGCGCTTCGAGGTCAACCAGCGCCGGTTCCGTCCCGACCTGTACTACCGGCTCAACGTGATGCGCATCGTCGTGCCGGCGCTCGACGAGCGCGAGGGCGACGTCGCGTTGCTCGCGCGCCACTTCTGGCGCGGGCTGCGGCCCGACCGCGAGCTGCCCGAGGAGATCCTCGCCGAGCTCGTGCGCCAGCGCTGGCCCGGCAACATCCGCGAGCTGCGCAACGCCGTCGAGCGCATCGCGCTGATCGGCTGGACCGCGCCGGCGCCGCCGGCTCGGCGGGCTGCCTACGGCCAGGCCAAGGAGCTCGCGAGCCAGCTGTGGGAGCGCACGTGGGTGAAGGAGCTCCTGGTCGAGAACGGTTACAACGTGTCGCAGGCTGCGCGCGCCGCGCAGATGGCACGCAGCCACCTGCGCCAGCTGGTCGACCGCTATGGCCTGGGCCGCCCGCACGACGACGACGAGACCTGACCGTCGCCCGCGGAACGCACGGTCGGTCGCCGCACTCCCACGCGCGATCCACGCTGGCGCGCGCGCGATCGTCTCGTTGCGGTCACACGCGCGGCGCGTCGATCCGGCGGGCCGTCGCGGCCGCGCTGGCCTCCGGGGAGGCCAGGTGGGACCCGAGGTAGCACCATCGTGTGGCGCGCGGTTCGCACAACGAACTGGCCATGCAGAACAACACAACAGACCTCTCGTCCATCCCTCTCGACAACCTCGGCGCCGTCACGGGCGGCTACCGCGATGACGCGAAGCCGCGCCCCATCCCCGACGCCACCTCCCCGGGACCAGACCGTTGCTACGCCCCGCCCACGCCGGCGGCATCGCCGGGGCCGGCGCCCATGGGGCAGAAGCCACCCCGGGCCCCGACGCAGGACATGACCCCGATTCCCCTGCACGGCAAGTACTGAGGGCGTCGGACGCCGAGCGCGCCGGGAGGGCCCACGTCCCGACCTGACGCGATCGACCTCGACGGTGCTCGGCGGCACGGCGGCGGACCGCTGGAACTCGTCGGCCGTGGGGTGATCATGGATCTGCGGCTTCGCAGTGGTCTGACATCCGGCATCGCTGTCGATGCATCCGTGCAACACGTGCTGTCGCACGATGTCATGCGGCGACGACACCGTTTTGCCGGGCCATCCCGATCACTTCGGTCGACAAGCGGCGCATGATGGTGTCCGCATGCGCACGACCAACCGGGTTGCGACCTTGTGGCTTGTGGCGGCGGTCGCTGCCGTCCCGGCTGCCGCCGACGAGCACGTGCCGGGCTCGCTGCGCATGCGCGAGCCGCGACCCGTGCGCGCCCGGTGGACCGCGATCCCGCTCGGCCGGCGCGTCGCGCAGGCGCCGGCCGGTTCGACGCCGGCGCCGCCCGCCGATCCGACACCGGCACCTCCGGCGGATTCGCCGCCGCCGGCGCCGGCGCAACCCGCCGACCCGACGCCTCCGGCGCCGTCGACGTCCGCGCCACCCCGGAGCTCGGCCACGCCCGCCGTCGACGGAGCCGCGCCCGAGGACGGCAAGACCGAGGTCATCCCGGTGACCGGCACATCGGTCGAGCGCCAGCTGTTCACCGGCCGGGCGCCGGTGTCGGTCATCACGCGCGACGAGCTCGCCGCGTCGGGCCGCGGGACCCTCGGAGAGATCTTGCAGTCGATGCCCGCGCAGTCCAATGCAGCCAATGCGCAGGTCAACGCGGGCGGCGACGGGACGACCCGCCTCAACCTGCGCGGACTGGGGGCGCCCCGGACGCTCGTCTTGCTCAACGGCCGGCGCATCGTCCCGGGCGGCTTCGGTGCAGATGCGGCGGTCGACGTCAATGCGATCCCGCTCCCCGTGATCGAGCGCGTCGAGGTCATGAAGGATGGCGCCTCGGCGATCTACGGCGCCGATGCAGTCGGCGGCGTGGTCAATCTGATCACCCGCTCCCGATTCGACGGCGCCGAGGCGTCGGTCTTGACCAGCACGTCGCAACACGGGGATGGCACCGAATACGCGGCCGACTTCGCCACCGGCTTCGTCACGGGGAAGACCTACTTCATCCTCTCGGGCGGCTACCAGCGCCACGACCCGGTGTTCGCCGGAGATCGGGAGTTCGCGAACTTCCAGAAGAGTTACGATTTCTCGACCGGGACCGAGGTGCGCAACACCTCGCTGGCGGCGCCCAGCGGCCGGCTCGATGTGCTGTCGCTCAACCCCGCCGGCGTCCGCCCCCCCGGTTGCTCCTCGAACGCGTGCAAGCCGACCGGCAACGGCGACTGGGCCGACTTCGTCGAGCCGAACGACCTCTACAACGAGGCCGCGGCCACGTACGTGTACACGCCGTCGCGGCGCTACGATTTCTTCTTCTCCGCCGGCAATCAGCTCAGCGACACCTCATCGGTCGTGCTCGAGGCACTGTACATGGATCGCAATAGCGATCGCCAGCTGTCGCCGGTGGCATTCCTGGCGGACAGTCCGATCAGCAGGTACAGCCTGTACAACCCCCTGGGCGCCGACATCGGCGATTACCGGCGGCGGATGATCGAGCTCGGGCCGCGGCAGTACATCGACAACGTCGGTACCGTCCGGCTCATCCTCGGCGTCGCCGGGGGGCTGTTCGGCCCGCTCAAGGACTGGAAGTACGAGGTGTCGGAGAACTACGGTATCACCAGCGCGAGTCTCGGCACGACCGGCCAGCTGCTCAAGGACCGCGTGGCCGATGCGCTCGGGCCGAGCATGCTCGACGTGCACGGCACGCCGATCTGCGTCCGCACGCCGGGCGACGCCACGACTCAGATCTTCTACAGGGACCTGTTCGGCGGCATCAACACTCCGTGCGTCCCGCTCAACCTGCTCGCGCCCGGCGGGATGATCCCGCGCAATCAGCTGGCGAGTCTGACCTTCAGCGACGTGGGCCAGGGCAGCGACACCCAGCGCAGCTTTCTCGTCACCGCGGGCGGCCCGATCACCAAGCTGCCCCACCACGGCGACATCTCGCTGTCGCTGGGAGGCGACTACCGCACCGACGCCGGGGATCGGTTTCCCCCGGTGGTGGCGGGCACGGGGGCCACCACCGACAGCTCGGCCGGCGACACCCAGGGCGAAGCCCAGGTGTTCGAGGGCTACGGCGAGCTGTCGATCGTGCCGATCTCCGGACACCCCATCGCGCAGTGGGTCGAGCTCGACCTCGGCGCTCGCGCGCTCCGGAACAGCCAGTTTGGCCGGAGCCTGACCTACAAGGCCGGCGGCCTGTTCCGCACCGCATATGGCGTCGCCGCCCGCGGCACCTATTCAACCGCGTTCCGCGCTCCCTCGCTGTTCGATCTGTTCGGCGGCCGGACCGAGCAGATCCTCTTCGCCGAGGATCCGTGCGATGCCCGGCCGCCCAGCGTGGGCGACGGGATGCGGACCCTCGACGACAAGGTCCAGGCGCAGTGCACCGCGCAGGGCGTGCCGGCCGGCAGCAAGCTCGACACGAGTCAGCAGGTCGCCGTCACCGGCGGCAATCACGATCTGAAGGCCGAGCGGGCCACCACCACCACGATCGGCCTGGTGATCGAGCCACCTCAGGTCAAAGGCCTCGCACTCAGCCTCGACTACTGGCGGACCGGCATCTCGGATGCGATCGAGACCCTCAACCTCCAGACCATCTTGGCCAACTGCTACAACCGCGGCATTCAATCGTACTGCGACCAGATCCACCGCGATCCCGGCAGCTCGCGGATCCGCTCGGTCGACGAGTTCCTGCAGAACGTCCCCCGCACGGTCACATCCGGCATCGACGTCGCCGTCTGGTACGACGAGCGGTTCGGCGAGCTCGGCCGCATCCACACCGGATTCGAGGCTCAGCGACTCCTGCGCTACGACCTCGATACCGCCTCCGGGGTGATCCACGGCGCCGGGTTCTACGACCTCGGCGTCCACCCGCACTACCGCGCGAACCTGTCGAGCACCTGGCTCCACCCACGCGGTGCCTCCGCCGGCTTCACGCTGCGCTTCGTCGGCACCTACAAGGAGTGCGCCGGCAACAACTGCAACGACGACCACAACCTCGCCACGGCGTCGCGCGACGTCGACCGCTACACCAAGCTCGATCTGTTCGGCGGCTACGAGCTCCGCTCGACGGCCGGCAAGACCACCCTGCAGATCGGCATCAACAACCTGTTCGACACCGCGCCACCCGTGGTCTACAACGCCCCCGCCGCCAACTCCGACGCGACGACCTATGACTTCGTCGGTCGCGTCGCGTACATCCGGCTGTCGCAGCTCCTGTAGCTCGATGCCGATCGCCTGGGCGGCTCAGTGTCCGGGCGGCAGCGCCCGCTGGTTGGGACCTTGAACGGCCTTCTGCAGCGGGTCGTCCCCGAACGGCCTCGGGATGGGCTTCGGCTCGAAGTGCGCCTTGATGACACCGAGATTGACGTCGACCGACTCCGGCTTCCCCCAGTTGTAGGTATTCACAGCTCCGTTGACCGAGGCCTTGGCGAGGTTCAGGGCCCGGTAGCCGACGTTGTGCACAAAGCTGCCGAGGTCGGCACCATTGACATACTCGAGCTGCGCGAGGTCGATGCTCTGCAGTACGTCCATTTCGGTCGGCGACGGGCCGACGGCGGTCGAGGGGTGTGCAACGGAGATGGTCTCGAAGATGGTCATGTTCATGTTCATGTTCCTTTCGGGTTGACAGGCTCCATGTGCAGCCGTCATACCGCTGCATCGGTCGGCTCGACTCTCACCGTGGCCTCCACCGCGGCCATCTCGGATCCCCGGCGGACCATCGGGTTCCGGCGCCGGCGACCGCGCGCTGCCGACCACAAGCGACAGCGCCCACCGCGATGCGTCGCTTCCTCGCGGAGGCATCGCCGTCCACCGCAGTAGGCGGCGAGATCGCATCATGCCGGAGTCCACCGGCGGGAATGCTGCCAGCCACGACGAAGGTGAGCAGGCCGCGGCGCAGCACGGCGTCATTGTGCTCGACCGCGACCTCCTCCAGCACGCGGATCACGTGGTGGCGCAGGCGCAGCGCGGTCAGCGGGCCCCGTCGGCGATCAGCGCACAGCCCGCGGCGATCGCGGCCTCGAGGAAGCTGCGCGACACCGCGCGCGGATCGCTCACCGCTGCGAGGGTCGAGCCGAGCAGCACCGCCCCGACGAACGGCT
>DATAPF010000562.1:0-3679 GCA_036265355.1 Kofleriaceae bacterium | reverse complement strand
ACGTATTCGCTGAGCCGGGCCTTGATCTTGGCCTTGAGCGAGCTCGGGGTCTCGCCAACCGCCTTGATGTCGCCGATCAGCGGCATGGTGATGGTGCCGTCGGGTCGGATCGTCGCGTCGGTGTTGTAATCCTTGTTCTCCCAGACGTTGATCGAAACCGAATCGCCGACCCCGAGCACGAGCTCGCGGGTGCGCGGATCGGGTTCCTTGGCGTAGTCGTAGTCCGGCAGGGTCGTACGACAGCCGGCCGCGAGCACCAGGGCGCTCGCCAGCATCGCGTGGAGGGCCACTCGGCCGGTCAGGTGGCGAAGAGTCGCTGCGCGCATCACGGCCGCAGTGTCACCCGGCCCAGCGTCTAGTTCCAGTCCGCGCGGGTGGTGATCGCGCCGCCGAGCGGCATGACGGCGAGCTTGCCGCACTGCTCGTTGAGCGGCACGGTGGTCGGCACCAGCGGGTCGCAGTTCGGGCCGGGCCGCACGGCCTTGAAGAAGAACGAGGACGCATCACAGGTACCGTCGGGACGGCACTGCAATGGTGTGGGCGGCGGGGGGGTGCCTGCGCCGGGGAACACCCAGGAGGACCAGTCGCTGGTCCGCTGCGCCCACGTATGATCGTGGACGCCGAGCGTCCAGCTCTCGACGTCAACGTTGCTGTCCGTCTTGTACTGGTCGATGGACACCCAGCACGGGTAGGTCGGACAGGGACCGGGGAGCACGGCCGGCAGATCCTCCTGCAGCCGCCACAGGGTGAAGATGACGGTCGTGAAGTTGATCGGCGGGGAGCTGCCCGGGACGGTGTGGCTCTCCGTGAGAGCGCTGATCTGGGTCCGCGCCTTGCCCATCGAGACCGCGACACTGGCGCGCACCGGACCGAGCGCCACCGCACGGCGACTTGCCTCACGAACCAGGTCGCCGACCCGGTTGGCGACGTCGATCGGCCGGACGCGAGGGCGCATGTAGACGATCGCCATCGTGACCAGGACGCCGATGATCGTGACCACCACCATCATCTCGGTCAGCGTGAACCCCGCCTGGCGCCGCCTCACAGCGCGACTCCGACCCCCAGGTTGCGAAAGTCGACCTGGAACGTGGTCCAGCGGTAGATCCGCTGGCCGGGCAGCAGCGGATCGGCAGGCACGGCCGGCAGCGGGGTCGACGGACGATCGCCGATCGAGTTGTTGGCGGCGTTGACCGGCGCCGGCGGCGGCGGGCCGATCAGGTCCGGCGTCGCCGGCGTGGCGACGCCCTCGACGTTGCGATCGGTGTGCGCGACCAGGCTGATCGACATGCCGAGCAGCGCCGTGCGCGACATCGTCGGAACGGCCCTGCGCGTCATGGCGTCCTGTGCGGCGCTGGAGAACCAGTTGCGATTCGGATCGGTGTCGTTGTCGAGATCGGTGGCACTGGTCGGGTCGTACATCCGCACCGCGGTCTGGAGGTCGCTGAAGCCGAGCGCCAGGGGGGTCCACACCTCGTCGTTGCCGAGCAGGCCGCCGGTCTCTCCCCGCTGCAGCACGCCGGTCGGATCGATGCGGTACGCATGCGCGACGAAACGGTACATCATCGTGCGGAACTGGACGGTGTTCGTGCAGTGGGTGAAGATGGTTCCCCACGGCGCCGTTGTATCGAACGTGACCTGCGTCGCCACCGGGACGGTCGCGATCTTCAGGACGCAGGCGTCGTAGGTCGCGATGTCGGGCAACGCGGTCGACAGTGGGTTCGCGGCGGTCGATGCCGTGGTCAGCACGACGAGGTCGCCGGCCTTGAACGACGACGCATCATCGAAGGTGACCGGGTTCGTCCAGGGCGGGATGGCCTGGGTCAGCTTCGCCTGGGCCGAGGTATCGGCGTAGAACAGGGCGACCTGGTCGGGCGCGTTGCTCGCGTTGGTGACCTGGACGGGAGACTGCAAGGCCAAGTCGGTGATCGCCGTCTTGAAGCCCTGCGGCATTCCGAGCCCGGCCTGCTTGGCGTCGAGCTCGATCGCCGCGCGCGCCGCGGCGAGGATCTGCTGGACGCCGGCGATCTGCTGCTGACCGCGGTAGGCCAGCGACATCCGCGAGAAGATCGCCAGGATCATCCCGACCAGCAGCGAGCTGACGAGCAACGCGACCATCAGCTCGATCAGCGTGAAGCCGCGCTGCGCGCGGATCCCGGGGCGGTTCCCCGGGCGATTCATAGCTGCTCCTCGATCGTGCGAATGACCTCCAGCGCGATCGTGTGGGTGAGCGGATCACCGGCCGAGCCGATCGTCGCCCCCTCCTCGCCCCAGCTGGTCGAGACCCGGACCAGCCACAGGCTTGGCGACGCAGCGGTCACCGTGACGGATCGCGTGATGTTGTAGGGCAGCCCGTTGCGGCCCCGGACGGTGTACGCCGTCGCGGTGGCCGGCGGCATCGACAGCGGATTGCCGGTCAGCGTCTTCATCATCGTCCGGACCGACTGCGCGCGCAGCTCCTCGAGCGCGGTCGTGGTGATCTGCTCGGCCTCCGCCGCCCGGCTCGCGCCGTCGTTGCCGCGCGCGATGCTGAGGTGCAGCGCGAGCAGCCCGATCAGGCCGATCGTCGTGACGCTCAGCGTGATCAGGAGCTCGAGCAGGGTGAACCCCTGCGGGCCCCGGGCCGGCCGGCGCGCCCGCCGCATCACAGCACCACCCGCCACCCCATCAGGAGGGTCGAGAAGTAGATCGCACCGGCGTCTCGGAACAGGCCGCCCATCACGGCCGAGCTTACCGCGAGGTTGAAGTCGCTCGTGAAATTTGTGCCGGTTCCCGGGTTCAGCTCGACTCCCAAGATCGGTGCTGCCGGTGTCGCAGGCGCTGGGCCGGTCGCCGGATCGACCGTCTTGGTGAACACGACCCGCTGCGGTGTCACCGCACCGTCACCGCGGCCGTCCGTCGGCGTCGAGCTCGATCAGCCCACCGCCGCCCACATCGCCGCGCTCGGCGAGCTCGGCGAGCGCGGCGCGCAGCGTCGGCACTCGGTGATTTCCGGTGGCGACGCCGGTCATCGGTTGCGCGCCATTGCCGACGACGACGTACACCGCACGACCGGGATCGAGCCGGCGCGCCGCGGCGGCCATCACATCGTCGATCGACACCTGGCGCATCCGGTCGACATAGGAATCGTAGTAATCGAGTGGTAGTCCGAAGTAGACCAGCGCGCGATACTGGCCGAGCGCGGCCTGCGCGGTGGCGAATCGCCCCGGCAGCCCGAGGATCGCGCCGCTCTGCTCGCGCGCCAGCTCGTCGGGTGCGACCGCGTACGCCGGATCACCGCGCCACAGCCCGACGACCTCGCGGTGGATCTCGCGCAGCGCCTGGTCGGTCGCGCCCGCGGCGACCTGGGCGCTGACCGTGAACGTGCCGTACGATCGCATGTAGCCGAAGCTGCCGCGCGCGCCGTACGAGTATCCCTTGGCCTCGCGCAGGTTCATGTTGATCCGGCTCGCGAACCCGCCGCCGAACACCGCCCCCATCATCGACGACGCGAAGTAATCGGGTGCCGTGCGCTTGGGGCCGAACTGCAGGTACGACACCGTCGACTGCGTGGCGCCCGGAATATCGACGAAGAAGATCCGCCCGGCCATCGTCCGGGGCGTCGCGAGCGCCGGGAGCTTGGGCGGCGAACCCGTCCAGCCGGCGAGCCGCGGCGAATCGAAGTAGGCGCGCACCTTGGCCT
>DATAPF010000561.1:0-10528 GCA_036265355.1 Kofleriaceae bacterium | reverse complement strand
GATCTCGGGATCGCGGCGGCGGCGGCGATCCTCCCGTACCTGCTGTTCGGGCTGGTGCTCGGGGCGTGGGTCGATCGCGGCAACCGCAAGCGTATGATGGTGGGGACCGACCTCGCCCGCGCCGCCGTCGTGGCGACCATCCCACTCGCCGCACAGCTCGGCGTCCTGTCGCCGTGGTGGATCTACGCCGTCGCGTTCGTCAGCTCGACCCTGACGATCGTGTTCGAGGCCTGCGAGTTCGCGGCGATGCCGAGCCTGGGGCGCGGCGCCGATCTCGACGCGCTCAACGGCCGCGTCCAGTCGAGCTACGCGATCGCCGCGGTGGCCGGTCCGCTGCTCGCCGGCGTCCTGGTCAACCTGGTGTCCCCTGCGGTCGTGATCCTGTTCGACGCGATCACCTTCGTGATCTCGGCGTGGTCGATCGCCGTGATCCGCACCCCGTTCCAGTCGGCCCCGTCCGACGCGCCGCGCGGCAGCGTGCTCGACGACATGCGCGCCGGGCTGCGCTACGTATTCGGACACCCGGTGCTGCGCAACATCGCGATCATGATGGCGATGGTCAACTTCCTGGCGACCACCGCGAACGCGCAACTCGTGCTGTTCGCCACCCGGCGGCTCCACGCCTCGAGCTCCGAGATCGCCTGGCTGTACGCGGCCGAGAGCCTGGGCATGGCCGTGCTTGCGCTGGCGGTCGCACCGCTGCGCCGGCGGCTGTCGTTCACGACGGTCGCGCTCGGCGCGCTGGCGGTGCTCGGCGCGCTGATCGCCGGGTTCGCGCTCAACGCGAGCTACCCGGTCGCGCTGGTTCTGTGGGGCCTGGCCGGCGGGACCGCGATCGTGTTCAACGTCGCGGCGAGCAGCCTGCGCCAGCAGATCGTGCCCGACGACATGCTCGGGCGGGTCATGACGACCGCCAGCGTGCTGGCCTGGTCCGCCATACCGGCCGGCGCGCTGGCCGGCGGCGCGTTCGTCGAGCGGACCGGCGACATCATGCTCGCGTACCTGGTGATCGGCGCGATCATGTTCGCGATCCCGATCTGCTTCGCGTTCAGCAGCGCGTGGAAGATGGTCGCCACGCAGCCGACCACGCCGGCGTGATATCCGGGTAGGCATCACGGCGATGCGGCCGTTCCTTGTCGGTGAACGGCGGGGTCTAGCCCCAGAGCGGCGGGTGGCGGTCGGCCCAGGGCTGGACCTGCTCGAGCTGCGCGGCGAGCCGGAACAGCGTGGCCTCGTCGCCGTAGCGCGCGGTGAACATCATCGCGATCGGCAGGCCGCTGGGGGACTGCACGAGCGGCAGCGAGATCGACGGCTGGCCGGTCATGTTGAACGGCGGGGTGAACGGGAAGGTCTCGGCGGTGCGCTGATCGAACGCCCTGAGATCGCCGGCGAGCGGATCGAGCTGGTCGGTGCGCGGCGGGAGCGTGCCGAGCACCGGGGTGACGAACACGTCGATGTCGGAGAACTGCTCGAGCAGCTGCCAGGCGAGCGCGCGCACGCGCTGCCCGGCGGCGAGCGCATCGGCGCCGCCGATCTGCTTGCCCGCCTCGTAGCTGCGCCGCGCCAGCGGGCCGAGCTCGTCGGCGCCCGGCTCGCGGCCGACGCGCGCCACGATCCCCTTGATCTCGGCGGCGAAGTTGGCCGCCAGCATGGTGCGCGCGGCGAAGTACAGCGCGAGCCAGTCGAGGCGGAGCGCGCGCGGCTCGACGGTGTGGCCGAGCGACGCCAGCAGCGCGGCGGTGTCGGCGAGCGCGCGCTCGATCTCGGGGTCGATCGGCCGGCCGGTCGGGGTCTGGCTCGACCACGCGATGCGCAGCGCACCCGGGGAGCGCTTGATCTCGTCGAGGTACGGGCCGGCCTTGGGCGGCGGCGCATACGGGCTCGCGGCCTGCGGGGTGCCGGTGGCGTCGAGCATCGCGGCGCAGTCGCGCACCGAGCGGCACACGATGTGGTCGACGGCGAGGCCGCACGCCCGCCACGCCTCGTCGGGGTCCCACGGGTTGCGGTCGCGGGTCGGCTTGAGGCCGACCAGGCCGCAGCACGCGGCCGGGATCCGGATCGAGCCCAGGCCGTCGCTCGCGTGCGCCATCGGCACCATCCCCGAGGCGACCGCGGCGGCCGAGCCGCCCGACGAGCCGCCCGGGATGTGCGCCGGGTTCCACGGGTTCTTGCACAGGCCGAGGCGCTCGGAGTGCGTGACGCCGGGGATGCCGAACTCGGGCGTGTTGGTCGCGCCGAGCAGGATCACGCCGGCGTCGCGGTAGCGCTGGACCAGCACGCTGTCCCCGGCGGCCGGACCGAGCTGCCCGAACACGCTGCCCATGCTGCACGGCCAGCCGGCAACGCGCCGGGACAGGTCCTTGACGAGGAACGGCACGCCCCTGAACGGACCGTCGGGCAAGCGGCCGGCCGCGGTGCGGCGCGCCTCGTCGTACGCCTTGTGCACGACCGCGTTGAGCGTGCCGTTGTGGCGCTCGATGCCGGCGATCGCCGCCTCGACCAGCTCGCCCGGCGAGACCTCGCCGCGGGCGACCAGCGCCGCCAGCCCCAGCCCGTCGTGGCGGGCGTAGTCGACCGGGTTCACCGCGGCCTCGCGGCGAGCGGGGCGGGCTGGGATCCCGGCGCGTGGCTTCGACTGGACATCGCGATCTCGATGCTCGGCATGGGCGGCCTCCGTGCGCATCTGATGATGGCCGGTGCCGGAGGTCAAGCGTCGCCAGGCGCTCCCGCGCCGTGGCTCGGGGCGGCCACGCGTGCCGACGGCGGTGGACACGCTGTTACCCGCGGTGCGCTCGATGCGCAGCGGCGCGGCGGCCAACGCGCGGATCCGAGCCGCGCCCGGGATGGCATGTGCGCTGCACCGCGATCCGCCGTGCCGACGATCGAAGCCGGGACCGAGCTGTGCGAGCCGCTGTCCGACGACCTGCTGACCGCGGTCGCGGCCGGCGCCGACCCCGGGTACCACCCGGCGGACGATGCGCTGGGCCGGGCGGGGCCGGGCCAGAGCTGGAGCTGGCTGGGCAACTACTACACGCCGGAGGCGCTCGCCCACGACCAGGCCGTCCGCGGCAACCTCGCCGCGGGCTCGTCGAAGGTGATGGCGCACGTCAAGGCGCTGCCGCTGCTGCCGGCGGCGATCGGCTCGTACTTCCGGGCCCGGTTTCACCCCGGGCCGGACGACATGCACCTGCCGTGAGCGCCGACCGCCGCGGCGGTCACAGGAACTTGTGGATCATCGCGGCGGTGAGCGCGATCAGCGACGCCAGGGTGATCGGCGTCGCCAGGATCATCAGGATCAGCATGATCGCCAGGGCGCCGCCGATCGACGTCTTGCTCGGCCACCAGCCCCGGCGGCGCGGGGCGCGGCTGGCGGCGATGAACGCATCGGCGACCTCGCCGACGCCGATCTCGCGGTGGGTCTGGGGGGTGAGCCAGGCGTCGAGCTCGGCGAGCTGGGCCGGGTCGAGCGGCCCGGCGGCGGCCTGCTTCCAGGCGGCCGCGTCGGCCTCGAGCTGGCGGCGCAGCTGCTCGGTCTGGCCGTGGCTGGCGATCCAGCGCTGGAGCACCGGCGATCCGGTCAGGGCGTCGCCGGCGAGCGCGACCGACGGCTCGGCGGCGTCGCCGGGGGCACCCAGCGCGGACCGCGGCTGCGCACGGCCGGCCTCGGCGCGGCCGTCGCGGAACCCGAGCAGCCGCAGCACCACCCGGCGCGCGATCGCCTGGCCGGCGTCGTCGAGCGCGGCGAGCCAGGCGTCGGCACGCTCGGACGGCGTCGGGGCCGGCGCGGTCATGGCCGTACGCTACCACAGCACCCGGTGCTGGCCGGCGGCTACGCACGCTGCAACACGGGCCCGTCCGGGCCGAGCGAAGCCCGACGAGGCGCGCCAGCGGCGCGTTTCGTCGGAACAGCGCAGCGAGGACCGGACGGAAGACAATGACCGGGGGGTAGCCCTGAACAGGGACACCCCCTAGGATGCGGCGCATGACGCGCGCATCTGTTCTGGTCCTCCTCGGCGCGAGCTGCGCCGGCGCGCCGCAGGCCCGATCGACGGCCGCGGGCGCGCCGTTCGACGCCGCGCAGCTGCGCGCCGACATCCGGTTCCTCGCGAGCGACCTGCTCGAGGGCCGCCGCGCCGGCACGCGCGGCTACGACATCGCCGCCGAGTACGTCGCGGCGCGGCTGGCGAGCCTCGGGATCGCGCCCGGCGCCGAGGGCGGCTACCTCCAGCCGGTGCGGCTGCGCGAGGCGACGCCCGATCTGGATGCGACGAGCGTCGAGCTATCCGATCCGGCGCTCGCGGCCGCGGTCCGGGTCCCGGACAGCGCGCTCGTCACCGCCAGCCCCGCGTACCAGGATCTCGAGGTCTCGGGCCGGATGACGTACGTCGGCAAGGGGGTGTGCGACCCCGAAACCGGCCGCGATGACGCCGCCGGCGCCGACCTCACCGGCCGGTTCGCGGTCGTGCTCGCCGGCGTCGACGACGGGCTGCCGCCGGCGCGCGCGGCGGTGCGCTCGGACAACGTGGCGAAGTGGCTGTGCGTCGCCCGGCACGGCGCGATCGGCATGGTCGCGCTGCGCACCGCCAAGGCGACCGCGCTGCGCTGGGCGTCGACCGTCGCGTCGTACCGCTCGGGTGCGATGGCCGTGGTCGACGGCGACGTGGTGCGATCGCGGTCGGCGCCGGCGCCGATCGTCGTGCTCGACGTGCCGGCGGCGCGCGCCGCGCTGGCCGCGGCGGGGCGCGCGCTCGACGCCGAGGAGGCGCGGGCCGCGACCGGCAAGATCGAGCACTTCGAGCTGCCCGGCACGCTGCGGATCCGCTACCGCGCCCGCGCGCGCGACCTCTCCTCGGAGAACGTGATCGGCCGGATCGACGGGGCCGACCCCCAGCTGGCGCGCGAGGCGGTCGTGGTCAGCGCGCACCTCGACCACCTCGGCGTCGACGCCAGCGGCGCGATCCGCAACGGCGCGATCGACAACGCCTCGGGCATCGCCCAGCTCCTGCTCGTCGCGCGCGCGCTGGCCGCGCTGCCCCACCCGCCGCGCCGCACCGTGATCCTGCTGGCGACCACCGGCGAGGAGCTCGGCCTGCTCGGCGCCGAGGCGTTCACCGCCCGCCCGACGTGGCCGATCGACCGGATCGCCGCGGACATCAACATCGATCAGACCGGCATGATGTGGCCGATCGTCGACGTCGTCGCCGACGGCGCCGAGCGCAGCACGCTGGCCGCCGCGGTGGCGCGCGCGACCGCCGCGCTCGGGCTCGCGGTGTCGCCCGATCCGGTCCCCGAGCAGGGCTTCTTCTTGCGCAGCGACCAGGCGCCGTTCGCCCGCGCCGGCGTGCCGTCGATGATCTTCCGGCCCGGGTTCCGCGACGCGAGCGGCGGCACCGAGCGCAACCGCGCGCTGTTCACGAAGTGGCGCAGCACGGCATACCACTCGCCGCTCGACAAGATCGACCAGCGCGACCCGCCGATCGACTTCGACTCCGGAGCCACCATGGCGCACCTGGTCTACCTGACCGCGCTCGACGTCGCCAACGCGGACCAGCGGCCGCGCTGGAACCCGGGTGACGTGTTTGCGCCCGGTCCGGCCACCGCCCCGGCGGGTGTGGCACACTCGCGCTGATCGAGACGAGGCGATTCGCCCCGCGGGAGGATACATGACCGCACCGAAGGACAAGCGGGCGCTGCGCTCGCGGCTATGGTTCGACGACGCGAGCAACCCGGGAATGACGGCGCTGTACCTGGAGCGCTACCTCAACTTCGGCCTGACCCGCGGCGAGCTGCAGTCCGGAAAGCCGATCATCGGCATCGCCCAGTCGGGCAGCGACCTGTCGCCGTGCAACCGCCACCACCTCGAGCTGGCGGTCCGCATCCGCGAGGGCATCCGCGAGGCCGGCGGCGTCGCGATCGAGTTTCCGACCCACCCGATCCAGGAGACCGGCAAGCGGCCGACCGCGGCGCTCGATCGCAACCTGGCGTACCTCAGCCTGGTCGAGGTGCTGTACGGCTATCCGCTCGACGGCGTCGTGCTCACCACCGGCTGCGACAAGACCACCCCGGCGTTCCTGATGGCGGCGGCGACCGTCAACCTGCCGTCGATCGTGCTGTCGGGCGGGCCGATGCTGAACGGCTGGTTCCAGGGCGAGCGGACCGGCTCGGGGACGATCGTGTGGCGATCGCGCGAGCGGCTCGCCGCCGGCGAGATCAACTACGAGCAGTTCATGGAGCTGGTCGCGTCGTCGGCGCCGTCGGCCGGGCACTGCAACACCATGGGCACGGCGTCGACGATGAACTCGCTCGCCGAGGCGCTCGGCATGTCGCTGCCGGGCTGCGCGGCGATCCCGGCGCCGCACCGCGAGCGGGCGCAGATCGCCTACGAGACCGGCAAGCGGATCGTCGGCATGGTGTGGGAGGACCTCAAGCCGTCCGACATCCTGACCCGCAAGGCGTTCGAGAACGCGATCGTCGTGAACTCGGCGATCGGCGGCTCGACCAACGCGCCGATCCACATCAACGCGCTGGCGCGCCACGTCGGCGTCGCGCTGTCGATCGCGGACTGGCAGGCGATCGGCCACCGCATCCCGCTGCTGGTCAACCTGCAGCCGGCGGGGGCGTACCTCGGCGAGGAGTACCACCGCGCCGGCGGCGTCCCCACCATCGTGCGCGAGCTGATGGCGCACGGCAAGATCCACGAGGATGCGCCGACGGTGACCGGGCGGTCGCTCGGCGACAACTGCCGCGACGCGCCGCTGCCCGACGGCGACGTGATCCGCCGCTACGACACCCCGCTGGTCCGCGACGCCGGGTTCATCGTGCTGTCGGGCAACCTGTTCGACTCGGCGATCATGAAGACCAGCGTGATCTCGGCCGAGTTCCGCGAGCGCTACCTGTCGAACCCCGGCGATCCGATGGCGTTCGAGGGCCGCGCGGTCGTGTTCGACGGCCCCGAGGACTACCACCACCGGATCGACGATCCGGCGCTCGCGATCGACGAGCACACGATCCTGGTGATCCGGGGCACCGGGCCGATCGGCTATCCAGGCGGCGCGGAGGTCGTGAACATGCAGCCGCCGGCGGCGCTGATCCAGCGCGGGATCCGGTCGCTGCCATGCATCGGCGACGGCCGCCAGTCAGGCACGTCGGGCACGCCGTCGATCCTCAACGCGTCGCCCGAGGCAGCGGCGGGTGGCGGGCTCGCACTGCTCGAGACCGGCGACCGGGTGCGGGTCGACCTCGGCAAGGGCGAGGCCAACATGCTGATCCCGCCCGACGAGCTCGAGCGGCGCCGGGCGCGCCTGGCGGCGAGCGGCGGCTATCACTATCCGGACAGCCAGACGCCGTGGCAGGAGCTGTATCGCCAGACCGTCGGCCAGCACGCGACCGGGGCGTGCATGGAGATGGCGCTCCGCTACCAGGACATCATCGTGCGGTTCGGGCCGCCGCGCCACTCGCATTGACGCTGGTGCACGATCTCGAGGGGTCCGCGGCTCACTGGAGCTGGAAGTCGATCACGCGGATCGGCGAGGGCGTCGTGCCGGTCGAGCTGCGCTGGTACAGGATCGAGAGCACGCCGTCGCTCGCGACGCGGTCGCGGTCGACGACGACCTCGCCGAACGCGCTCAGGCCGGAGCCGTCGAACTGCACGGTCCAGTCGGTCCAGCCGCTGGCCGCGCTGGCGCTCACGATCCGGCCGAACGGCATCACCACGAAGGCGTTGTTGGCAGCATCGAGCACGATCTGCGAGCGGCCGAACGCATCGAGCGCCACCGGGATCTCGAACTTGGTCCAGGTGCCCTGCGCGCTGCGCGTCAGGTGAAATGCCCGCGCGAACTGGGGGCGCTGGGTCTCGAAGTTCGACACGCACTGGGTGAACCGGCCCGGGACGTAGCTGATGATCACGTGGATCGCGCCGGTCGAGTCGATCGCCTCGCTCTCCTGGTTCATCAGCGCGTGGTCGACGTTGAGCGGATCGACCACCAGCCCCGGCGAGCTCACCGAGACCTGGCTCGACGTGCCGGTCGTCGCCACCTGCTGGCCGGCGTTGTTGCGCCAGGTCCGCCCGCGATCGTCGCTGAACACGTAGCCGGTGTCGTGGTTGGCCAGGCCGCCCGCGTTGCACATGACCGCGGCGTTGTCCTCGCGCCAGGTGAACGCCGCGTGCAGCCGGCCACCGGGGCCGTACTGGATGCCGTGGAGGTACATGTTGCGGGAGCTGCTCGTCGCGCCGTGCTGGGTGTAGTTGCCGGTCCCCGCGGACCACTTGCCGAGCGTGCGCCAGGTCCCGGTGTACTCCGCCAGCTCGTTGGTCCCCGCCCCCGAGCGACCGGTTCGATAGCTGAGCTGGAGCGCCTGCTCGGGGGTCACGACGAACTGCGGATACGTGATCGTGCCAAGGTCGACGCCATCGAGCGTGCGTTGCACCGGACCGAACCGGCTCGCCACCCAGGTCCGGTTGCCCGGATCGCTGACCAGGCCTGCCTCGGACTTGACGTAGAACACCGTGGTGTCGTGGGTGTCCATCGCGATGTGGAGCCGGCCGTCGGTCGGGGAGATGCCGAGCGAGATCGAGTTGTGCGAGTCGTTGGTGCTCAGCTGGTGCGGCAGCGCGACGGTCTCCCAGGCGCCGGCGGGGAGCTTGCGGCGCGCCACGACCGCGGAGCGGTTCGCCGTGTACCAGGCGGCGTACTGAAACCCCGCGTGGCTCAGGATCGCACTCTGCTGGTACGAGGCATTGTTGACCAGGCCATCGAACGAGACGAAGAACAGGGCCGTCGGATCGAGCTGGGTGTCGGTGAGCTTGACCACGCCGGGCGCAGCCTCGGAGATGGCCGGCCCGCCCAGCGCGACGATCAGCGCGGCCGCCGCGATCCGTGGCCGGTGCAGAGGGACGTTTTCCTTCATCGACGGGAGAGCTTACCCCAGACCGACGCGCGCCTGGCATGCATGGTGCAAAGACCGGCGCCGCCGAGTCGGTGAGCCGGCGAGCAGCCCGGCAGCGGCCCGCGCCGCGGTCGCGTGGAGACGCGGATCGCCGGGTCGATCGCGGACCGCGAGCGGGTGGCGCCGAGCCGCTGGTTCTCAACCTGGTGTAATTCCGCGCGCAGTCCGGAACCCTGGCCTCCGACGCGTCGCGTAACTCCCTGCGCCGGCTCATCAACGCCGCCTCACGTCGCATTCTTGCGACGGGCTTGTCGTCGAACCGCATGCCCGGTCGCCGTACCACCAGATGCCGACGGATCCGCATCGCGTGCCCGGACCGACCGTGGCCGGCCCGGGAACTGCCGGGTCGGACGACATCGGCCCGGCGTCGCGGCGGCACCCGCGCTTCGCGCTGCGCGGGTTCTGCGAGGAGCGCGGAGATCGATCAGCGCCATCGCGATCGCTTGCCTGCAAGTCTGTGGAATACCGTATATGGGTGCGACTCTGTCGTGTCTCCACACTGATTAGCTTGCATTCCTATTGAGGACAGACTATATTGGGTCTTCATATCATCCATACCGCTGTGGTTGGGCGGGTTTCGGAATGAGGAGGATTTGGTGCCATGTTAGCAGCTGGACGATCGATTCATTACGCTGTCACTGTGCTCGTGCTCGGAGTCGCACTGACCCTGCCAGCTCGCCAGGCGAACGCAGAGGAGGACAGGCGCATGGAGATCATCAACCATGCGTCACTGCCCATCTATCACCTCTACATCTCGAATGTCGACGCGGACATGTGGGGACCGGACCAGCTGGGCTGGGATCAGACGATCGCACCCGGTCGTTATCGAGTATTCAATGTCGATGACGGGACCGGTCACTGTCGCTATGACTTCAAGGCGGTCCTCTCCGACGGCAGGTACGCAATCACCCATAACGTGAATGTTTGCACCCAGGCGTCATGGACCGTGACAGATTGAGTATGCGTGGCACGCTCGAGGTCTGCCGATCCGGTCGCTGATCGGCGAGGCCTCAGCGCGCCGGGCGGGTTGCGCCGCGGACCGCGACGTAGATCGCGTACAGCGAGGTGGTCGCGCAGATGAACAGCCGGTTGCGCTTCGGGCCGCCGAAGCACAGGTTGGCGACGATCTCGGGGACGGCGATCTTGCCGAGCAGCGTGCCGTCGGGGGCGTAGCAGTGGACGCCGTCGCCCGCGCTGGTCCACAGGTTGCCGTGCACGTCGAACCGGAAGCCGTCGAACAGGCCGGTGTCGCAGGTCGCGAACACCGCGCCGGCCGATAGCGTCCGGCCGTCGGACGCCACGGTGAACCGGCGGATGTGGGCCGGGCCGCCGGGCACGCAGTTCCCGCCGCTGTCGGCGATGTAGAGCTGCTCCTCGTCGGGCGAGAACGCCAGGCCGTTGGGCTGGACGAAGTCGCTGGTGACCGCCTCGCACGCCCCGGTGGCGGGATCGCAGCGATAGACGTGCGAGGCGCCGATCTCCGACGCCGCGGCATCGCCCTCGTAGTCGGTGAGGATGCCGTAGGTCGGATCGGAGAACCAGACGGTGCCGTCGGACTTGACCACGACGTCGTTGGGCGAGT
>DATAPF010000560.1:0-1529 GCA_036265355.1 Kofleriaceae bacterium | reverse complement strand
CGCCGTTTCGCGGCGGCCCGGCGTCGGTGAGCGACGACCTCCTGCTGCCGCTTCGCCGCAAGAGCTTCATCGAGGAGACCCACTTCCAGGTCGCCTACAGCCCGGTCCCCGACGACACCGTCCCGGGGACCGGGATCGGCGGCGTGCTCGCCACGGTCACCGAGACCACCGAGCAGAAGTACGCCGAGCGCCAGCTGCGCACGCTGCGCGAGCTCGGTGCGCGCGGCGCGGCCGAGGCCAGGACCGCCGAGGCGGCGTGCGCCGCGGCGGCGGCGACGCTGGCGGACGACCCGTGGGACGTGCCGTTCGCGCTGTTCTACTTGCTCGACGACGCCGGCGTGCGCGCCCGGCGGGTCGCCAGCGTCGGGTTCGACGACGCCAGCCTCGCGCGGGCCGCGCCGGCCGAGGCCGATCTCGCCGTGGACGCCGGCCCGTGGCCGCTCCGGGAGGTCGCGGCGGACCGCCGGATCGCGCTGGTGTCCGGCCTCGCCCACTGCGGCGACGCGCTGCCGCACAGCCCGTGGGCCGAGCCGCCGCGCGAGGCGATCGCGCTGCCGCTCGCGTCGCCCGACCAGCCGATCGCGTACGGCGTCTTGATCTGCGGGATCAGCCCGCACCGGGTGCTCGACGCCGGCTACCGGACGTTCCTCGAGCTCGCCGCGGCGCGGGTCGTCACCGCGATCCGCAACGCGCGCGCGCTCGAGCAGGAGCGCAAGCGGGCCGAGGCGCTCGCCGAGATCGACCGCGCCAAGACCGCATTCTTCTCCAACGTCAGCCACGAGTTCCGCACGCCGCTGACGCTGATGCTCGGGCCGACCGAGGACGCGCTGGCGCTGGCCGAGCCGGCGCTGCGCGGCGCGGACCTCGAGACCGTCTATCGCAACGAGCTGCGGCTGCTCAAGCTGGTCAATGCGCTGCTCGACTTCTCGCGGATCGAGGCCGGCCGGATGCGCGCGAGCTACGCGCCGACCGACATCGCCGCGCGCACCGCCGAGCTCGCCAGCGTGTTCCGCTCCGCGGTCGAGCGCGCCGGCCTTCACTACCGCGTCGACTGCGAGCCGATCGACGAGCCGGTCCACCTCGACGGCGACATGTGGGAGAAGATCGTCCTCAACCTGCTGTCGAACGCGCTGAAGTTCACGTTCACCGGCGCGATCGACGTCCGGCTGGTCCGGCGCGGCGACGAGGTCGCGCTCACCGTGAAGGACACCGGGGTCGGGATCCCGGCCGGCGAGCTGCCCCGGCTGTTCGAGCGCTTTCACCGGGTCGCCGGTGCGCGGGCCCGGACCTACGAGGGCTCCGGCATCGGCCTGGCGCTGGTCAACGACCTGATCCGGCTGCACGGCGGCCGCGTCGAGGTCACCAGCGAGGTCGGCGTGGGCACGGCGTTCACCGTGGTCGTCCCGACCGGCCACCGCCACCTCGATCCCGAGCGCATCGCAGCGGCGCCCGCCGCGCGGCCGTCGCGCGGGGCCACCGAGGCGTTCGTCCAGGAGGCGCTGCGCTGGATGCCCGACGGCGACGCGCCC
>DATAPF010000559.1:0-9256 GCA_036265355.1 Kofleriaceae bacterium | reverse complement strand
CGACTCGCGTTGCTCGTCTCCGCCGACCGTCTCCGGCCGGCCGTCGCCGATCGGGACCAGGGCGCCCGGCGGATCGCTGCGCGAGCTCGACGAGTACAGCCGGAAGCTGACCGGCCGGTTGGTGACCATGCGGAAGTCGCGCGCGAGCTGGACCCGCGCGCCGTCGTCCAGCCCCGAGGGCGCCAGGCACACGGCCATGTGCGCGGCGCCGGCGTCGACCCCGATGTAGAACGCGCGGGCGGTGCCGCCCTTGATCCGGATCGCGAGGCCGCGGCGGACCAGGCCGTAATAGGCGGCGCCCTGGGCGACCGCGAGCTCGGGCGCGGCGGTGGGCAGCTCGCGCGGCGCGGCGTCCTGCCAGGCGGCGATCTGGTCGATCACGCGGGCGCGCAGCGCGCGCGGCGTCATCGCGCCGCCGTTGAACAGCACGGCCGAGATCGGCGGCCGGCCGTGGCGCGACAGGAACGCCGCGAGGTGGCGGGTCACCGCCGGGTCGGCCGCGTAGGGCAGGCCGAACTCCTGGAGCCCGCCCCGGCCGCGCGCGAGCGGGGCATCGACCGCGACCTCGGGGAAGAACCCGTCGAACAGCACGGCGTCGAGCTCGGCGCGGGTGATCTCGTCGCGCAGCGTGCCGGCGATCAGCCGGGCGCCGCGGCTCTGCACGACGATCGGCGCCGCGGCCGGCGGGTCGTCGCCGAGCAGGGTCTCCTTGGCGAGCCGGCAGGCGTGGACCAGGCCGTGCCACTGCAGGGCATCGAGCTTCTTGCCGCTTCGCTCGAGCAGCCGCTGCTCGACGAGCTTGGCGAGCGTGAGGTCGAGGTTGTCGCCGCCGAGCAGCAGGTGGTCGCCGACCGCGGTGCGCGTGAAGCCGTCGCCGGCGACGTCGATCAGCGTGAAGTCGGTGGTGCCGCCGCCGATGTCGAACACCAGGACGCGGTCGCCGGGCACGAGCCGCGGGTCACCCGCCCCCGCGCCACCGCTGCGCGCATCGATCCAGGCGTAGAACGCGGCCTGGGGCTCCTCGAGCAGCACGATCGGCGGGTAGCCGGCGCGGGCGGCCGCCTGCAAGGTGAGCTCGCGCGCG
Organism: Kofleriaceae bacterium; assembly: GCA_036265355.1. Taxonomy (GTDB): domain Bacteria; phylum Myxococcota_A; class Polyangia; order Haliangiales; family Haliangiaceae; genus JABFXX01. The sequence goes on along the minus strand of DATAPF010000559.1, from coordinate 8,172 downwards.
GCCTCGTCGAACGACGCCGGCACGGTGACCAGCACCTCCTGCTCGGCGAGCGGCGCACCCGGGTGCGCGTGGTCCCAGGCGTCGCGGACGTGGCCGAGGATCCGCGCCTGGGCCTCGACCGGCGAGATCTTCTCGCCGTCGCCCCCCCACGGCAGGATCGCCGCCTGGCGGTCGACCCCGGGGTGGCACAGCCACGACTTGGCGGACGCGATCATCCGCGATGCCATGCGGGCGCCCTGGCTGCGCGCCAGCTCGCCGACCACCGGCCGGATCGCGGTCGGCTCGGAGACCGGGCGCCACGGCAGCGCGGTCTCGTGGGGCGCGAGGTCGAGGTCGCCGGCGAGGTAGACGAACGACGGCAGCTGGCGGCGCGCGGCGACCTCGCCGGGCGCGACCAGCTGCGCGATCTCGAACACCCGCACCCTCGGATCGGCGGCCCGGACATCCACGTAGGCCACCGCCGAGTTGGTGGTTCCGAGGTCGATGCCGATCAGGTACCGCGCGGGCACAAGCCCATGTACCGCGGTTCTACTTCCTCGTCACCTTCGTCGGGACGATCAGCTCCATGAAGCAGTTGACGAACGCCCGGGCGTCGTCGCTGGCATTGCCGGTCAGCACCGGTCCGTCGCCGATCTTGCTGTGCTTCTGGCCCTCGCGCTCGCACAGCAGGGTGCGGTGCGCCTGCTTGGCGAGCACGAAGTCGTGCTCGAGCGTGAAGTACCGCATGAACGAAGGGTCGTTGGACTTGATCACGATCCCGGCCATGTGCGCTTCGCCCATCTCGGTCGGCGCCGGCAGGCTCATGGTCGCGATGCGGTACGGATCGCGGACCTCCGAGCTGACGTGCGGGTTGTGCTGGATATGGGCCTGGGCCCACAGCGGATCGAAGTAGACCAGGTCGCGCCGCTCGATCGCGGACACGACGGTGGCGTGGCCTTTGAGCTTGAGCAGGTTGGGCAGGAACACGTGCGCGAGCGCGTACGCAGGAGTCATCGCCATGCCGAACATATACGCACGAGGCGCGTGGCTTCGTCCGTGCCGCTCGTCGCCGCACCGGCGCCGCGTATTACGGCACCGCCGTGAACCGTTGCGTGCGTCGTCATGCGTCCGGCTGCGACGCGGATCGATGCTGCACCGGCCGGTCAGGCGCGCTCGCGGACCGAGTACTCCAGCTTCCAGCGGCCGCGGCCATCGCGTGCGACGCACCACAGCTCCAGGGTACCGACCTCGGTGACGTGGGACTCCAGCCGGACCGGGACGAGCTGACCGGCGGGGTGATCGGCGTCGGCGGCCACCAGCTTCTCGACCGGGTCGAGCTCGACCACGCCCTCGGTGTCGGCGTCGATCAGCGCGCCGGCCTGGTCGGTGACCAGCGCGGGGACGTCGGGGCGGGCCGCGGCGGCGAAGAACCGGAACACCGAGGTCTCGCCGACCACCAGGCCGAGCTCGTCGTCGGGCAGCTCGGCGGTCGAGCCCTCCTCCATGCCCTGCGGCGCGACGCACAGCGCTTTGACCGGCGGCGCGAAGCCCGGGATCGCGGGCATCGCGCTCTCGATGCCGATGTAGTACGCGCGCGCCGTGCCGCCGCGGATCCGGATGCCCTTGCCGCGGCGGACCTGGCCGTAGTGCGCCGCGCCGAGCGCGACCGCGAGATCGGGGTCGGCGCCGTCCAGCACCCGGACGTCGCGGCCGGTCCAGGCGCGCAGCCGGCCGACCACGCGGGCCGCGAGCCGGGGCGCCTTCATGACGCCGCCGTTGAACAGCACGTGGCTCGGCATCCGGCCCAGCCGGGCGAGGAACTCGGCGAGGTGGCGGGTGATCGCCGGATCGTGGGCGTAGGGCAGGCCGAGCTCGCGCAGGCCGCCGGCCCGGCGCTGCTCGGCGCGCGCGTCGCCGGCGACCTCGGGAAAGAAGCCGTCGACCAGCACCGCCTCGGCCTGGGCGCGGGTGATCTCGGTCTTGATCGTGCCGCCGATCAGCTTGCTGCCGCGGCCGAGGATCGCGATCGGCAGCTTGTCCGGCGCGGCGTCGCCCACCGAACCCACCGAACCCACCGAACCCAGTAGTCGTTCCTTGGCGCGCCGGCAGGTGTGGACCAGCGCGCGCTGCTGCAGGGCGTCGAGCGGCCGGCCGACGCCGCGGCCGACCAGCGCCGCGAGCGCGAGATCCATGTTGTCGCCGCCGAGCAGGATGTGATCGCCGACCGCGATCCGCTCGAGCACGAGGTCGCCACCGTCGTCGGCGATCTCGATCAGCGAGAAGTCGCTGGTGCCGCCGCCGATGTCGCACACCAGCACGACGTCGCCGGGCGCGAGCTCCTGGCGCCAGGCGTCGCCGCGGTGGGCGAGGTAGGCGTAGAACGCGGCCTGCGGCTCCTCGAGCAGGGTCACTCGATCGAACCCGGCCTCGCGGGCGGCGACCACGGTCAGCTCGCGCGCGACCGGATCGAACGATGCCGGCACGGTGACCAGCACGTCCTGGTCGGCCGCCGGCTCGTCGGGGTGGGCGGCGTCCCACGCCGCGCGCAGGTGCGCGAGGTAGCGCGCCGAGGCGTTGACCGGCGACACCCGCTCTCCCCCCTCGGCATCGCGCTCGAGCTCGCGCTGCGCGCCGCGGAACGGCAGGACCGGCGCGCTGCGGTCGATCGCGGGGTTGCACAGCCACGACTTGGCCGACGCGACCAGCCGGTGCGGCAGCTCGGCGCCGCGCTCGCGGGCGAACTCGCCGACCGCGTAGCGCAGCGGGCCCGACCACGGCAGCTGGAGCTGGGCCGGCGCGACCTCGAGCTCGCCCGGCAGCAGCAGGAACGACGGCAGGGTCGGCCGCGCCGCGACCTCGCCGGGGCCGATCACCTGCGCGATCGGCTCGGCGCGCGCGGCCGCGTCATCGTCGGCGGCGGCGGCGAGCGCCGAGTTGGTGGTTCCGAGATCGATTCCGAGGATCTTCACAGCTCGACTTCCGCCGGCGCGATCACCGTGCGATCGACGCTGTCGGCCAGCGCCGGTAGCCTGGCGTCTACCACGCGCCAGCCGTGGTGGCGAAGCGTGCCGCGCAGCGGCGGCTCGCCCCGGGCCTCGCCGATCAGCCGGATCTCCGCCGGGTCGAAGCCCGCCGGGACGGCGACCCGGGCCTCCTCGCTGCCCGGCATCACCGGCTCGAGCGACAGGTGCTGGTCGAGCACCTTGCGGCAGCCGCGGTGGACGTCGCGCGCGGCGGCGCCGATGTCGGCGTCGGAGAACCCGTCGAGCGGCTCGAGCAGAAAATCCACCAGCCGGCCCTCGCGCTGGAGCAGCGCCAGCAGCGCGAGCGCGCCGTCGCGGTGCTGCTGCGCCGCCGACACCCGCGGCCGATCCTCGGCGGGCGGGGCCGGGCGCGCCGGCTCGGGTTTGCCCTCGGCCGCGGGCCGGGTCGCCGGCTTGCTCGCCGCCGGCGGCGGCAGCGCCTTGCCCCCGGGCGCGGGCCCGGGCGGCAATGTCGTGGTTTCCGGCAAGAACTTCATCGCCTCCGGCGGCAACTTCCTGCCGAACAGGATCCGGATGAAGCACAGGAACGCGAGGAACAGGCGCGACATGACTGCGGGATCTAATGAGGTGGTCCGGCGCGGCACAAGCTGCCCTCACGGAAAACCGCACGATCGCGCGCCTGCGCACGGTCATGGCGTGCGGCTTGCTCTGCGCTTGGACATGCGCGTTGCCGCGGTGCTGCTGGTCCTGCTGTCCGCCTGCCAGTTCGTTGTCGGCGACGACGCCGATGACGAGGACGACTACATCGATTGCAACGACCTGCCGGTGCGGGCGCTGCGCGACCTGCGGACCGGGACCTGCACGCCGGTCGGCCGCATCGGCAACGAGCGCGAGTGCAAGGCGTGCGGCAACTGCGTCCCCGCGGATCTCGAGGTCATGGGTCGCACCGAGTGCGGCTCGTCCGCGCGCTGCGAGAACCACACCGAGTTCGAATGTGTCCATGATAGCGGCTGCCGCACCGTGTACGCGGCGGAGAGCGGTCGCTACCTCGGCTGCTGGGAGATCCCGCCGACCGGCATCACGGGCCAGGGCCCATGCGCCGGGCTCGACGTCTACGCGTGCTCCGGCCGCGCGAGCTGCTCGGCGTGGTACACCGCGAGCGGCGGGGCGCCGATCGCATTCGACCACTGCGGCGACGCACCGCCGCTGACCGCATGCGAGTGGGCGGTTTGCGAGCCGGACAAGCAGTGCCTCCAGGACTGCACGCCGTGCGATGCGTCCGGCGGGGCGAGTTGCGACACCAGCTGCCAGGCGACGTGTGTGTCGCAGGGCTGCGATGAGCTGGCGTGCCCGCTCGGCAACGTGTGCCGCGAGACCTGCGTGAGGTGGGGCCCGCAATACCCGCCGCAGTGCTTCGCGTCCTGCCATCCGTTCGAGGTCGGGTCTCCCGGGCTGTGCGACGGCCCGATCACCTGCGCGGCGAGTCCGCCGGCCTGCCCGGCGGGGACGATCGCGGGCCGCGCGGACGGCTGCTACACCGGCTTCTGCATCCCGGCCACCGCATGCGGCGAGGGGAGACCGGGGACCTGCCAGCCGGTCCGCGTGTCGGACACCCCGCCGGCCTGTCCGCCGGACACGGTCGCCGGCACCCGCGATTTCGGCCCGACCGGCTACTGCATCCCGCTCGCCGCGTGCGGCAGCTCTCCGCTCGGCACCTGCGAGCCGGCCACCGACCCGGGAACACCGCCGGCATGCACGGACGGCAGCATCCCCGGGACGATCGATGGCCGGTACACCGGGGCGTGCATCCCGGTCCACCAGTGCCCGCAGCTGCCGTGCGACGCGCTCGTCACCGAGCCGGCGTGTGCGGCACGCGCCGACTGCCGCGCGATCGACCGCGGCAGCGACTGCACCTGCGCGGCGGTCGGGTGCAGCTGCGCGCTCCGCGCGTTCGACCGCTGCGAGGCCGCGCCGGCCGGTTCCGGCGGCTGACCGCGAGCCGGCGGGCGTTTTTCGTCGGCCCGCTGCGATCGCCCTCGCGACGAAGGCTATGCTCGCCGCCGTGGTGCGACGCGGCCCCCCGGACGACCTGCGCACGGAGGAGGTCCCGGTGGCGCCGCCGAACGCCGAGGAGTTCGCCGAGGCGCCGCGCACCGTCCTCGACGACCGGGCATTCAGCGACCTGGAGATCGGCGCCGAGCCGGAGCCGGCCGCTGCGCCGGCTCCCGACGTAGCGCCCGACGCAGCGCCCGACGCAGCGGCGCCCGCCGACCCGATCCACGCCCTGCCGACCCAGCAGATCAGCGTGCGCCGGGGGTCGGGCTCGATCACCCGGCTGTCGGCCTCGGCGACCGCGACGAGCTCGCCGGTCGAGGCGATGAAGCTCGACGAGGTCGCGCGGACCCGGGTATTCCTCCAGACCGTGTTCGCGCTGTGCGCCGGCGGCATCATCGTCGTGCTCAGCACCGCCGGCGATCACGTCGCCAAGGTCGTCGTCCTGATCGGCTCGATCGGCGCGGCGCTCGGCGCGCTGGTCGTGCTCGGGCTGACCCGCGATCCGGCGCGCTACCAGCCGTCCCGGCTGGTCGTGCCGGCGCTGCTGATCGTGTTCGGCTCGATGTCGGGCGTCTACTACTGGGGGGCCGGCTCCCCGGTCGCCGCCATGCTGGTCTACGGGATCTACTTCTTCAGCCTGGGCGCCGACCGCCGGGTCACCACCGCGATGTACGCCCTGGTCGCAGCGACCCACGGCGTGCTCGGGCTCGGCATCATGACCGGCGTGCTGGCCGACCACGGGGTGGTCCGGATCGACCGGCTGCCGGTCCGCGAGCAGCTCGCGATCGTGTGCATCATCGAGGCGCTGTACTTCCTCGCCTACTACACCGCGCGGGTCAGCCAGCGGGTCACGTTCGACGCGATGGGCAAGCTGGAGCAGGCCGTGCGCGGCAATGCCCAGCGCGACGCCTTGCTCGCCGAGGCCCGCGCCGAGCTCGACCGCGCGCTCAGGATCGGGGGCCCGGGCCGGTTCACCGACCAGGTCGTCGGCTCGTTCCGGCTCGGCGTGCTGATCGGCCGCGGCGGCATCGGCGAGGTCTACGAGGCCCTCGCGGTCGCCGACCGGCGCGAGGCCGCGGTCAAGCTGCTCCACCCCGGCACGCTGGCCGAGCCGATCCACGTCCAGCGGTTCCTGCGCGAGGCCGAGATCGCGTCGCGCCTGGACTGCCCGCACGTCGTCCGCGTGCTGGAGGTCGGGACCACCGCGAGCGAGATTCCGTTCCTCGCCATGGAGCGGCTGCGCGGCTCGGACCTCGCGGCTCAGCTGCGCCGCCAGCGCCGGCTCGCGCTACCGGCGACCAAGGTCCTGGTCGACCAGGTGGCGATCGGCCTCGAGGCGGCCCGGATCGCCGGGATCGTCCACCGCGATCTCAAGCCCCACAACGTGTTCTTCGCCGAGGACGGCGGGCTCAGGCGCTGGAAGATCCTCGACTTCGGGGTGTCCAAGGCGGGCGGTTCCGGCACCCTCACGCAGGGCCATGTGGTCGGCACACCGGCGTACATGGCACCCGAGCAGGCGCGCGGCGAGGACGTCGACCACCGCGCCGACGTGTACTCGCTCGCCGCCATCATCTTCCGGGCGGTCACCGGCCACCCGGTATTCAGCGGCAAGGACGTGCCTTCGACCCTGTACGACGTCGTGTACCGCGTCGCGATGCGCCCGTCGGCGCTCGCCGAGCTGCCCCCGGACGTCGACCGCGTCCTCGCGCTCGGCCTGGCCAAGGATCCGCGCGAGCGCTTCGGGTTCGCGCTGGAGCTCGCCCGGTGGTTCTCGGCCGCCGTCGCCCAGGGCCTCGACCACGACCAGCGCCGCCGAGCGGACGATCTGATCGCGCGCACCCCGTGGGGCGCGTCGCTTGGCGCGGGCGGCCCGGTCGGCTAGACCAGATCGAGACCGAGATCGCGACCGAGATCGTTTCCTGCCGCTGCGGACGATCATCGACATCGCGGGCGTGTGATGGTACGTGTGAATACAGCGGCTCTCGATTCGGCATGGCGCGGATCCTCATCCTCTGGAACCAGATCGACGACGATGTGTACGAGCACTTTCGTCGCGACGATCGGCGCGTCCCCGACTGGGACCCGACGCTGGTGATCGAGCCGTGGGAGACCGTCGAGCAGGAGATCGAGCTCATCGAGCGGGCGCTGCGCGACGGGGGCCACGACGCCTACCACATCAACATCCGCGACAGCTTCGAGAACTTGCTCGACGCGGTCCGCCGTGACCCGCCGGACTGTGTGGTCAACCTGGTCGAGTTCTTCCACGACGACCCCGAGCAGGAGCACAACGTCCCCGCGCTGTTCGAGCTGCTCAACATTCCCTACACCGGCAACCGCCCGGTGGCGCTGTCGCTGTGCCAGAAGAAGCCCCAGGCCAAGGCCCTGCTCGCTGCGTGTGGCCTGCCGACCCCGCGCGGCATCGTGATCGATGCGCTGCCGGTGCCGCGTCAGATCGACCTGCGCTACCCGCTGATCGTCAAGCCGGCGCACGACGACGCGTCCGGCGGCATCGATGCCGGCTCGGTGGTCCACGACCGCGCCCAGCTCGAGGCCCGGGTCAAGCTCGTGCTGTCCGAGCACACGATGTCCGCGCTGGTCGAGGAGTACATCGCCGGCCGCGAGCTGCACTGCGCGATCCTCGGCACCGAGGCGCTGCCGCTCTACGAGATGCGGTTCAAGGGTGGGGTCGACGACCAGGGCCGGCCGCTGCCCGATATCATCACCTATCGCGCCAAGTGGGACCCGTACAGCCGCGACCACTACGCGGTCGAGAGCAAGTGCCCGGCGGACGACCTCGAGCCCGAGCTGATCGCCCGGATCCAGGACATCGCGATGCGCGCGTTCCGCGCCGTCGGCTGCCGCGACTACGCCCGGGTCGACATGCGGCTCGACGTCGCCACCGGCCAGCCGTACATCCTCGAGGTCAACCCCAACCCCGACCTCGCCGACAGCTGCGCGTTCGCCCAGTCGGTGCGCGCGAGCGGCCGGACCTACGGCCAGGCGATGAACGAGCTGGTCCACTACGCCCTCGAGCGCGGCAAGATCCAGCCCAAGCGCTACATCGGCCCGACCGACACCCTGCTCACCGAATACCTGGCGCGCCGCGCGGCCAACAAGTAGCGCTCGATCGCGCAGCGCGTACAGAGTTCCGCTG
>DATAPF010000558.1:0-16770 GCA_036265355.1 Kofleriaceae bacterium | reverse complement strand
CTTGTCCGGCACGCCGGATCGGCGCCGCTCAGTGCGCGAGGTGCAGGATGCGCAGCTTGTCCGGCACGCCGACCGTCACGCTGTGGTCGACGACGAACAGCCGCTGTTTCGCCGGGTCGTAGGCCAGCCCGCGGACCTGCTCGAACTTGCCGGGTAGCGCCGTCACCTCGCCGGTCTGCGTGATCCGCGAGATCGTCGGCCCGCCGCCGGTCAGCAGATCGCCGCCCGGCAGCATCGCCAGCAGGTCGACCGCCGGCGCGGTGGCGAGCCGCGTCACCGCGTAGCCCGGCACCGCGATCCGGAAGATCGCGCGATCGGTCTGATCCGACACGAACACCGCCGCCGGTGTCGCCACCACGCCGACCGCCTTGTGGAAGCCGCTCGCGATCTCGGTCTCGGTCGCCGCGGCCCCGGCGATCGTCACCACCGCGACCCCGCCGGCCGGCGGCTTGCCGCGCCCGCCGACGAAGTACGCGCTGTAGATCGTTCCCGCGGCGTCCTGCGCCAGGCCGACGCGGCGGCGCACCGGATCGAGCCCGGTCAGCGCCGTCACCTCGGTCCCCGCCACCGCGAACAGGCCGCCCTTCGTGCCGAACCCGAAGCTCGCGATCACCGTCGTGCCGTCGCCGCGCCGCACGAACCCGCCCAGGCTGACCCCGGCGGGGTCCGCCGGCAGCGCGGTCTCCGTGCGCAGCCCGCCGGCGTCGCTCCACGCCAGCAGCGCGCTCGCGTTGCTGTCGGTCAGGTACAGCGTCGAGCTCGCCGCGTCCCACCACAGCGCGTTCGCGCCTCCCGGCAGCGCGATCGCCGCCTCCGACGGCGCGGCACGGGGTGCCTCGGGACGCGGTGCCTCGGGGCGCGGTGCCTCGGGGCGCGCCGCTCCACCCGCCGCCGGAGGGGTCGCACAGCCGCAGATCGCGATCGCGAGGAGCCAGCGCATGCGTCGACCTTGCCCGTCCCGGCGACGCCCGCCCGGCGCTCGCTGGATACAGCCGCGTAACATCCTCGGCCCGCCGTCGGGCATCACGGCCCGAACCGCGCCGCGATCTCCGACAGCACCTCGGCGGTGTCGTTGACCACCCGCTGCGAGATCGCCGGCGCATTCCCCGCCCAGCCAAACGCCCGCACCACCCGCGCATCCTGCCGTGCGATCGTCGGCACCGCCGCCGCGCGCGTCGCGAACCACCCCGGCAGCGCCGCCGGATCGATCCCGCTCGTCGCCGCCCGGCGCGCCGTCAGGAACGTCGCCAGGTGGCAGCCGATGCACTGCGTGTCGACCGTGTCGTGCAGCGTCGGGTTCTGCAGCGCGGCCAGCGCCGCGACCGCCGCCGCCCGCTCGTCCGGCGCCGCCGCCGCGAACCGCGGCCCGTTGGTCGCCAGCGCGAACCCCGCCGGCGCGTCCGCGATCGGCGCGCTCCGGTACACCGTGTCCCCGCCCGCCAGCTGCACCGTCTGCTGCGCCGCCGCGACCCCGGGGATCATCATCGCCACGAACCCGTCGCCCTCGCGATCGAGCCCGCGGAAGATCCACGCGAACGCCGCCGCGTCCGCGACCTGCCCGATCACCGTCAGCCGCACCAGCTCCGCCGCGCGCGCATACCGCCCCACCAGCCCGCGCAGCCCGCGCAGGTACGCGGCGTCTCCGGCAGCCGCCGCCGGGCTCACCCCGAGCGGGGCCCCGGGCGCTGCATGTCCGCGCCGCGCCAGCCGTCGCAGCGCCTCCACCACCCCACTCACCTCGTCGGCCGCGATCGGATAGAACGCGTGCAGCGCCACGTCGTGCGCGAACGTCTCCCCATCGCGCGCGTACAGCGGCTGCAGCACCAGCCGGAGCCGCCCCACCGCGTCGCGCGGACACACCCCGATCGCCGCCCGATCGCACAGGTCGAAGCGCACCGCGACCACCTGGAAGTCCTCGAACGCGATCGCCTCGCCGCTGCGCGGCCCGATGTCGCCGCGCCTCCCGACCAGCGCGTCGTACCACCGGCGATCGATCTGCCCCTCGTCGAGCCCGGCGAGCACCGGCGCGCCCCCCGCCGGCGGCAGCGGCAGCAGGATCGACACGTCGTTCATCCCGAGCGCCGCCGCGCGCCCCCGCTCCGCCGCCGCGCCCGCCCGATCGACCCCCGCCGCCGGCGCGCTCCCGCCGCACGCGACGAGCAGGATCAGCACCGCGCAGCGCATCGCCCGAAGCTTACCGGACAACGCCCGGCACCACCGCATGCGTGCACGCTCGCCGCGCCGTCCGGCCGACACAATGCACTGCCTCGCCGGTCGCCGGCGGCCGCTCGTGCCTCAGCCGCTCTTGGCGCCGCCGCCGGTGCCCTTGCCGCCACCGCCGCCCGTGCCCTTGCCGCCGCCCTTCTTGCGCTCCTGACCCTTGCTGTCGCCCTTGCCCGAGTGGTTCGAGCCGTCCTCGCCCTGGCCGCCGCCGACCCCGCCCTGGTTCCCCTTGTCTCCCTCCTTCACGTTCGCCCTCATCCAGTCCGACGCGCGTGCGATCCGCGCATCGATCTCCTTGGCCAGCTCGTCCGGCTTGTCCTTCGGCGTGATCATCACCACCACTCCCTTGGCCTCGTGCTTCGCCGTCGCGCGCGAGCCCTCGGCCACGTACACCGGGCATAGCCCCTTGCTGCCGCCGTACGCGCCCTTCTGATCGTGCACCGTGCCGGACGCCGGTCCCGTCTTCTTCTCGGCGAGCAGCTTGTCGGTGCGCTTCTGGATCGCGGCGATCGCATCCTTGTCGGTCGACTCGACCGTCACCACCACCGCCTTGCCCTTGACCGCCTCGGTCGTCTTCGCGCCCAGCACCGTGCTCGGGCACATCCCCGCGCGATGCGCCATCAGCTCGCCCGCCGCCGAGCCCCCCGCCGCCATCGCTGCGGAGCCGGTGTCGGAGCCCGTCGCCGAGCCACCCGCAGCGGCACCCGCAGGAGCCGCCGAGCCCCCCGCCACCGAGCCCGCCGCCGCGGCGGTGTCCGACCCCGCCGACCCCGCTGCCGGTCCACCCGCAGCAGCCGGGCCGGTCGCCGCCGAGCCTGCCGCAGCCGGCGGCGCCGCGCCGGATCCAGCGCCGTCCGCGCTCTGCTTCTTACATGCGAGCGAGATCGTAAGCGACGCTGCCAGGACCGTCCAAACTAATCGCTTCATCACGTTCCTCGTTCGATAGTTTACCGAGGATTTACACCGGAACGGGTGCGCCTGTCATGCGACCCTCCTTGCCATGGCCGTCGCCCTGCGAACGTGGCTCGTCGCCGCGCTGCTCGCGACCGCCGGGAGTGCGCGCGCCGATCCGCCGGTCCGCCTCCCGCCCGGCACCCACACCGACGCCCAGGGCCAGCTGGTCTCCGGTCGCGGCCTGCGCGACACCAGCGACTTCCTCGCCGCCGAGCTCGCCCGCCGCGGCATCGACGTCCAGCAGATCGGGCCCTACACCGTGCGCGGCGTCGAGCTCACCCGGTTCATCAGCCAGACCCCGTCGACGCCGTGGCTCGCCATCCACCTCCTCCGGACCGCCGGCAAGACCTTGATCTTCTTCGTTCCACGTGGCAAGAACCCGCCCACACCTTGACGAATCGTCGCGGTCCGGTTAGCTAAAGCACCGCCGATTTCTTCTCGGTCCACTCGGGGATCGTCTAATGGTAGGACGTCAGACTCTGGATCTGACTATCATGGTTCGAATCCATGTCCCCGAACCCGCTTGCTCCCACGGAACGTCCGGGGGTGCTTGACCGGCCCGCCCACCGCAGGTAGAACCACTTCTCCCTTCCATCCGGCCCCATAGTCTAGCGGTTAGGACGTCGGCCTCTCACGCCGAAAACATGGGTTCAAGTCCCATTGGGGTCACCACTTTTCTCCAACGGTTCGCAGCCTTTACCTCGGCTGTAGCAAGCGGCAGGATCTCTCCGTCGAGGGTCGAGACCCGCAGCTTGCCGACCTCGGCGCACAGCGCCGGCCACTGCGCCCGCGTGTAGCCGCTGACCACGTCCCCCTTCGTGGTGTGCGTGACCACCCGCAGGAGATCCCGGTGCCCGCCGTGCTCCTGGCACGTCGTGATGAACCACGACCGTAGATCATGCCCCGCCCCGGTCGCGGTGCTCTCCGGCCTCGACGCGCAGCCCGAGCGCCTCCAGGTCGGCCTTGAACGCGTGCACCGCGTCGCTCGCGTCGCTCGTCGTCAGGTTGCGGGTCGGCACCACGCGGAGGACCGTGCGCGGCGCCATGTCGCCGGCCGGGCGCAGCGCCCGCACCATGTCGCGCACGTGCCGGGGCCTCACCTCGTCGAGCCGCATCGCCCCCCAGGTGCGGCAGCACGTGGTTCGCGAACCGGCCGCGCATCTGCGCACCCCGGCTCCCGACCTTGGCTCCCGTTGGGATATAGGCGATGGCGACTACGCCACCACAGCAAACTGCGCGCTCGACCAGATCGAGGGACCGGGCGCGCCGACGAAGCGCGGCGGGCGGTGGAGCTCGCCGACGGCTGGTACGTCCTGCCCGAGATCGGCGCGGCTGTAGGGGGCCATGGCGGCCAGCATCACGCCGGCGGGCGGATGGCGGGGAGTCGGCTCGTCGTTGACTGGGACGCCGAGGCTGCGCGCCGGTCCGGCGACGCGGCGGGCGTCAGCCAGGACGCTCTCCCTTGATCTCCACCTTCACCTTCGTGGCTCCGGTATCGTTCAAGATCAGCACCGCTTGCTCGTTGCGCGACGGAAGGCGCTTGCCTCCCGTGACGGACACCGAATAACCCTTCGTATACTGGCGCTTTGGCACGAAGATTTCCGTGATCTCACTCTTGAGCGTTGTCCCCGACGTGCGTGAGTATTCGAGGTTGAAGTCGAGAGTGTCGGGCGCGAAGCCCCATTGAATGGGTGTGCCCGCGATGAACATGGGATACGGCCGCGTCAACGCGGTCAGCTTGTCCTCCGAGACGTTGCCGGCGATGAGCGGACGCGTCGGGTCGTAAACAATGCCCAACTCCGAAGATGGGATGGGTTTCCACAGCGCCGCAATCTGGTACGGTGTCCGGCACCAGTACGACCAGAACAGCGCCGGCATCATCGCGCCGTCCACGCTGTCCATCATCCTTTCGATGAGGCTCGGCGAGGTGATCCCCCCGAACTCCGTCAGCAGCAAGGCGTCGCCCGTCTTCGAGGAATGCTCGACGGCGTTCTTCCAGACGAGGCAGTATAGTTCGATGGGCAGGTAGTTGTGAAACGCCATGCCGATTCGTCGTGGCGACGCCGGATCGTGGATAGGTCCGATTTCGGTGGGCACGCCGAAGTCGAACGTCACCCACGGCTCGTACCAGATCATGTGTTCGGTGTCCTCCTTCCGGATGGCGTTCACGATTCTCTGGGTGAAGGCCGTGAGGGCATCGGAGTTCGCACCGGCCGGCAACGGCTCGTTCAGAATCTCCCAGCCAAGAATGCCCTTCGTGCCCCTCAGGGTCTTGGCGGTATGGGCCCAAGCTGCTGCGAAACGGTCTTGCAGTCCGCAATTTCCGGGCCCGTACTTGTTGGCCCAGAAGTTGTCGAACGCCGCATGAACGGCCTTGCTGGTGATCAGCATCAACGGGAAGGTCGAGAGGGGTCGGATCGGATGGTCGTCGGTGAACGTCGCCCACTCGGGGAACCCCTCACAGATGAACGATGGCCCCCAGCCATCCTGATGGAAATCGATCAGAGACATGATCCCGTGCGAGGCCAGCAAGGCGACGGTCTCCTGGATATCCGCGAGATACTTATCGTCGTACAGCCCTGGCGCTGGCTCCACCGCCGAATAGATCACTCCCACCCGAACTGCATTGATGCCGTTCGACGCCAGCAGCTCCGCGTCGTGCACGCCGAAGCCGGTGGCGCTCAGCGTGTACGGGGGCAGCTTGTTGATCATGTTCACGCCGTGAAAAATGATCACCCGCCCGTCGGCGTCCGTGATCCATCGATCCATGTTCCTGAGAGCCGCGCCTGTACGAACGAACGTCCGGCGCGCCCGTCGCCGGTCACGCGCAGACGCTGCTCGCCGAATTGAGCGACTCCGATCCCGAGGGAGGCGGGGTGCCGCGGTACGTCGAGCGCGAGCTCGCGGCGTATCTCCGGTGCGGCATCCTCGCGCATGGCTTCGCGCGCGTGCGCCGTCAGATCTGTCACGATGAACATGTGGTCGCGTTCAGCTGCAAACGGCGGGGAACTGTCCGAGCTGCACTCGGCTACCTTCGAGCGAAGCTTGACACGGTCTGCGATCGACGCGCGTTCGGTTCCTCACGAGCTACAGAAACATGAATGGGCACCGGCGGCGCCTCCATCTTGGCAAGACTTCGGGAAGCCCTCACCGTCAGTCCCGCACTGAGTCCCCTGGCGCTTACCTTGGCAAACGCCCGAAGATTCAAAGGAGCAGAAGTTAGAAGCGAGCAACGTGCAAATCGTTCCTGTTGTATGCGGGGAGCAGTAGGAACCATCGGCGAAGGTGAAATAGAATGCTTTCCCTCGACAAGAGGCCGAGGTGTTGGTGGTGTTGTTGCAGGTCCCGGACCTGAGCTCCGAGGTCTCGGCTTTGGTTGTTGGCTCGTTTTCAACGCAGCCCATCACACTCGAGATCATGAGAATTCCGACCATCGAACATGTTTTCATCATGCCCGGAGAGTTCCGGGGTCGATCGTCTTCCGTCAATCGCATCGCTCTAGCATCGACTCTCAGTCTGCGGTCGATGGAAACGATCGGCTGTGGCTCGCGACTCATTGCGGCGGCCTCATCGCGCCGATATCGGGCAAGGTGCGTGAAGGTAGTCATCGCGGAGGGACAGCGTCTTCCGGGCTCCGCGCGCGTGATCATCGAGGGCGCCCCGCCGCCGGATCGCCACGGAACAGCCATGGTGTTGGTGAACTTCGAGAAGCGCGGAATTCTGCGCCGGCTGATCCTGGCTGGACGCGGCGATGCGCGGGAATTTGTACCGGCTGACGGGATCGACGCGTGACGATCAGGCTGCCTGCTTCTTGGCGCGGCGTGACTTCTTGTCGGTCTCGGCGTCGCGGCGGCGGTAGCTGTCGCCCTCGATGGCGATCACATCGGCGTGGTGGACCGCTTTGCGCGACAGGATGCGCGACAGGATGCGCGACAGGATGCGCGACAGGTCCACGCCGGATGCGAGCACTACCACCACGAACACGCAGCGCCCCGCGATGCCGATGCTGACCTCGCGGTCGTCGAGCGACGAGGTGACCATCTCGCCCTCGAGCATCCGGTCGAGCAGATCCGGGCTCCTCAGGCGGCAAGTGACGAGGCCTGCGACCGCCCGTACCTCGTCGTCGTCGAGTGCGCCCGCCACGGCGAACGGCTTGCCGTCGACATCGAGAACCGCCGCCGCGGCGAGTCCGCGGTCCACAGCGCGCTGCACCGGTATCGAGAAGTCCGGGATGCCCACGCCTCACTTTACCTTACCGGGCGCCGGCCGCATCTCCGGCTCCTGGGCGACGTCCAGCACGACCGCCGCCGCGGTCGGCGCGCCGCCCACCGCCAGGGCGTCGCGCCAGCCGGGTCGAGGTCGCCGGCGAGTTCCAACTCGCGACCATCGCCGCCGGCGAGCGCCGAGCGGCGTGCTCCGAGCCGGACCGGGACCGCCCGCCGCCGCTACGATCGCCGCCGAGTTGGTGACGCCGTGCGGTTCGAGCGCCAGCTTGACGCGACCCGCACTCGGTGGCCCTAAACTCCACGCTACGTGCCCACCCCAAACCGGAAGAGCGGTTTAGGTTGCCGCCTCCGTCGGTGCGCCCTTCGCGGCGTCTTCACGCTCGCTCGTTCGGCGTCGCGTGTCCCGGAGCAGCGATAGCACAGAGTGCGCGGCCGGCGTGTCGCGACCCGGAATCATGGTGGGGTTCGTAGCCATCGCAGCCCCGCCATGTGGAACTCTGTCCTACAAGCCGAACAGCGGATTCGCAGCCGTACGCATCATCCTCATGCCAGGAGAGAACACGGGTCACTACTTTTGCCAACGATTCTTCGCGCGTAGCTCCGTTGTAGCAAGCGGCAGGACCTCTCCGTCGAGCGTCGACATCCGCAGCTTGGCGACCTTGGCGCACAGCGCTGGCCACGGCGCTAGTCGCCGAGCTTGCACTCGGTCACGCGCGCGCAGGTCCACCAGCTCGCGCTGGCCGCCGTAGCTCGCCGCGACGGCCACTCGCGACGGAGCCGGGTAGCGCGCGACACCTATCACCCGACTGCCACCGGCATCGTGCGGGTTCGCGCTGGGCAACCACCGGTGCACCTCCAGCTGCCTCGGTAGCAACGTCGTCGCGCGGCGCAGTGGATCACGGAGGAAACGTCGCCGTGACGCACGAGCCGAGGTCGCAGCCGGCATACCCGGACGCGACGCAGTCGATCGAGATCTGGGCACCGAACACGCAGAGCTGCGAGGTGTTGCCGCTGCAGGTCGCCGTTTCGCCACAGTCGGGGCCAAATCCGCACGAGTGCCCGTCGATGCCGTAATCGACGCAGGTGCCGCCTGCGAACATCTCCGCGCACTGGTACGCGTACTCGTGACCACCTGCGCAGCGGACCAGCTTGGTGCCGTCGCAGCGCGAGCCCGTGCAGGCGGGGCCGCTTCCGGCGCATTGCGCGGACGTACCGTCGAGGTTGCAGGTCGCCCCCACCTGCGCGCAGTCGAACGCCAGCAGCACGCCGCTGTTGCAGCGCAGGGCGCGCGTTCCGTCGCAGCGCTCGGGGGTATTCGGGGCGCACGTCCCGATCCCGCACGCCGGCGAGCTGGCCGCGACACACGTCGAGTCGCCCGGGTACCACAGGCCGTGGCGGCAATCGAGCGTGAGCCCCATGCCGCCGCTGCAGTCGACCAGGCGGTCGCCATCGCAATGCGTGCCGTTGGGCGCGCATGCCCCGTAGGTATAGCCCAGGCACGCTCGGGCCCGGGTGCAGTCGGCGCCGGCCGCCACGAGACATCGGATCTGATCGGGGCGATAGATCGAGACCACGGTGTCGCCGTCGTCCAGCTTGTGCAGACAATCCGGCAGCGTCGGCCCGTCGATCGGTGGCGCGAGGCAGGCGTAGGCGTTGACGCACGCCCGCGCGATGTCCTCGGCCGCCAGCGCCCGCGCCATCTGCGCATCGCTGTTGCCGCTGGAATGACCTCCACACCCCGCGATCACGACTGCGATCATCGCACGTCTCATTGGTAGAACCTGACTTTCCCCCACCTCGTGGCGGATTTCAGCAAGGACTTCTTTCAAACCAGCCGTGTCGCCAGGTCTTGCGGCCGGGCATCGCGCCACATATCGTACACGACCGTCGGATCGTCGGCGCCTACTCCCGTGGGCCCCGCGGCTGGGCCGTGCCCGCATCCCGAGCCGGAGCGCCCCCCGAGGCGCCCGCGGCCAATAGCTGCGGGAGATCGGCCATGCGTTGAAGTTCTCTACGGCTCGACGCGTTCTATCGTCAAGACTCTCTACGCTCGGCGTGCACGCCCCGCGGTCCGCGGCAGCAGATCCGATACCTTGTCGCGCTGGCATCGCATGTGCCTATGCCTGCCTACGCGGGAGCCACCGCGCGCGGGCATCGCGCCGGTGTGACCGGCGCAGAGGCAACCACCCGATAGTCGACGTCCAGGCTGGAGCGAACGTCCAGCAACGGAGGAGAGCAAACAATGAAGAAGATGAAGAGGATGAAGCTTGTGCTCAATCGAGAAACGGTGAGGGAGCTCGCCATTCGAAACATGAAAGAGGTTCACGGGGGATCAATGCCCTCGTGTGTAGTTACTTGCGACTCTTGCCCTCCTGGTGCATCCGTCACTTGTGATCCTGATACGAACAGCAAGAAGTCATTTTGTCTGGACTGTGAAATCTAGCGCGGCTCGGACAGGCCCAGCCCGCTTACCTGTCGGCGACGGATAGCGGTCCGTCCCCCATCGATGTGCGGCTCGCCGACTCGAGGCAGGCTACTTGCCGTACGGGAAAATGTAGCCCACGCAGTTCGACTTCCAGAACAGGTTTCCGTCGACGGGCCACTGTTCGAGAGCTGTAGGCAGTCCCCGACAATCCGAAAGCGACGCTTCGCGAGCGCCGCAGAAATCGACCGCGTGGCTGGCGAGCCGCTCGACGCGTAGCGTCGCACGCTCAGCTGCCAAGCCCGATCCGCGGTGTGATCCGCGCCTCGGCGCAGTACGCGAAAAAACGAGCGCGCGCGAACGCCTCGGGCAGCGGCGCGTCGCCGGGCCAGCGCTCGCGGCGATACGGGATCGGCCCGTGGCCGGCGAGGAAAGCGATGCGCGCGGCGAACAGCTCGCAGATCGCGACGAAGTCGTCGAAGCTGTGCGGCGGCCGGATCGCCCGGATCTCGAGCGACGCGGGATGGCTGACGTTGAGCGCCTGGTACTTCGCGCGCGGCGCGTGCGCTGGGAGCTCCGGCGCTGCGAACGTGTACACGCGATCGCGCACGTGCGCGAGGAAGCCGTCGAGATCGAGCTCACCGGCATCGAGGCGCGCGAGCCCTGCCTCGAACGCGTCGAGCGACTCGGCCGGTGCAGTCGCGAGTGCCGGCCCGTTCAGCGGATCGAAGCCGAGGATGCCGAGCGCGAGCTCGGGGTGGTTGCAGTAGTCGATGATGAAGTTGCGAACCGCGAGCGCGTCGTCGAAGCTGGCGCGGCCGACGTGGACGTGGCCGCCGCCGATCCGCGCGTGCGGCGCGAGGCCAAGCCCGCGCGCGACGGCGAAGATCCGCTCGAGGCGCGGCGCGACGGCGCGATAGCCGGCGATCGTGTCGTGGCGCCCCGTGACCTCGACGCACCACGGATCGATCTCGACCTTGATCCAGTAGCCGTCGGGATACGTGATCACGTGGCGCGGGAAGCCGTGGCCGTCGTCCTCGATCGCGTGCGCGTGTGCGTCGCCGAGGTTCGCGCGGATCGCGGCCGCGAGCGCGGCGCACGCGGCCAGGTTCTCGGGCGTGTCGGGGTCGAGCTCGCCGCGCCGGCACCCCGCCTCGACGATTGGCTCGCTCGTGAACGTGAGCTCGAAGCCCGCGGCGAACGTCATCGTGTGCGCCGGGCGTGGGCAGCCTCGATGGCGTCGACGATCGCGCGCTCGAGCGGCGTGCCGTGCGCGGCGTTGAAGTAGAAGCAGATGCCAGGCGATGTCACGTTCGTCTCGATCACGTACGCGCCGAGCAGATCGACGACGGCGAACACGATGCCGCGCTCGCCGAGCCAGCGCGCCACCGGCCCCACCGCGGCGCGCTCGGCCGCCGACAGCGTCGTCGCGCGCACCGCCTTGCCGCGATCGAGGTTACCGCGGATGTCGTCGGGCTCGAGCTCGATCTCGACCGCGCCGTGCACCTCGCCCTCGATCACGACCACCTTCTTCGACGGCGCGTCGACGTACGGCTGCGCCATCACCGGCGTGCGCGCCGCGGCCACCTGCTCCATCACGACGTTCCAGTTCTTGTCGCCGGCGCGCAGGAAGAACAGGCCGTCGCCGCTCTTGCCGAACAGCTGCTTGATCACGAGGTCGCCGTGCTGCGCCCTGAAAGCGCGCAGCCGCTCGAGGTCCACAGTCACCAGCGTCGGCGGCGCGAGCTCCGGGGAGCCCAGGATTGACAGCTTCTCCGCGGTGTCGCGCACCGCGCGGGGATCGTTGACGACGAGCGTCGTTGCCGCGAGCCGCTCGAGCACGTACGTCAGCGCGAGATACGTGCCGTCGACCGGGGGATCGTGGCGCGCCAGCACGACGTCGAACGTCGCGAGGTCGGCGATCCGCGGCTCGCCGGCGGTGATCCCCAGGTGCTTGCCGCGCTCGGGCGGCCCCGCCACCTCCGGAATCGCGGGCGTGTACTGCAGCGCTCGCACGGTTGCGGTGACGGCCGGCGCCTCGTAGGCGACGTCCGCGGGTGTGCAGTACGCGATGGCGTGACCGCGCCGCGCGAGCTCGCGCCCGAGGTAGTGCGTGGTCTCGCCCGGATACGCGCCGGCGAGCGGGTCCATGAGGATGGCAACGTCCATGGCCCGCCATCTGATCACGGCGCGCGCCCGCCGTCCACGGCCCGGATGCACGTCCCGGTGTTTCGCGGCGGCGTCTCGTCGGATGCCGGTTCGACGATCCTGATCCCGTCCGAGACCAGCCGGTCCCCGCCGTGAGCTACCTTGCCACCATGCCGGACGCAGCCAACGCGCGCAGCTGCGCCACCGTCTTCAACGAGATCGCCGGCGAGTATGACCGTCACCGTCCGGCGTACCCGGACGCGCTCATCGAGCAGGCGTGTGAGCTGGCCGGGATCGACCCCGGCGCGCCGGTGCTCGAGATCGGGTGCGGTACCGGGCAGCTGACGCGCTCCCTGCTGGCCCGGGGCCTGCGGGTCACCGCGGTCGAACCCGGTCACCAGCTGATCGCGCGGGCGCGGGATCGGCTGCAGGACCTCGGCGACGTGCAGTTCGTCAACGCGCGCCTGGAGGACGTGTCGCTGCCGCCCGCACACTACGGAGCCGTGTTCTGCGCGTCGGCGATCCACTGGGTCGATCCGGAGGTGAGCTGGCGCAAGGCGGCCGACGCGCTGGTCGACAGCGGGACCCTGGCGCTCGTCTCCTACTTCGGATTGGAGGAGCCGCGCAGCGCCCGGGATCAACAGGCGCTGCGCGCCGCCATGGCCCAGATCGCCCCCGAGCTCGCCGCCGCGTGGCCGACCTACCGCGACCTCGACGGCACGCTCGAGGGCGTCGCAGCGCGACGCGACAACGTATCGGAGATCTGGGGGTGGCTCGGAAGCTATGACGTCGGGCGCCGGTATGCGGCACCGCTGTTCCATGACGTGCAGGTCGCCGCGCTGCCGACTCCTCTGGAGCACACCGCTGATGAGCTCACTGCTCTGCTGGGCACCATGTCGTTCTGGGCACGACTGGCACCTTGCCAGCGCGACGCTCTCGCCGCCGAAATGCAAGCCCTCCACCAGCGGCTCGGCCGGCCGATCCGCTCCAGCACCGTCGCCTGCCTGGTGACGGCACGTCGCCAGCCCCGCACCTGACCGGAGCGCCTCGGCGGCCGCGACCGGCTCACCCCGCGGTGAGTCGCGGCATCGTCACCGCGGCTCCGACGGCTACGCGGCCAGGGCGAACGGGCCGTTTGTGACGTTGTGCTGGAGCGCGTGGGGCATGAGCGGCTTGACGTTGTCGATATGGCCATGGCCGGGAAGCGGGAGCGCGTGCATCGTCTTGGGGAACGATCGCTTGAGCGTGATGCCGTCCGTGAGCGTGGGATTGAACGACCAGGTGAGCTTGGAATCGCCGGACGAGAACTTCTGGACCTTCCTGGTGGGGACCAGCGAGCCGCACAGCTGCTTGGCATCGACGAGGATCTGGTTGAGCTCCTTGGTGTGCTCCTCGTGATCCTTCGCCGAATCGGAGATGTTATGCGCGGCGTCGACCAGGGTCTCGAGGTACTCGCGGATCGTCTCGTGCTTGCCGTGGTCGTCCTTGTGCTCGAGCGTGTCCAGCACGTCGTGGGTCGCCTCGGTCATGTCCTTGACCTGCTTGAGCAGCGCGCTCGTCCAGGACGCCGCGATCAGGACCGCGGCCTGGTCGATCGCCACCTGGAGGCCCGGGATATCGCACTTGTTGGCAGCGACGCGCGCCTTGTGGATGAGCTGCTTGATCGTGTCGCCGGTGTCCGTGAACGCGTCGGACATCGTCTCGAGCCCGCGCTTCATCTCGTTGAGCGAGCCCTTGCCGGCATCGATGATCGCCTGGCGGGCCTTGTTCGAGCTCGCGGCCTGCGCGAGCGGGCCGCCCTGAGCCTGCTGCTGCACGAGGCTGGTCTTGCCTGGTGACGCGGCGCTGGCGCTGCTCGCGTGCGCGGTCGATGCCTTCGCTGTGGTGCTGGCCTGTCGGTGGTCCTGCATGCCGGCAGGATAAGACGGCGAGCCGCGATCTCGATGCTCGATTCCACGCGGGCTCTGGCGAAATCACCGGCCCGATATTGCGATCCGCGGCGAGGGAAGCTCTCTGCGGTGAGCACCGTATCAGGTCATCTGCCGTCCACGATGGCCAGTTCAAATATCGTATGCAATATCACCCGAGCTTGAACCGGTGATGCAGACGCGCGATGTCGCTCACATCCGGCAGGGCAGCGCGCCGGTGAACACCCGGACGTCGTCGAACCCGCCGATGTACTCCGCACCCTCGTCGAACGCGACCGGCTTGCCCAGGGCGGGCGGGTTGTTCGACGCGATCGCGCCGGGCTGGACCGGCAGGTTCGCGACGTAGAGCCCGTCGATGCACAGGTCGAACTCGGCGGCGTTGCGAACCACACGGATGAAGTGCCAGGCACTGTCCAGCGGGAACGCGGGCGTGATCGTGGTATCCGTCATCTTCACCGGATCGGCGCAGCCGTGCAGCGTGATGCGCGGATTCATCCCGCCCGCCGCCCGGACCGAGAGCTCGATCCCGCCGCACGTGTCGATGTCGAAGTCGGAGAACAGGAACGAGTCGGTGCCCAGCTGCCCGAGCATGGTCGGCTGCGCCCACAGCTGCACCGTGAGGTCGTGCGACCAGTCGAGCGCGTTCAGCGGCGCCGGGCCGTCGCGCTGGAGGAACCTGCCCTCTCCAACGGAGATCCCGGGCATCTGCTCCGGATAAGGGCCGGTGCCCGGTACCGTCGGCGTCGGCGCGAAGCTCTCCGCGGGGGGCGGAGCGGTGAACGCGAAGCTGGTGAACGTGTACTGGCTGCACGGGTCCTGCACCGTGGTGGTCGTGGTGGTCACCCCGGTGAACGACAGCGCGAGCTGACAGCTGGTCGGGAATCGTTGCCCGGTGGCGTTGACATAGAACTGCAGCGCGACCTGGCTGGCGGCCTCGGTGCCGCTGATCGCGACCAGGAAGCGATCGCCGGGGAGCGCATCGACCACGATCGCCTGCTCCACGGGGGTCTTCGCGGCGAGCGGGCTGGTGAACAGCAGGTCATCGCGGCTGTTGCGGTAGATCCGGATCGTCTGCCCGGTGCCGCTCGCCAGGTAGGCGTGCAGGCTGAGCTGGAGCACCTGGGGCATGGTCATGGGCGCGGTGAACTCGATCGCGGGGTCGACCGAGCTGGCGCCCGACGACATCAGCAGGGCGTCGGGCAGTCCGACGCACGCCGGGGCCTCGTTCCGGATCGTGCAGGTCGTGATCTGGTTGGCGGAGTCGATCAGGCCCACCATCACCGAGTTGCTGAGGGTCATCGCCTTCCACGACCGGCCCTGATCCTCGAGGTAGCGCCAGACGTGGGTCGTGCCGGTATCGCTGCCGTCGAAGTTCGCGGCGGCATCGCCGAGGCAGCCGTCGGGGCACGACGCCGGGACCGGGCCGTCGGACCCCGCGTCGCCGCCGCTCCCCGGGGTGCCGCCCGGGCGGTTGTCGAACAGCGAGTGGTTGCAGGCGGCGGCCGACAGCGCGGCGAGCAGCGCGACCACGAGGCCACGGCGAGTCAGAACCATCGCTCCGCTCCGAGGAACAGCGGGATCGCCGTGCCGCGATCGCGACCGGCGAAGGCGGCGTAGCCCTCGAGCCGGACCGCCAGGCCGGGGGTCGGCCGGTAGCGCAGCCCCAGCCCGATCGCCGGGGCGGCGAACCGCCCGGACATCGACCCGCTGGACAGCGAGTACGCCACCGCGCCGATCGCGTGCAGCGCGAGGTCGTCGCCGGCGATCCGGACCCGGATCGAAGGGATGATCGCGTACGCCACCATCACGGCGTCGAGCCCGAGCTCGAGCCGCGCGCCGAGCGCGAGTGCGGCGCCGAGCGATGGCGCGCCGGTCTCACCGGCCAGGCGCAGGTTGGTGCCGAATCCGGCGCCGATCGCGAACCGCACGCCGGGCGGCGGTGCGGGGCCGGCGTCCGGGTGCGCGGCGACCGCGGCGGAGGGCGCGGCCGGCCGCGGCACGCTGGCCGCCGGGGTCGCCGGGCCGCCGGTCGCGAGCTCGACGGTGATCCGGTCGCCGGCGGCGACGGTCACGGTGCGCTCGGCGTCGCGCCGTCCGCTGACCCGGGCGATCAGCCGGTGCTCGCCGGGTGACACGATCAGCGGGGACGTCGGGTGATCGAGCGCGGTGCCGTCGACCACCAGCACGGCGCCGGACGGCGGCGCGATGTTCACGGTGACCCGCGCGACCCTCGGGAGGACCGCGTCGAGCTCGGCCTGCACCGCGGCCAGCTGCGCGGCCGGCACGCTGGCCTTGCCATCGGCGAGGAACCGCAGATAGTACGTCGCGGCCTCGACGAAGTGCGACAGCTCGCGGTGGCACGAGGCGATGTTGTAGAGCACCCGCGGGTGCGGCGCGATCGCGTACGCGCGCTCGAACTCGGCGAGCGCGTCGGCATACCTCGCGCCCCTGAACAGCGCGACGCCGGCCCGGAAGTGGCGATCGGCCTCGCGGGTGTCGGCGTCGGAGCCCGCGTCGCCGTGCGCCGGCTCGGCGACCCGCGGCCCGGGGTGCGGATCCGCGTGGCGCGGCGGACCGCCGGGTGCGGCACCGGCCGCGGCAGGAGCGAGCAGGCCGGCGCTGGCGATCAGGACGAGGTGGGCGGCGGTCACTTCTTCGGGCCCCCCGGCGCGTACGGGCTCTCGGTGTAGATCCGATCGGGCAGCTCGGGCGTCTCCGGCGGCTCGGGCTTGACCGGGTTCTTGTGCGGCCGGCTGCGGCGGAGCTGGATCGACAGGTGCTTGTTGGCGTCGAACCGCACGGTTCCGGCGTACGCGCCGTAGCCAGGCGAGCTGACCTCCAGGCGGTGCAGCGTGCCGTCGCGCGCGAC
>DATAPF010000557.1:0-6829 GCA_036265355.1 Kofleriaceae bacterium | reverse complement strand
GCGGCGCGTGACGGGTCTGCGCGTTTTTCGCTCACACCCGTCAAATCGACATGAGTGATGGTCGTGCGCGATCCGGCCATGGTATTGCTCATACGGTTCATGCAGGCAGGCAGTGCTGGGTGGCGGGGCGCGGTGATGTCCGACGGACATGGCGGCTCCGATCGCGTGCCTGCGTCGCGGAACCAGGAGAACCGCCATGTCAAGCGCCGATGAATCGATCACCAAGCAGAACGAAGAGCGGGTCACGCAGGCGCGCGACCCGTACATGCGCGCGGTCGCGGTGCAGAACGAGACCTCGCGGTGGGGCGACAAGATCGAGAAGCTGTACTTCGGGAGTCTCGACACGCCCGACCTCACCGTCGTCGCGCAGTACAACCCCAAGGAGATCCAGATCGACAAGCAGATCCAGTGGAAGCAGCCGGAGCGGGTGCCGGGCTCGCACCCGGGCTCTGCCCCGGATGACGAGCTGGAGCTCCCGACGGCGCCGACCCGCACGATGAACCTCGAGCTGATGTTCGATGGCTTCGAGGAGCATCGCTCGATCCAGCCGGAGATCGACATGCTCGAGAACATGTCGTCGATCCGCGAGCCCGGATCGAAGCACAACTACCTGCGCCGCGCGCATCACTGCGTGGTGGCGTGGGGCAGCGTCGATGGCGCGCGCCGGTTTCGCTGCGTGATCGCATCGCTGTCGACCAAGGTGACGATGTTCTCCCCCAAGGGCGAGCCGCTGCGCGCGGTGTGCACGCTCAAGCTCCAAGAAGTGAAGATGCTGGCAAAGACCGACTCGGCGCTGTGACCTGGGCGCGGCGCCCCGAGCGTCGCGTGCGATGAGCGCCTGGTGATAGAGTCCCCGCACTCGTTGCCGGACCTCCGGGCTGTTCCATGCACATCGCGTCGTGTCTCGTGGTCGTGGGTGGCTGCATCGCGCCGGGCCTCGCCGCGGCCGCGCCCGACGCGAGCGTCGCGCCCCCGGTGGCGGCACCGGAGGCGGCCCCCGTCGAGCTGACCGACTCGCTGCCGGCGCATCGCATCACCGGCGGGATCCGGATCGATGGCCGGCTCGACGAGCAGGCCTGGCGCGACGCCGCCGCGGCCGGGCGGTTCGCGCAGGAGGCGCCGCACCACGGCGAGGCCGCGACGTCACCGACCGAGGTCCGCGTGCTGTACGACGACGAGTACCTCTACATCGGCGCCCGGATGCGCCACGCGCCGGGCCACGGCAGCGTGACCGGCCTGGTGCACCGGCGCGATCGCGACAGCGCCAGCGACTGGTTCGGCGTGGCGATCGACTCGGCCCACGACCGCCGGACCGCGCACGAGTTCCGGGTCAACGCCGCCGGTGTGCAACGCGACGTGCTGCTGTACGCCGACACCAGCAGCGACGACACCTGGGACGCGGTGTGGGACAGCGGGGTGACCGCCGGCGACGGCGAATGGACCGCCGAGCTGCGGATCCCGCTGTCGCTGCTGCGGATCCGCGGCGTCGAGCGCGACCAGACCTGGGGCATCAACTTCGTCCGGGTCGACCAGGATCCGCAGGAGACCGATCGCTGGCACGTCGTGGCGCGCAGCGAGAACGCGTTCGTCAGCCGGTTCCCGCTGCTGGTCGAGCTGTCCGGGCTGCGGCCCCGGGCCCGCCGCGAGATCATCCCGTACCTCACCGTCAACGGCAAGCTCGCCACCGCGCAGGGCTTCGACGACCGCGGCGTCGACGTGCGCGCCGGCGTCGATGCCCACCTCGGGCTCGGCTCGTCGAGCCTGCTCGATCTGACGT
The DNA here is from genome assembly GCA_036265355.1 of Kofleriaceae bacterium. Taxonomy (GTDB): domain Bacteria; phylum Myxococcota_A; class Polyangia; order Haliangiales; family Haliangiaceae; genus JABFXX01. The sequence goes on along the minus strand of DATAPF010000557.1, from coordinate 5,052 downwards.
TCCTGCCCGACTTCGGTCAGACCGAGGTCGATCAGGTGATCATCAACCTGTCGACGATCGAGACCCTGTTCCCCGAGAAGCGGACGTTCTTCCTCGAGGGCAGCGAGCTGTTCCAGGTCAACGGCACCCAGCTGTTCTACAGCCGCCGGATCGGCGCGAGCGCGCCGCCGCCGGAGCTCGGCCCGGGCGAGACCCTGGTCGCGCGCCCGCTCGCGCTCGACATCCTCGGCGCCGCCAAGTTCACCGGCAAGTACGAGAGCGGCCTCAACGTCGGCGTGCTGGCGGCCGAGACCGAGCCGGCCTACGCGCGGGTCCGGCAGGCCGACGGCACGGTCGCCACCCGCGCGGTCGCGCCGGCGATCGACAGCGCGGTGGCCCGCGTGCTCCAGCAGATCGGCTCCGCCGGCAGCTTCGTCGGGGCGTTCTCGAGCCTGCACGTCGAGCGCGACGGCGGTCGCTGGACCTACGTCGGCGCCGCCGACGCGACCTGGAAGTCGAACGACGGCAGCGCCCAGGTCGACGCGCTCGGCGGCGGCAGCGCGGGCAGCGCCGATCGCACCACCGGCGCCACCGCCAACGCCCGCGCGATCAAGCGGCTGGACGCCGGCTGGTACGTCACCGGCAACACCGACTTCGCCACCCGCTACTACGATCCCAACGATCTGGGCTACATCATCAGTCCCGATCACATCCTCGGCCACGCCGAGGTCGGCCGGCAATGGGACCGCACGCTCGGCGTGTTCCGCAACTGGAGCTTCGCGGCGACCGAGGACTACGGCCAGGATCACGCCGGCCGGACGTTCAACGACACCCCCGGCGGCAAGGCCTCGACCGGGTTCACCAGCGACTGGACGGCCTACCTCGGCGGAGGCGTCGGCCTGCCGTACCACGACGATCGCGAGTTGCGGGCGTTCCTCGAGCCGGTCAAGAAGTACCTCCATCACGGCAAGGAGCCCTACGTGATCGCCGGGTTCACCAGCTCGCACCAGAGCGCGTGGTACGCCGGCCTCGACGTCTCGGCCCAGCACTTCGCCGGCGGCATGACCTACTCGGCGACGTTCACCCAGACGGTCCATCCATCGAGCCAGTTCGAGCTCCAGCTCCAGACCGACCTGCTCGACGCCCAGGGCGAGATGCACTGGCTCGAGACCCAGGGCGACACCCCGATCGTCGGGATTCGCCGGATGCGCCAGATCAGCCAGATCGTCCGGGCGTCGTACGCCTTCACCCCGGACCTCACGCTGCAGGCCTATACCCAGCTGCTGCTCGCGAGCTGGCACTACCGCGATCTCGCGCGCTACGTCGACGACGACACGCTGGCCCCGGGCGCGATGTCCCAGACCACCAGCTTCTCGGCCAACAACTTCAACGTCAACGCCGTGCTGCGCTGGGAGCTCCGCCCGGGTTGCACGCTGTACGGGGTCTACACCCACGGCGCCTTCGACGACGAGGTGTTCCACCGCGACGCGACCCTGACCAGCCGCAGCATCTCGGCACTGCTGCGCGCTCCCGCGGACGACGTGCTGCAGGTCAAGCTGGCGTGGCTGTTCCGCTGAAAGGCAGGCGCGAAGCGGACAGGACGGACCCCGGCGAGCTATCGTGGAGCGCAGCGACGACACCGTCGCGAACCCGCCATGAGCGACAAGCCGAGCGAGCCATCGACCGACGCGGGGCCCCCGCTCACCAAGGCCACGCGCGCCCACAAGGACGTCGACACCGAGCAGGACGAGCACAAGCGGCGCGAGTTCATGCACGCGATGCTCGCCGACCTGCGCGCGCTCGATCGCATGCTGCGCGAGGGCCGGTTCGAGACCGGGCCGCGCCGGATCGGCGCCGAGCAGGAGATGTTCCTGATCGATCGCCACTGGGGGCCGGCGCGCGGATCGCTGCAGATGCTCGAGCGGCTCCGCGATCCGCACTTCACGACCGAGCTCGGGCTGTTCCAGCTCGAGGCCAACGCCGACCCGCAGCTGTTCACCGGCGACGGGCTGTCGCGGATGGAGAGCCAGCTCGATGACCTGGTCGGCAAGGCGCGCGCGGCGGCCGCCGAGCTCGGGCTCGCCCCGGTGCTGATGGGCATCCTGCCGACCCTGCGCAAGTCCGACCTCGGGCTCGAGGGCATGGTGCCCAGCCCGCGCTACCGCGCGCTCAACCAGGCGATGGCGGAGCTGCGCGGCGGCTCGTTCGCGTTCTCGATCAACGGCACCGACGAGCTGATCGTCCAGCACGACTCGGTGATGCTCGAGGCCTGCAACGCGAGCTTCCAGGTCCACCTCCAGGTCACCCCGGCCGAGTTCCCGCGGATGTACAACCTCGCCCAGGTGCTCGCCGGGCCGATGGTCGCGATCGCCGCGAACTCGCCGCTGCTGTTCGGCCGCCGGCTGTGGGCCGAGACCCGGATCGCGCTGTTCCGCCAGGCGGTCGACACCCGCAGCCACAAGCACCACCTGCGCGAGAGCGAGGCCCGGGTCAGCTTCGGCACGCGCTGGGTCCGCGAATCCGTGCTCGAGATCTACCAGGAGGACATCGCGCGGTTCCGCACCCTGGTCGGCAGCGATCTCGACGAGGATCCGATGGCCAAGCTGGCGCGCGGCGAGACCCCGCTGCTCAAGGCGCTGCGCCTGCACAACGGCACGGTCTACCGCTGGAACCGCGCGTGCTACGGCGTGATGGACGGCAAGGCCCACCTGCGGATCGAGAACCGGGTGATGCCGGCCGGCCCGACCGTGCTCGACGAGGTCGCCAACGGCGCGCTGTGGTTCGGCGCGATGGCCGAGCTCGGCGCGCGCGAGGAGGACGTGGCGCGGCGGATCGACTTCGACCAGGCCGGCGCGAACTTCTATGCCGCGGCGCGCGAGGGCCTCGGCGTCCACTTCACCTGGCTCGACGGCGAGGACATCGCCGCGTCGCACCTCGTGCTCGACCGCCTGCTGCCGCTCGCCGAGGCCGGGCTGCGCCGGCACGGCATCATCGAGGACGACATCAAGCGCTACCTGTCGGTGATCGACGCCCGGGTCCGCACCGGGCGCACCGGGGCGCGCTGGCTCCTGTCGTCATGGAACGCGCTCAAGGACAAGGCGACGTCGGGCGAGCGCTCCAACGCGCTGGTCGCCGCGACCCTGCAGCGCCAGCAGACCGGGCGCCCGGTCGCGGAGTGGGAGCGGGCACGGCTCGACGAGTCCGAGGCTACCCAGACCAGCTACCAGCAGGTCGATCATTACATGACCACCGATCTGTTCACCGTCCACGCGTCGGATCCGGTCGAGATGGTCGTCAACCTGATGAGCTGGGAGCGGATCCGCCACGTCCCGGTCGAGGACAAGAACCACCACCTGATCGGCCTGGTCACCTACCGCGCGGTGCTGCGCTTCCTCGCCGGCGGCGGCTCGCTCGGTGACACGCCGGTGTCGGCGATCATGCGGACCGACGTGCTCACCATCACCCCCGAGGCCCGCACGCTCGACGCGATCGCGCTGATGCGGCGCTATCGCTACGGCTGCCTGCCGGTGCTGCAGGACGGCGCGCTGGTCGGGATCCTGACCGAGGAGGACTTCATGAACGTCGCGTCGAAGCTGCTCGAGCAGCAGCTCACCGAGTCGCGGCCGTGACCGGCGGCCGCCCGTGCTCCGCGAGCCAGCGCTCGATCACGGGGCGCTGAGCCGGCGGCCGGATCGCGGGTGCGGCGGCCGCCGCCAGCGCGCGCGCACGGGCGCGATCGCCGCCCGCTGCCCACAGCGCGCGTGCGAGCGCGAACTCGGCGCGCGCGCGATCGTCGGGTTGCAGCGGCCGGCCGAGCTCGACCGCGCGCTCCAGGAGCGCGACCGCGCCGCGCGCATCGCCGAGCCCGAGCCTGGCCTCGCCCAGGCACGCGAGATCGTAGGCCAGGTCCGGGTGGTTCGCGCCGAGCCGGGCCTCGTCGAGCGTGCGCGCGCGGGAGCACACGCGCAGCGCGTCGTCGAACCGCTTGCGGAGCAGCGCGACCTCGCCGAGGTTCGACAGCGCGACCGACACGTGCGGATGATCGGGGCCGAACGCCTTCTCGTACACGGGGAGCGCGCGCTCGTAGTACCCGGTCGCCGCCGCGAGGTCACCGCTGTCGCGTGCCAGGTTGCCGAGATCGTTGATCGTGTCGGCGACACTGCCGTGTTCCGGACCGAGCAGCGCGATCCTGCGCGCCAGCACCTCCTCGAACCGGCGCCTCGCCTCGGCGGGATCGCGGGTCGCCCTGGCGAGCGACGCCAGCGTCCAGATCGCGGCACTGTCGTCGAGCCCGGTGGTGCGCCCGAACATCGCCAGCGCGCGCTCGAGCTCGCTGCGCGCCTCGTCCATGCGTCCGAGCACGCGCAGGTTGTCGCCGATGTTGCTGGTCGCGACCGCGGCCCCGCGCTCGTCCCCGATCGCGCGCTCGATGTCGAGCGCCTGGCGAAACTCGGCGATCGCGCGCACCGGATCGCGCTCGGCCCAGCTGATCTCGGCGAGCGCGTTGACCGCCGCGGCGGTCTCCGGGCTCGGACCGAGCGCGGTGGTCACGATGGCGCGGGCGCGCTCGGCGTAGCTGCGCGCTGCCTTCAGGTCGTCCTGCTGCACGCACACGGTGACCAGCAAGCTCAGCGCATGGGCGACGCTCGGATGCTCGCTGCCGCGCGCCTGCTCGTAGAGCCGGACCGCCTCCTCGAGCGCGGCGCGCCCGTCGGCGAGGTTCTGGGCACGACCGAAGATCTCACCGGCGGTCTGGCGAATCGCGGCGCGCTGCAGCGCGGGGAGCTTGGCGCGGGCGGCGAGCGCCTCGGCGGCCGCCAGGTACGCGAGCCCTTCATCGCGGTGGGCGAGCTGGTAGCCGACGATGTACGCGCGCTGGGTCCAGGCATCGACGAGGGTGTCGTCGTCATGGCCGGCTCCCGCCGCCTCCGCGGCGGCCTTGAACGACTCCGCGGCGTCGGTGAACCGGCCGGCGCGGCGCTGCAGGTAGCCGCGCACGAGCAGGGCCTCGCCGAGCACCGGCGGGTAGCCGAGCGCACGCGCCTCGGCGATCAGCCGCTCGATGTCGTCGAG
>DATAPF010000556.1:0-5213 GCA_036265355.1 Kofleriaceae bacterium | reverse complement strand
TGGTCCACTACGCCCTCGAGCGCGGCAAGATCCAGCCCAAGCGCTACATCGGCCCGACCGACACCCTGCTCACCGAATACCTGGCGCGCCGCGCGGCCAACAAGTAGCGCTCGATCGCGCAGCGCGTACAGAGTTCCGCTGTATCGCCGTCAGCGAAAACCAGTGGCACCGGGTTGGCGCACTGGCACCCGGGGTGCTTATCGTCGTCGTATGGCTTCGAACTGGCTTCTCGGGTTGCTCGGCGGCGCGCTCATCGGCGCCGGCAGCGCGCTGCTGCTCGTGACCCACGGGCGGATCGCGGGGATCAGCGGGATCGCGGGCGGGCTCGTCGAGCGCGCGGCGGCGGATCGGGCGTGGCGGCTCGCGTTCCTGGCCGGGCTCGCGGCCGCGGGCATCGCGGCGGCGGCTGTCCTGCCCGGCGCGATCGGCGCGCCGGTGCGATCGCTGGGCGCGATGGCGGTCGCCGGGTTGCTCGTCGGGTTCGGCGCGCGCCTGGGCGACGGCTGCACGAGTGGCCACGGGGTGTGCGGGTTGTCGCGCGGGTCGGTCCGGTCGCTGGTCGCGGTCGCGACGTTCATGGTCACCGGGGCGATCACGGCGATCGTCGCGGGGAGGCTGTCGTGACCGCGTCCGCGCGGAGCCGGGTCGCGCTGGGCATCGCCGCGCTGGCGGGGGTGACGTTCGGCGCCGGGCTCGTGATCTCGGGGATGACGCAGCCGGCACGCATCGTGGGCTTCCTCGACCCGCTCGATGGCTGGGATCCGAGCCTGGCGTTCGTGATGGCCGGGGCGGTCGCGGTGTATGCGGTTGCGCACGCCGCGGTCCGCCGGCGCGCGCGGCCGTGGCTCGATGCCCGGTTCGAGCTGCCGGGTCGGGGCAGCGTCGACGCGCCGCTCGTCGCGGGCGCGGCGGTGTTCGGCATCGGCTGGGGGCTGGGCGGGTTCTGTCCCGGTCCGAGCATCGTCGCCGCCGCCGGCGGCAGCGTCGGCGCGATCGTGTTCGTGATGGCGATGCTCGCCGGCATGCATGTGCGGCATCGCCTCGCCGCTTGACCGGATCACCGGCCGGCGGCGCGCAGCCGCGCCTGGACGGCGTCGGTCAGCTGGTCGAGGCGGCGGTGGGCGGCGTCGTGCCCGGTGGGCTTGCGACGGCGGCGACGGATGCGAGCCTGGCGCGCCGGGTCGCGGTGGTCACGGCGGTCCCTGCAGCTTCAGATCGGTGAGCTTCGCGCGCACGAGCTTCATGAATCGATCGCCCGGATCGGGCTTGGAGTTGCGATACCGCGGGTCGCGCTCCTGGAAGTAGATCTTGCCCTCCAGGCGCGCGGCCTCGCTGTGGCCGATCAGGTGGGTGATCGGGAACCGCGCGGCGAGCTGGCGGACCAGGCGCGCGTCGGCCTCGACCTGCGCGTCGGTCAGCGGCCACCTGTGCTCGTCGCCGACATTCTCGATGCCGATCGCGATGTGGTTGAGGCCGATGCAGTGTCGCGCGAACCGGGTCTCGGGCATCAGGCGGTAGATCGTGCCGTCGCGGTCGACCAGGAAGTGGGACGAGACGTTGACGTCGCCCGCGGCGGCGAGCTGGGGCCGCCCGGCCTCCATGTGGTTTCCGCTGAAGTATTCGAATGTCCCCTTCGCGGTGCCGCCCGCGGTGTAGTGCAGGACGATCACCCTGGGTTCGATCGTGATGTCCTTGGCGTCGGGATCGCTGTGCTGGCGGCGGTACGCGAGCGTGAGCCGGACGCGCTCGTCGTCGAACGGGATCGGCTTGTCGATGATCTTGAGATCGTCCTTCGGCGCGTCCTTCGGCGGCTCCGCCTGGCGGGTTGCGGGCCCGGCGACCGCGTGCAGCCCGACCACGGTCACGGCAAACACCAGGGCGAGCAGGCGCATCCCGCGATGATATCGCGGCAACGCCCTGCGGCGGCGGTGCGGCCCGGGCTTGCGATCTCACCGGGTGGCGAGGTTTGCTGCGTCGCGGTGCTACCTGGCCGCGAGGTAGCCGTCGCTGGTGAGCAGCTCGGCGGTCAGCACGCCGCCGCCGGCCGCGCCGCGCACGGTGTTGTGCGACAGCCCGACGAACCGCCAGTCGAAGATCGGATCGGGGCGCAGCCGGCCGAGCGTGATCGCCTGGCCGCGGCCGGCGTCGCGATCGAGCCGGGTCTGCGGCCGGTCGTTGTCCTCGAAGTAGTGCAGGAACGGCCGCGGCGCGCTCGGCAGCGCGAGCTGCTGCGGCTTGCCGGCGAACTCGCTCCACGCCGACAGGATCTGATCGCGGGTCGGCTTGCGCTCGAACGCGACCGACACCGCGGCCATGTGGCCGTCGCTGACCGGCACGCGGTAGCACTGCGCGCTGATCACCGGCGCAGTGGCCTTCTGGATCTTGCCGCCGGACAGCGTGCCCCAGATCTTGAGCGGCTCGGTCTCGGACTTCTCCTCCTCGCCGCCGATGAACGGGATCACGTTGTCGGTCATCTCGGGCCAGGTCTCGAACGTCTTGCCGGCTCCGGACAGCGCCTGGTAGGTGGACACGATGACCTTCGTCGGTCCGAAGCCGAGCAGCGGGTGGATCGCCGGGACGTAGCTCTGGACCGAGCAGTTGGGCTTGACCGTGATGAAGCCGCGCCGGGTGCCGAGCCGGCGGCGCTGGGCCTCGATGACCGCCGCGTGGTCCGCGTTGATCTCCGGGATCATCATCGGGACGTCTGCGGTCCAGCGGTGGGCCGAGTTGTTGGACACCACCGGGGTCTCGGCCCGGGCGTAGTCCTCCTCGAGCCTGGCGGTCGCGTCCTTGGCCATGTCGACGGCGCAGAACACGAAGTCGACCTGGTCGGCGATCGCGCGGATGTCGGACGCGTCGCCGACCGTCATGCCGGCCGCGGCGGTGGGCACCGGCGTCGCCAGCGTCCAGCGACCCGCGACCGCGTCGGCGTACGACTTGCCCGCCGAGCTGGGGCTCGCCGCGACGGCGGTGAGATCGAACCACGGGTGGCCTTCGAGCAGCGAGACGAACCTCTGGCCGACCATGCCGGTCGCGCCGAGGACACCGACCTTGAGCTTGTTGCGCATCGCGCGCTCACTGTAACAAACGCCGCGCGATCGTCGAGCGAAGCGAGACGTAGGGGGTGGGGACCCTGCCGGCTTGCCGGCGGGGCGGGGGGCAAAGCCCCCCGTGGGATGTCGAGCGTCGCGTTCAGCGTCCGGCGCGGTCTGTCGCGATCCGATCGAGCGCGTCGACCCGGATCCGCTCCTCGGGTGAGAACGAGCTGGCGAGCAGCTCCGCGATCCGGCGGTTGCGCTCGGCGTCGTCGAGCGCCGGATCGGCGAGCAGCGCGGCGCGCGCGGCGCGGAACCGGGCGAGCCGGGCGTCCCACGCCGCGCGGGAGCGGTCGAGCTCGGCGAGCCGCGCGGCGGCCTCGGGGCCGAACGCTGCGGTGCGCGCGGCCGCGATCTGATCGTCGCCGGCGCCCGCGGCGCGCATCGCCTGCTCGCGGTTGAGCTCGTCGACCGGCGCGGTGGCCGCCGCCCGCGCCTCGCGCACCGCGGGCGGCAGCCGGACGTCGACCTCGGCGATCCGGCGCTCGCGCTCGGCCGGCGACAGCGCGGGATCGAGCAGCGCGTCGCGCCGGTCGAGCGCGGCGTAGGTCGCGGCCTCCTCGTCGGCGAAGAACGCGCGGGCGACCTCGGGGGCGAACATCCGGGCGCGCAGGTCGTGGAGCTGGCCGAGCCCGGCCCGTGGATCGGCCGGCGGCGACAGCTGGCGCGCGGCGTCGCGATACGCGAGGTAGCGATCGAGGATCGCGGTCGCCTCGGCCTCGGCGGTGGCCGGCAGCCGGGCGTGCAGCACCGCGACGATGCGGGCGCGGATCGTCGCGACCGGCTCCTCGCCCGTGGCGATCAGGAAGTGGTCGAACAGCCGGCGCAGCTCGAGATCGACGACGAGGTGGCCGGCATCGTCGGCGCGGATCGCGCCGTCGGGCTCGGTGCCCTCGAGCGAGCCGGGCAGCGCCGCGGGCGGCTCGCTCCGGGCAGTTTGCGCCGGCGCTGGCCGCGGGCGCGGCGGGGCGGCGGGCGACCCGGCAGCCGGCAGCGCCTCGACAGGCGGCGCGGGCCGCGGGGGCGCGGGGCCGCGCCGCCGGATCACCAGCGCGGCGGCGAGGATCACGACGATCAGCACGGCGACGCCGCGACCGGCGACGCGACCGCCAGTCGATGAGCGCCGCAGCATGGTCAGTGTATACGGCGGCGAGGCTGTCGCTGTCTGCCACCAGTTCACCCGATCGGTAGCGATGCTCACCGAGATCACATGGGCAAAAGGGCTGCGGTCGCCGGTGGGCCGAGGAGGTGTGGATGGGAGCCGCGAACATCCGGGCGAAGACGCTGAGGTTGACCTTGACGTGCTCCTGTCCGTCGTCGGGATCGAGGCTGTGTGCCGCGCGATGCGGCGGGGGCCGGCCACCCGGGATTGCAGAGCTGTGGGAGGGTATATCGCGCGTTGTACAGAGCTGATGGTATCCATGGTTGCCAGCCGCCCCGACCGTTCGCCCCGCGAGCGGCGCAGGACTGCGATGATGTCCGCCCGTCCGTGTGATCGCGATGCTGCGGTCGAAGCGCTGCTCGCGGTGGCGCGCCGCGAGACCCTGGCGCTCGCGGTCGCGAGCTGCGCGCTCGACGACGACGCGGCGGCGGTCGCCTCGGCGCGGCTGCGCTGGGCGATCCGCGCGGCGCGTCCGCTGATCCTGGCGCAGGACGGGGTGCGGAGGGCGTCTCGCACCCACCTCGCCGGCCTGGCCTACCAGCTCGACCGGATCGCCAACCGCGCGCAGCGCTGGCTGGTCGACGAGCCGCCGCGCTCGCTGCGCGAGATCGCCCGCCTGGTCGAGCGCAGCTCGGCGCGCTGTCCGCCGCCGATCGCCGCGATCCGCGCCGACCACGCCGCGCTGGTCGACCTCGATCTCGACGACCTCGACCTCGCGCGGATCTCGCTGCGCGGTGCGGTGCTGACCGAGATCAGCCTGCGGCGCACCACCTGCATCGCGGCCGATGCGACCGGCAGCCGGTGGCAGCGCTGCCGCCTCGATGGTGCCGCGCTCGCCCGGGTGGTGCTCGTCGATGCGCGGCTCGCGCATTGCGACCTGTCGCGCGCCGGCCTGGCGGGGACCAGCTGGCACCGCGCCGCGCTGGCGCATTGCGCGCTGGGCCGCGCGAACCTGA
>DATAPF010000555.1:0-15117 GCA_036265355.1 Kofleriaceae bacterium | reverse complement strand
AATTTGAGAGCTCGAGGTCCGTTGCCTCGCTCACTCGCGGTCATGCGTTCGGCGCGAGCGGAACCCCGGAGGCTTCTCCGGAGACTTGCGTGGCGCCCTCCGGAGAACGCCGGGAGAACGGTTGGTGCAGCAGAGCGCCTGCTGAGCCAACCCAAGCGTTGCGCCAACGCGGCGCCCCCCTGTGCCAGGGTAGTTGTCGCCTCTCACTGAAACCGAGCATCAGGGGCGAGATCGACCGGCTCAGTCGCACCGGCCGATCCGGCCCATCAGCTCGGCGGCCCGGGCCGACAGCGCGCCAGGCCCGTCGGCGATGACGCGCTGGACGGCGCGCCGGGCCTCGCGGCAGCGGCCGGTCTGGAGCTCGACGGCCGCGAGCTCGAGCAGCGTGGCCGGCTGCGGATCGAGCGCGTACGCCCGGGACAGCAGGTCGCGCGCCTGGGCGAGCCGGCCGGCGGCGATCTCGGCCCGGGCCGTCGCGACCAGCTGCGCCGCCGGCTCGACGCCGCTGCCCGATGGCTCGCCGGGCGGGGGTGGGCGCACCGCTGCGTCCGGGGCGGAGCGCGATGTGGCGGGCGAGGTCCCGGAGTCCGCCGGCGAGGTCGGCGGGGTCGGATCGACGCGCGGCAGGGCGAGCACCGCTGCGATCACGACGGCCGTCACGGCCGCGGCGCCGGCGATCCAGGCGAGCCGCCGCGCGCGCGACATGGCCTAGTTGAACCAGAAGCGCACGCCGATCGAGAAGTCGATGTCGACGAACACCGAGTGCACCGGGTGGCCGGAGAAGAAGTCGAGGGTCGGCACGAACTGCGCGAACACGTCGAGCGGGAGGTTGTTGAAGTCGAACGACACGCCGAGCGGGACGCGGACGCCGAACGCGGTGGCGTCGTTGGGCGCGGCGATCGCGGAGTCCCTGAAGGTCCAGATCCGCGCGCCGATGCCGACGTAGAACGGCAGCTCGAACGCCGGGACGTTGGCCAGCGAGAACGGATGGAACAGGAGGTCGCCGTAGACGTGGAACCCGGCGCGGTTGCCGATCACGAAGTCATCGCCGATGCCGAAATCGAGCGCCTGGTTGGCGTTGAAGAACCACTTGCCGTTGAGCCCGACCGGGGAGATGACCTCCACGCCGAGCCCGAACGTCTTGTTGGCCTCGAACGCAAACCCGCCCAGGCTGGCCGGGCGTGGGCGCGCGTGGGCGGCGGTGAACGAGACCGCGACGGCGGCAAAAGCGGCGAGGGCGAGCTTGCGGGCAGTCATGGCGTCGAATCCTAGCGCCCGGATCGCGCGCCGCGGCCGCTCCATGTCACAATCGCAGTGTGCGTCGTCTGCACACGGTGGTCTGGATCTTGACGTCGACGGCGGCTTGTGGCTCCGGCCCGGCTGCACCCCGGGCAGCGCCGCGCGAGCCGCCGCCCCCGCCGCGGACGGTCGAGCTGGTCGAGGTCCCGATCGCGTACGGCGCGACCGGGGGGCCCGGCGGCTCCGCCGGCGGAGCGGGGGTCACGGTCCCCGGTGGGTTCAACGCCGGGATCCCCGATGCGCCCCCGCCACCGCCGCTGGCGTGCGAGCCCGGTACAGCGGCCGAGCTCGCCCGGCCTCCCGATCCGACGTGGTACTGCGCGCGCCTCGATGGCACGCGGCACGGCCCGTTCGCCACGGTGTTCCCCGACGGGTCGATCGCGATCACCGGCAGCTACAAGGACGGCGCGCTCGACGGATCGTGGGAGCGCCACCGCGAGACCGGCGCGGTGACCGAGACCGGGAGCTACGCGGCCGGCAAGAAGACCGGGACCTGGCGGATGTTCGGCCCGACCGGCGCGCTGCTCGGCGCGTACGAGATGAGCGCGGGCACCGGCATCGAGAAGTGGTGGCTCGACGACGGCTCGCTGTACGCCGAGCGCGCGCTCAAGGCCGGCGCACCGAGCGGCGCCGAGCGGATCTACGCGGCCGACGGCACGCCGCTGGTCGCGGCGCAGTGGGTCGGCGGCAAGCTCGACGGTCCCCACACCGTCGGCACCAAGGCGGCGCTGCGGCTCGAGGAGACGCTCGCCAGGGGGCTGCGGCGCGGCAGCCGGCAGATCTGGCTGTTCCAGACCCCGCTGGTCGACGAGTCGTACGACCGCCGCGGCAAGCTCGACGGCGACTACACGATCTGGCGCAGCAAGAAGGTCATGCGCGCGCACGGCCGCTACCTGCATGGCAAGCGCGACGGGGTGTGGACGTGGAACGACCGCGACGGCAACCCCGAGCGGATCGGCAGCTACGCCGACGGCAAGCGCGACGGCCAGTGGACCGAGTGGTTCGACGGCAAGAACGTGTTCACCGGCAACTACAGCCAGGGCAAGCCCGACGGCGAGTTCATCTATTACGACCACAGCGAGACCGAGCTCGGCCGGTTCGAGATCAAGGGCGGCACCGGCACGCTGCTGACGTTCTGGCCCAACAAGAAGGTCGCGACGCGCCAGCACCTCTACCAGGGGGTCGCCGACGGGCTGTACCAGGAGCTGACCAACCGCGGCAAGGTCGTGGTCGAGGGTCACTACCGCAACGACCTCCGCCACGGCGCGTGGAAGGAGTGGACCCCCGACGGCGTGCCGACGCTGGAGCAGACCTGGAAGCGCGGCAAGCTCGACGGCGTGGTGCGCAAGTACATCGACGGCAAGCTCGCGAGCGAGGCGACCTACAAGGACGGCAAGGCGAGCGGCAAGTACGTCGAGTACCGCGACGGCAAGCCGGCGGTCACCGGCCAGTTCGCGGACGACCGCAAGGCCGGCGCGTGGACCCAGTACGATGCCGGCGGCCACGTCACGTTGACTGCGACCTACAAGGACGGTGTGCTCGACGGCCCGTGGCGGCAGCTGGTCGGCGGCATCGTGCTGGAGGGCACGCTGACCCAGGGGCGTCGCACGGGGACCTGGACCCAGACCGACAAGGCCGGCGAGGTGCGGCAGCAGAGCTACGCCGCCGGATCGCCGTCGCGATAGTGCGGCCGGGCGCGCTGCGAGAAGCTCTGAGCGACCGATTGTAACGGCGGACGCAGCGAAGATATTCCCGATGCAACCGGTGGGGCGCTTGCACGTTCATAGGACATGAGCGCCGTGAATCGCGACACCAAGACCCAGTCCGCGCTGATCGCGCTGGCGCGCACGCGCCGGATGCAGCGCGCCCTCGCCCACGCATACCTCCACCGCGACGCGCCGCTGCCGACGCTGCACAGCTCGCTCGGCTACATGACCACCACCGCGCGCGTCACCGACGACGAAGCCGCGATCGGCCACCGGATGTCCGTGCTCGGCGTCGCCCGGCTCGAGGGCGTGGCGTACGTCGTCGAGGAGATCGGCGACGACAGCGCGCCGGTGGTCTACCGGCTGTACCTGCGCGGCGCGCGCCGGGGCCACCTGGTCCCGCTCCACGCCTGGTACGATCACGGCGACGACGACGACGAGATCCGCGCGCGGATCGCGGCGCTGGCCCCGCTGCTCGAACCGGTCCGGCCGGCCGCGCCGGAGGCGTGGATGCTGTCGACGCGGATCGTGCAGCGCCGCGCGCTGCGGGTCTCGGCCTGCACCAGCCCGCCGATCCGCAAGTACGCGCTCCAGCTCGTCGTCGAGCCGGTCAGCGGGCACGGGCCGAGCGGCCGGTCGACGGTGACCGCGTTCCTGTCGCCGCACGCCCGGCTCGCCGAGGTCTGGTCGCTCGCCCGCATCGCCGACGTGCCGTGCGATCTCGCGATCGCCCGCGTGACGTTCACCGGCATCCCGAGCGGCACCGGGCTGAGCAAGGACACTGTGGTCCTGCTCACGGCCGGACCCTTCCAGGACAGTCACGATTCCCAAGTTTGATCGGGCTGTTAGACGGCGTAATGGAACGCAACATGGGGACCGAGGACAGGCCTGGTAACGTGTGCGCACCGCTTCGTAGGAGTCCCATGCGTCCGCACGTGCTCTCGCCCTTCCTGGCCCCGGCGCTGATCTCGGCGGCCCTCTCGGCCGTGGGCGCGACCGGCTGCCACGGTGGCGCGGCGGGGCCCGACGCCGACGAGGCGCTCGCGTGCATGACCAGCGGGCGCGGCGACACCTACGCCGTCGGTCTGCAGCACACGGGCGTGAACGAGGCCTACGTCTTCAAGATGATGTCGGCGACGCCGGCTCCCCCCGGCCGCAACCTCAACACGTGGGTGATCCAGATCACGTGGGAGGCGACCGGCGCGCCGGTGACCGGGGCGTCGCTGACGGTCACGCCGTTCATGCCGGATCACCAGCATGGCCCCGGCGCGTACACGCCACAGGTCATGGAGCTGACCACGACGCCGGGCCAGTACCAGATCTCGGACATCAACACCTGGATGCCGGGGTACTGGGAGATCACGATCGACGCGGTCGTGCCGGGCACTGCGCCGGTCGAGGACCAGGCGGTCTTCAAGTTCTGCATCCCGGCCTGACGGCGCCGCGCGCGCGGGTCAGTGCAGGTTGCAGTTGGTGTTCGGCTGGTGGGTCGCCGGGTCGGCCTTCCACGTGTGCTGCGTCCCGAGGATGTCGAGCGTCGGCAGCTGGGTCACCGCGCCGGCCGCGAGGTCGCCCGAGCCCGTCAGATCGGCGAGCAGCGCGTAGCTCAGCGGCCGGATCCGGATCCGCGCCGTGATGTGATCGATGGTGCCGACCAGGCCGGGGACGGGGAACTTCTGGGTCGTCGAGTGATCGAACTGCGACGAGTTCCGGTCGAGCGTGACCGGCGGCTTCAGCAGCTGGCGGCTGTCGAGCTGCGCGATGTCCCAGAACATGTGCGCCGGAGAGCCGTCGTCCTTGAACGCGCGATCCCACAGCCCGAGCAGGTCCGGATCGGCGAGCTGCTCGGGATCCATGCCGTCGGGCAGCGGCGTGCCGTCCGCCAGCGTCCCGCTGTGGAACACCACCTGGTTCATGTTGTCGTAGGCAATCACCTCCAGCCACGCGCGGCGGTCCTGGGCGGCGCCGGTCGGCCAGCCGTGGGCGGTGCCGATCGAGTCCATGCGCACCGACAGGGTGCCGCCGTCCAGCGGATCGAGGCAGATCCCGCCGTACTGCACGTTGCTCGCGAGCGGCGTGGGGCCGATGATCGCGACCGCCGGATCGAGGTCGCGCTTGATCCCGGTGGCGAGCACGTCCCCGCCGGGCAGCGGGGTCAGCGCCTGGTCGATCGCCGGCCACAGGTGCTCGTGGAAGCCGCCGTTGTGCGACTTGACGCTCAGGCCGGGCGCCTCGGCGATCACGCCGTCCGACGACGGCATGTGACACGCGCCGCAGCTCAGGTGGTGCTGGGGGTCCGGCTGGGAGAAGAACGTGGTCAGCCACTCCTCGTAGGTGCGCTCGAGCTTGACCCCGCGCGGGGTGACCACGTCGTGGCACGAACCGCAGATCTCGGAGTTGTTCACCGTCGAGTCCATCAGCCGGTCGTACGCCGCGTGGTGGGCCGGTGAGCTCGCCGGTCCGGACAGCCCGCCGCGCATCGTCTGATCGTGGGCGAGCACCAGGCCGTTGTTGTGGGTGTCCTGGACCGACTCGATGTCGTGGCAGAAGTAGCAGGTCACGCCGCGCGCGGTCGCCGGCAGCGTCGCCGGATCGAAGTCGGCGCCGGTGGTCAGGCCGAGCTCGACCGCCATCGGCGCGTGGCACTTGACGCAGAACGTGCCGAGCGCGCCGCCGGTCTCGCGCTGGCCGCGCCGGTTCATCGCGACGAACACCGGGTCATCGGACGCGTACGCGTGCATCGACGCCGACCACTGCGTGAAGTGCCGGGGGTGGCACTCGTTGCAGGTCTGCGGATCCTGGAGCTCGGCGACCGGCCGCGCCGGGCCCTCGCCGCCGCCGCACGCGGCCAGGCCGACCGCCACGGCGATCGCGATGCCGCGCGCGCCCCGCATCACCGCGCGCGTCACCGCTGCCCCCCGGCGGCCCGGGCCGAGGCCGACGCTGCCGGCGTCCCGTCCGGCGCACCGGCGGCGACCCACTGGATCAGCGCGCAGCGCGCCTGCTCGCTCAGCGGATCGCCCGGCGGCATCTGGTACGCCGCGCCCGGCGAGTCGGTGCGGACGATCATCTTGCTGCAGCCCGGATCGCCGGGGACCACGCGGCCCGCGCGCAGGGCGTCGAACGCGTGTTGCTCGTCCTGGAACGACATGCCGCCTTGCCTTCCCACCGCGGAGTGGCAGGACGCGCTCTGCGAGCCGCAGGTATCTCGCAGCGTCATGGTGTAGACGTTGTCGAACGTCGGCGCGTACAGCGGCGCACAGGCCGTGTCGACCGCGATGCACGCCGGCGGCGGATCGGCGGTGCAGCCGGCCAGACCCGCGACGGCCACCGCGAGCCAGCGGCGCAGCGCTCCGGCGATCCGGCCGATCCTCTGGCACGCCATCGGTTCCACGGGACGCAAACTCTACTGGCGGTTGGCCCCGACGACCAGCCGCGACGCGGCGGCCAGTGCGGCACCGCACGCGGCGTGGCGAGCATCATCCGGTCCCGTGCCACGGCGCGTCCGCGAGCGGCGCGAGCTGCTCGACGAGCCGGCGGTAGCGCCCGTAGGCCTCACCCGCGGGGCCGGCCGCCGCGGGGTCGGGCACGAACGTCGCCGCCGGCGGCGGGACCCGCGCGGCGAGCGCCGCCAGATCGGGGGCGAGCCCGGCGGCGACCGCGGCGATCATCGCGGCGCCGATCGGCGTGGCGTCGGCGTGCGCGGCCACGCGGTGGGGCACCCCGACCAGATCGGCCCGGATCTGCGCCCACACCCGGCTGTGCGCGCCACCGCCGAGCAGCAGCACCTCGCGCGCCGGCAACCCGAGCGCGCCGAGCCGGTCCACGACGTCGCGCGCCGCACACGCCAGCCCCTCGAGCACCGCGCGCGCGATGCAACCGCGGTCGTGCCCCGCGGCGAGCCCGTGCAGCGTGCCGCGCGCGTGCGGCCGCCACACCGGCGTCATCGCCCCGGCGAGCGCGGGGACGAACGTCACGCCGTCCGCGCCGGGCGGCGCCCCGGCGGCCAGCGCGTCGAGCTCGGCGTCGCCGGACAGCCCGAGCAGCCGGGCCGCCCAGCGCACCGCGCCGCCCGACATCCAGCCCGGGTTCTCGACGAAGAACCCGCCGGCGGGGAACGCATGGGTCTCGACCATCGGCTCGGGCGCGGCGTCGAGCACCGGCCGGCTGGCGAGCCCGCCGACCACCTCGGCGGTGCCGACCACGCACACCACCGGCCCGGGCGCGACCACACCGGCCCCGATCGGAGCCGCGAAGTCGTCGCCGGTGCCGACCGCGACCGGGACGCCCGCCGGCAGGCCGGTCAGCCGCGCGCCGTCCGCCGTCAGCTGTCCGGCGACCGCGCACGCCGGCCGCAGCGCCGGCAGGTCGCCCGCGCCGAGCTCGAATGCGTCGAGCAGCTCGACCGACCACCGCGCCGCCGCGAGCTCGAGCAGCATCGTCGTCGACGCCAGCGCCGGATCGATCACCGCCGCCCCGGTCAGCCGCTCGACCAGGTAGCTCACCGGCTGGTGAAACCGCGCTACCCCGGGCCGCACCCGACGCAGCCACCGCGCCTTGGGCGCCATGTGCCCCGGGTCCGCGACCTGCCCGGTCAGCGCGAACAGCCGCCGGGCATCGACCCGCGCGGCATCGCTCACCGCGCGCCGATCCTGCCAGATCAGCGCCGGGTGCAGCGGCGCCCCGCCCGCGTCGACCGCGACGCAGCCGTCGAGCTGGCCGGTGATCGCCAGCGCCGCCACCGCATCGGGCCGCGCCCCGGCCGCCGCCAGCGCTCCCCCGATCGCCGGTCCGAGCGCCGCCTCCCACGCCCGCGGATCCTGCTCGGCGCACCCGGGCCCCGGATACTGCGTCGGGTAACCGACCGCATGGTGCCCGCGCACCGCGAGCGCCTCGTCGCACACCACCGCCTTGAGGCTCTGCGTCCCGAGATCGAGGCCGACGACCCGCACCCGGCGATGCTAGCCCGGGCGCCGCACTCGGCGATGCACGGCGTGCAACTTGCTTCAAGGCGGAGGTGGATCCGGAAACGACGGGAACTCATGGGTTCGACATCGTCGAAGCTCGCGGTGACGATTCGCTCGCAGTAGCAGCACTTCTTGCGCTGGCGTTCGGCGAGCACACGTTTGTACGCGCTGTACGCGGCGCGGTGACCCTCGGTGCGTACCGGCCGGGTCGGTGACACGGTGTTCAGCTGCTCCTGCCGCCTGTCCGGCAAGCCCGGTGGCTCCGGTCCTCGTTCGATCCGGATCACGAGACGGACTTGCGCGGGACCGGCTGGTAGTCGACGGGGATATCGTTTGCGTGCAGTTTGTCCAGCAGCGAGCGGGCAAGCTGATCCTCCGCATCGGTGCGATAGGGATTGCTGGCCAGCTCCACGTACCGCCGGAGGTGCTCCCCGAACGGCGACGCGCGATCGATCCCGAAGAACTCGCGGTTGAGCTCGCTGCCGGTCATCACCATCGGCGACGACTGCCCATGCTCAGCGGACACGTCGCCGGTGACCTCGTCCTGCTTGAGCGTCCAGACCTCGTCCGCCTTGCACCCGGCCAAGACGAGCGGCGAGTGTGTCGTCACGATGAACTGCATGTTCGGAAACGTACGTTTGAGCCCCGCGACGATCTCGGTCTGCCAGGTCGGATGCAGGTGGAGATCGAGCTCGTCGACCAAGACGATCCCCTCCATCTCGTCGAGCTTCACGGGGTGTCCTGCCTCGAGCCATACGTTGCCGATGATGTCGGCGACCAGCGAAATCACCGCCTGGTAGCCCTGCGACAACCAGATTGCCGGAAGCCTCAGCTCCTCGGGCCCCACCTTCATCACGAAGCGATGCGATTCGATCAGGTTCACTTGATTGTTGGCGCCCCCCTTGCCGCGTAGCTCGATGTTGTCGAGACGCGGAGTGCGCATGTGGGAAACCAGCGCGGAGCGCAAGCACAGCGCATAGGCACGCGCGTTGTCCTCGCCGAACGTCGTCGCCAGCGTATCGCTGAAGCCGGTGCCGACCGGAAGGTGGCGGGGATCGAACAGGCTCTTCAGCCGGTCCCGCTTGGGAACGGCTCCCTCGGTCAGCGACATCGGCACTCTCAGGATGCGGCCCGTGCCGTAGCCGGCGACGAACCAGTGGGCGAGATCCTCGTCGCGCGCATCGTCGATCGGCGTCGAGATCGTTACCTTCGACGCGGCCTCGGCTGCCGCCGCACTACTTGCCGCCTCAACCGCCCATCGCGCCGCATCGGCAGGATCCTCAGCGGCTGCTGCCCCTGCCGCGCGCGCTGCGGCCTCCGCCGCCATCATCGCCCAATGGGCCGCCACCCCGGCGACCGCGGCACGCGGTGCGTCCAGCGCGGCTTCGCGCGCATCCCAGCGGCCGTAGTTCGCGTGCGCACGCACCGAGGTCGCCCCCACCTCGACGCGCGCGACGATCTCGGGCGGCACGCTCATTTCTTGCACGACTTTCGGATACGCGCGCTGCGCGTGGTACCGAGGAGAGAATCCGAAGCCGGCCTCGATCACCGCCGCACCATGCTCGTGTCTTCGGTCGATGTACGCAGCCGAGTCACCTACGAGGTGGTTGGAGAAGGCGTCTCCGGCCGCCGCCATCGCGATCGCCCGCAGAACCGTCGTCTTGCACGTCCCATTCTCACCGACGAACACAGTCCATAGGCGGACCGATCCATCGGGCCGCACGAACGGCACCTCGAGCTGACGCATCAGCTTGCAATCTCGGATCCGCAAGTGCCGAAGGTGCATGGCGTGCGTGATCGAACGTATCACCCGGCCGCAGGGGCGACAACGCGGGGTCGTCTACCCTGCGCCGACAGGTCACGTCCGGACCCAGGTTGTGGTTAGGCTTGGGCATGGGCGCGGCGCGCGAACTGCCCGGTCAGCGTCTGGGGGTGTAGTTGATGTCGCCGCGGTCGTTGACGGCGATGGCGATCGCGACCGCGTCCACCAGGAAGCCGAGCACCGCTCCGACCATGACGTGCGTGGTGAGCGAGACCTCGCTGTCGTTGTTGCGGCGGTCGCGACCGACCAGCGCGCCGACCCCCGCGCCGGTCACCGGAGCGATCGCGAGCTCGGCGGCGCAGCCGGACGCGAGCAAGAGCGAAG
Organism: Kofleriaceae bacterium; assembly: GCA_036265355.1. Classification (GTDB taxonomy): domain Bacteria; phylum Myxococcota_A; class Polyangia; order Haliangiales; family Haliangiaceae; genus JABFXX01. The sequence goes on along the minus strand of DATAPF010000555.1, from coordinate 4,999 downwards.
CGAAGACGGCGGTCCGCGTGATCCGCATCCAGCGGACGCGGAGAGCAACTACCGGGCCGGCGCCATTCCCCCGGATCGCGAAGAATGCTCGAAGGATATGGACGGCATCCTCGCAGCGAGGATCCAGCCACCGCCCGCGATCCGCGACATGGATGTCGCGATCCTTGCCCGCGCACGGGACCGCCGGCGGCGATTTCGGGGTAGGACGAGGCGGTGAACTACTTCGGGCACGCGGCGGTCGCGAGCTGGTCGGCTCCGGTCGAGCCCGGCGCGGTGCTCGGGGCGATGCTGCCGGACTTCTGCGGGATGTGCGGGGCGCGGATCGCGGCGGCGGACGAGGCGGTGGTCGCCGGCGGCATCGCGCTCCACCACGCGACCGACGCGGCGTTCCACCGGCTGCCGGCGGTGACCGGGCTGATGCGCGAGCTCGACGACGAGCTTCAGCGCATCGGCTGCGCCCGTGGCCCGCGCCGGGCGGTGTCGCACATCGGGGTGGAGCTGCTGCTCGATGGCGTGCTGATCGACGAGCCGGGCTACCGGGCGGCGTACCTCGCCGGGCTCACCCACCAGCCGGCCCTGCGCTGGCGCGAGCCCGAGGGCGGCGCGCGGTTCGCGGCGCTGCTCGACCGGCTGCGCGACCGCGGCGTGCCCGACGACCTGCGGCGGCCCGAGGCGGTTGCGGTCCGGGTGCACCGCGTGCTGGCGCACCGGCCGTTGCTCGCCCCGTCGCCCGGCGATCTCGGCGCGATCCGCGATGCGCTGGCGGCGTTCCAGCCGCGGATCGCGGTCGCCGCCGAGACCATCGTCCGCGCGCTGCGCGCCGCGCTCGCCGCCGCCGCCGTCGAGCCCCGCGCGGAACCACCTCGCGGTCAGGTGTAGCGGACCGAGTAGATCGGCGGCAGGTGGTGGGACAGCGCGTGCCAGTGATCGCCCTGATCGTCGGTGGCCCACAGGTTGCCGGTGCTCGACCCGAACGCGAGCTGGTCGCCGTCGGGGGCGACGTCGAGCGCGTGGCGGAGCACGAGGTCGTAGGCCATGCGCTGCGGCAGGCCGTGGCGCAGCACCTCGAAGTGCTTGCCGCCGTCGCGGGTCCGGGTCACGACGACCTCGCCGGTGATCGGCGTGCGCTTCTGATCCGAGTGCGCGGGGATGAACCACGCGGTGTCGGGATCGCGCGGGTGGACCGCGACGACGAACCCGAAGCTCGACGGCTGGGCGTGGAGCTGCTGCCAGCTCGCGAGGTCGTCGGTCGAGCGGTAGATGCCCATGTGGTGCTGGCACCAGAACACGCGGGGCGCCGCCGGGCACTGCACGATGTGGTGCGGGTCCTGGACCTCGGGCCACGCGGCGAGCTCGGGCGGCATGTAGCCGGCCTTCATGCCGGCGGTGTGCGGGCGCCAGCTCGCCCCGCCGTCGCGGGTGCGCCAGACCCCGCCGACCGACACGCCGACCACCACGCAGCGCGGGTCGCGCGGGTCGACGCAGATCGTGTGGAGCGCGGCGTCGTCGCCGCCACCGCCGTTCCACCGCACCCGGGTCGGGTGGTTCCACAGCGCCTCGACCAGCGTCCAGCTCCGGCCGCGGTTGGTGGAGCGGAACAGCCCACCCGGCACGGTGCCGCACCACAGCGCGCCGTCGGCGTCGAGCGCGGGCTCGAGCGCCCAGATCCCCTTGGTCACCCACTCGCGGTCGTGGCCCCAGATGTCCTTGTCGACGAAGCCGTCCGGCTTTTCCGGGTACTCGGGCACCGAGACCTCGGTCCAGGTCTCGCCGCGGTTGGCCGAGCGATGCAGCTTGACGCCGAAGTGGCCGTGGTCGAGCGCGGCGTACCAGCTGCCGTCGCGGCGGTCGGCGATCGCGAGCACGACGTGGTCGCCGAGGAACATCGCGCGGGTGACCTGGGCCTGCTTGCCGGCCCCCTCGGCGACGAATAACCCCTTGCGCGTCGCGATCAGCAGACTGCGCGTGGTCATGATCCTCCGGACAGCGCTTGCATGACGTAAACCTCGGACCGCGGCCCCACCCGATCCGACAGTCGCTCGCGATCGCTGATCTGGCGGCCGTCGACGAACACGATCATGTGGCGGCGCAGGGCGCCGCGCTCGTCGACGATGTAGCCGCGCAGCCTCGGATTGTCTGCGAACACGCCTTCCAGGACCTCGCGCACGGTGCTGCCGGGGGCGTCGCGACGCGGACACTCGACATGACGCTGCAGATTGGGCGTGAACGCGACGTCCGCCATCGTAAGCGAATGTACATGACCGCCCAGGGCGTGTCGCCGAGTACGCCCCCGGCGCGTTGCGTTGCCGGAATGCGACTCGCCGGCTCAGCTCCCGGCGGAGAGGCTCGCGGGCGGGGCCCGCTCCGGGCCGGTGCTCCGGGAGCGCAGGAGTCCCCGCCGCGGCGCTGTGTCGCCCCCGCGCACACCAGGGGTCTTACACCCAGGCCCGCCGGCACCGATGCGACATTTAACCAGCCGGACGGCGAGGCACTATTTCCTCTCATGTCGCACCAGCGCACGATACCGCGCATGCGAAACCTGATCGCGATCGCCATCATGATGATGATGTCGCTGGCGCACGCCAGCAACGCAGCGACGCTCGAGGAGATCCTGGCGAAGAACCTGGCCGCGCGCGGCGGCGAAGCCAGGCTCCGTGAGGTCAAGACGCTGCGTCTCACCGGCCGGGTCATGTTCGGCGGCCGGGGCCGCACGATCGACGCACCGTGGGGCCAGGTCCAGAAGCGCCCGGGCATGGTGCGCAGCGAGACCACGCTGCAGGGGCTGACCCAGATCCAGGCGTACGACGGCCGCGACGGCTGGGCGGTCACGCCATTCCAGGGCCGGGTCGATGCCGAGAAGGCGTCCGAGGACGAGGCCCACGCGCTGGCCCAGGTCGCGGACATCGACGGCCCGCTGGTCGGCTGGCGCGACAAGGGCCACCGGGTCGAGTACCTCGGTACCGAGGACACCGATGGCACGCCGGCGATCAAGCTGCGCGTGACCCGCAGCGACGGCGACCTCCAGTACGTGTTCCTCGATCCGGACTCGTACCTCGAGATCCGGATCACGACGGTGCGCAAGATCCGCGGCACCGAGCGGATCACCGAGACCGACCTCGGCGGCTACCAGCAGGTCAACGGGGTGTGGCTGCCGTTCGCGATCGAGACCGGCAACCCGGGCGGCCCGCGCACCAACCGGATCCTCGTCGAGCGCGCCGAGGTCAACGTCGCCGCCGAGGACGCGTGGTTCAAGCTGCCGCCGCCCAGGACCCGGGTCGCGGCGGTGATCTTCCCCGGCACCACCGAGCCGAACCCCGCGACGGCCGCCGCGCCACCCCCGCCGCCGTCGAGCGAGAAGGTCGCGTTCGATGGCGGCACGATCTCGGGGCTCGGCGCGCGCAACATCGGCTCGGCGACGATGAGCGGCCGGATCGCGGCGGTCGCCGGCCGGGTGATCGGCGGCAAGACCCTGCTCTACGTCGGCGCGGCGTCGGGCGGCGTCTGGAAGTCGCAGGACGGCGGAACGACGTTCAAGCCGGTGTTCGACAAGCAGCCGGTGCAGTCGATCGGCGCGATCGCGATCGATCCGAGCAACCCGCAGACCGTGTGGGTGGGCACCGGCGAGTCGTGGATGCGTAACTCGGTGTCGATCGGCAACGGGATCTACAAGTCGACCGACGGCGGCGAGACCTGGACCCACATGGGCCTCCCGGAGTCGGAGCACATCGTGCAGATCGTCGTTCACCCGACCGCGAGCCAGGTGGTCTACGCCTGCGTGCCGGGCAAGCTGTGGAGCGACTCGCACGATCGCGGCCTGTACCAGACCCGCGATGGCGGCAAGACCTGGACGCAGGTGCTCAAGGGGCCCAATCCGTCCACCGGCTGCTCCAGCGTCACCCTGGATCCGAAAAACCCCGAGGTGCTGATCGCGGGGATGTGGGACTTCCGCCGCAAGGGCTGGACCTTCCGCTCGGGCGGAGACGGCCCCACCGCGGCGAGCGGCAGCGGGATGTTCCGCTCGACCGACGGCGGCAGGACCTGGGCGTCGCTCGCGACCGCCCGGGGCATGCCGGCGATGCCGTGGGGCCGGGTCGAGACCGTGTTCGCGCCGTCGGACCCCAGGATCGTCTACGCGCTGATCGAGTCCCGGGCGTCGGCGCTGTATCGCTCGACCGACGGCGGCGCGACCTGGGAGCAGCGCGACACCAGCCAGAACATGGTGTGGCGGCCGTTCTACTTCGCGCGGCTGGTGATCGACCCGACCAACCCCAACCGGCTGTTCAAGCCCGACCTCCGGCTGTCGGTCAGCGAGGACGGCGGCAAGAGCTTCGCGGACACCGGCGGTCGCGCGCATGGCGACTGGCACGATCTATGGATCGAGCCGACCAATCCCAGGCACGTCATCGGCGGTGATGACGGCGGGCTGTGGCTGTCGTACGACGGCGGCAACCGGTGGTGGAAGGGCCAGAACCTGCCGATCTCGCAGTTCTATCACGTCGCCCTCGACAACCGCGATCCGTACCAGGTCTACGGCGGCCTGCAGGACAACAGCTCCTGGGTCGGCGATTCGTCGTACCCCGGCGGTGTCACCAACTCGCGGTGGGAGAACCTGTTCGGCGGCGACGGGTTCTGGATGATCCCCGATCCGACCGATCCCGATGCGGTCTACGCCGAGTCGCAGGGCGGCAAAATCGGGCGGGTCAACCGCAAGACCCTGGTGTCGCGCGATATCCAGCCCACCGCGGGCTATCACGAGAAGCTGCGGTTCAACTGGAACACGCCGATCCACGCCAGCCCGACCCAGAAGGGCACGATCTACATCGGCGCGCAGTTCCTGTTCCGCTCGCGCGACCGCGGTGACACCTGGGAGCGGGTGTCGCCCGATCTGACGACCAACGATCCGGACAAGCAGAAGCAGGAGGAGTCGGGCGGCGTCACGGTCGACAACTCGTCGGCCGAGATGCACACGACGATCTACTCGATCAGCGAGTCGCCGAAG
>DATAPF010000554.1:0-15953 GCA_036265355.1 Kofleriaceae bacterium | reverse complement strand
CGTCGACGACGGTTCGCGCGACGCCACCTGCGCCGTCGTCCAGGCCGCGATGGCCGGCATCCCGAACCTCCGCCTGGTCCGCCAGACCCCCAACCGCGGCAAGGGCGCGGCCGTCCGGCTCGGCATGCGCGAGGCGCGCGGCCAGATCCGCGTGATGAGCGACGCCGACGGCTCGATGCCGCCCGAGCAGCTGCCGCGCCTGCTCGCGCCGATCCTCGCCTGCCAGGCCGACATCGCGATCGGCTCGCGCTACGCCGAGGGCGCGCACGCCTCCGTCAAGCAGCCGTGGTACCGCGTCTGGTGGAGCCGGCTCGCCAACCGCGTCATCCAGCGCTCGCTCGTGCCCGGCGTGCGCGACACCCAGTGCGGCTTCAAGGCGTTCACCGCCGAGGCCGCCCGCGCCCTGTTCGGCGTCGGCCGGATCGACGGCTGGGCGTTCGACCTCGAGATCCTCGCGCTTGCCCGCCGCACCGGCTTCGCGATCGCCGAGGTCGGCGTCGAGTGGACCGACGACCGCCGGTCGCGCGTCCACCCGCTCCAGGACATGTGGAAGGTCGTCCGCGAGACGATCACCATCCGCCGCAACCTCCGGCGCGGCGTCTACCGCGCGCTGCCCGCCGCTGCGTGAGCGTCGCCCGCGCGGGGGCCGACCACCGTGCCCTGGTCAGGCCGAGGCCCGGTATGGTGTAATCATGGAGTGAGGCCCGGGTCGGCGAACAGCGCGCAGGAGGCGGTGGACGACTACGAGTACGACGTCTTCATCAGCTACCGCCGCGCCGGCGGTGCCCAGAAGTGGGTCGATAAACACTTTGCTCCCACCCTGCGAGACTGCCTCGCGTACGAGCTGCCGGCGCCGCCGCGCGTGTTCTTCGACGCGCAACTGGAAGAGGGGACCACCTGGCCACCGGAGCTCGGGCACAAGCTCGCGCGGTCGCGCATGCTGGTCAGCCTGTGGTCCAAGAACTACTTGAACAGTGAGTGGTGCGCGATGGAGCTCGCCCACATGCGAGCCCGTGAGGCCGAGGCCGGCTTTCGCACCGCCGAGAACCCCAGCGGCCTGATCGCGATCTGCGTCATTCACGATGGCGAGCAGATACTGCCGGAGTTACAGAGCATCCAGTCGTTCGAGATCCGGGACTACTTCAATACCCGCATGCGCGAGGATAGCGAGGCGGCCGAGAGGCTGGAAGCCGTCCTGCGCCAGAAAGCCCCGGCGATCGCCCGGATCATCGAAAGGGCGCCCGCCTATCGTCCGAGCTGGGCGACGACGGCGGCGGAGACGTTCTATGCCGCGTTCAAGACCCAGGCCGCTCCCTCGCAGACCGATCTGGTGTCGTTCACGAGGCCGCTGCGATGAGCGTCATCACGTTCTACTCGTACAAGGGCGGCGTTGGCCGAACGATGGCACTAGCGAATGTTGCCGTCCTGCTGGCCAGGACACACCGGGTGCTGGTGGTCGACTGGGATCTGCAGGCGCCGGGTATCGAGCGCTTCTTCGCAGAGCTCCACATCGAGCCGGAAGGGATCGGCTTGCTGCCCTTGCTGACCCGGGTCGCGTCGGGACACCGTCCCGACTACCGGGAATACATCTCCCAGGTCGCGGCAGTTGATGACAAGCTCGCGTTCGGACTTCTCCACTCTGGCCGTGGGAGCGATCCGGGCTATTACCACAAGCTGGAGCATTTCAACTGGACAGGATTTTACAAGCAAGGTGGGGGTGACTACCTGGAGCGGCTGCGGGAACAATGTCTGTCGGACTACGACTTCGTGCTCATCGACAGCCGCACGGGGCTGAGCGATGCGGGCGGTGTTTGCACCATCCAGATGCCCGACATCGTGGTCGCGGTGTTCACGCCGACGCGCCAGAGTTTGTACGGCGTCCGCGACGTGATGAGGCTGGCCCAGGCTGCGCGCCAGCGCCTGGCGTACGATCGCAGCGCATTGAGCGTCGTTCCGGTACCGTCCCGGGTCGACCGGACGCAGTCTTCGTATGGAGAGTGGCGCGAACTCTTCGCAAAGGAGATGGCGGAGTTCCTCGCTGCCTGGCTGCCGCGATCGGCCGACCGAGCCGTGGTTCTCGATCGCCTCGCCATCGACCACGCGCACGAAGTGTCTCATGGTGAACGGCTCGTCACGTTCCCGGGTGGCGATACCAGCGTGTTGAGCACTGCGTACGACCGACTCGCAACTCTGCTGGCGAGCGACCTCGAGGATCTCACGCCGATCGTGGAAGTGTCACCGCGGAGCCTGCCCGTGTCGATGGGCCGTTCGCGCTTCGATGCGGTCGCGGAGGAGCTCGCGGAGGAAATCGTGGAAGCGTCACCGCGGAGCCTGCCCGTGTCGATGGATCCGACCGCACACACAATCGGTCACACACCTGTGCTCGAGTCCACGCGATCACTGACCTCGACCGAATCCGACTCCCCGAAGTACTTGTATGATGTCTTTGTCAGCTATCCTAGGAACGAGCGGATCACGAGGTGGCTCCATGAGCAATTCGTTCCAGCCCTGCAAGCCGCTCTGAGGGATCAGTTGGGCCGCATGCCGGAGATCTTCGTGGATAACGCAGAGATCGCCGTCGCGGATCAGTGGGTCGAAACGCAGCGGTTGGCCCTCGCTCGGTCGCGGGCCATGCTGGCGGTCTTGACGCCCTCGTATTTCCAGTCGTCTTGGTGCATGGCGGAGTTCGAGACCTTCGTGCGGCGCTCCTACGTCGTCAACAAGGTCCTGCTTGTGTCGATCCGGTACTCCCAGATATTGTCCTGGCCTGACATTGCCCTGAATCATCCTACGTTCAACTTCACAGAGTACGCCATTGCGGGGAAGGGCTCAAGACGGCCTCACGCCATGGCAGGTTCCTCGAATCGGTTCGCCAGGTAGCCGATCGGCTTGTCGATGGTCTGCGTGCGACGACGGCACCCGACCCGCGCTGGCCCGTCACGGAACCGCGGGATACCGGCATCGGAAGCAATGATGCGAAACCGACCCTGGAGTGAGCCCACGACTCCGAGGATCCGTGGACGACCCCAGAGCCCGTGGGCCCTGGGACCTGCATACGGCATCAATCGCCCTTGCCGCGGCTACCTGATCCAGCGGTCCGGGCCGATCCCGATGTGGCCTGAGCTGGGCTGAATCGCTCCGCCCCCCCCGCGGATATCACGCGGCGGCGCCTCGATGAACTGCGAGTTGGGCGGCGCACCTGTCACGTCAGACCATCGGCGACCGCGAGGTGACCAGCGATCCGGCCGTAGTCGACCGGCGTACCGTCCCACGGCCCGGCGATCGTGCTGGCGTCGATCTGCAGTGCCGCGTTCGCCGCACGGATCTGCGGCCAGCCAAGTCCTGTCACGTTCGGGCGCTCGGGTGCTGCCTTGACCCACCGACCGTGCGGATCGCGGAAGCGCGGCCGCTGATCCGGACCGAGCTCGATCGTGTATCCGTATTCGTGGACATAGCGGTGGTGGAGAGTACACAGCAAGGCCGTATTTCGGAGGCTTGTCTCGCCGCCATCCGCCCAGTGTTGGATATGGTGACCTTCCAGGAAGATGCGATTCGTGCAACCGGGAAAGCTGCACGCGCCGTCGCGCTTGCGCAAGGCTCGCTGCAGCGCTCCCGCGATCGTACGGCGCTTGCGGCCAACCGACAGCGGTACGCCCTGGTCGTCCTGGACGACCTCCACGACACCCGCGTCGCAGCTCAGCCGGCGTACCGTCTCGCTGGACAGGAACGACTCGCCCAGCTCACCGGCCTCGACCGGGTCGAGAGCCGCGCTGGCATGAAGGCAACTCGCTGGAATCGTGAGCACCACCTCGACAGGCGAACGCTCCGGGCGGTTGCCGCGCAGATAACCTTGTGCCACCTCCACCAGCGCATCGGCGCGACTGAAAGCCCTCCGAGCCACGGCGGCGCGATCCCGCAGCGAACCCGCCTCGCGCCGAACAACGAGGACGTCCGACTGGTGCCGGGTTTCCTCTTCGAAGACTCCGATCTCGCATTCCGCCTCGCGCACGTCTGCCGACCCCACGTTGCGGCCTGTCACTTCCACCCTGCGGAGTGCCTCGGCGGCGTGCAGCAGCTGGTCGAGGACCGATCGCTGCTGCGTGTCGGAAGGCGGCGGCCTGTTGCACGCCGCCCACGATTCTGCAGAATCGTCGATCGACGAGGCGATCGCTTGGGCCACCGTACCATCGCTGATCAGGCAAGCCGCAGGATCGGACCCGCTGTCGGGCGCAGTGGCCAGGGGGAGATTGTGGGCGAGCGCTACCTCCGATCGGGTTGCCGGATCTGCGTCACGCGATTCCGCAGAATCGTCGATCGACGAGGCGATCGCTTTGGCCACCGTACCATCGCTGATCAGGCAAGCCGCGGCATCCGGGCCGGTGTCGGGCGTAGTGGCGAGGGGCACAGTGTGGGCGAGCGCCACCTCTGATCGGGCTACCGGACCTGCGTCACGCGATTCCGCAGAATCATCGATCGACAAGGCGATCATTGGGGTCACTGCCTGATCGCTGTTCAGGCGGGCCGCCGCATCTGGCCCGTTGCCGGGCGCAGTGGTCAGTGGCGCCGTGGGGGCGAGCGCCACCTCCGAGCGAGCAGGACCTGCGTCGCGCGATTCCGCAGAATCGCGGCCGGACCGCGATCCCGGCTCATGAACAAGCTGCGCCGCGGCGTGATCGAGCATTGCCCAGACCAGTTCGGCTTCCTCCGGGTGCAGCACGGCCTCGATCTTGACCATGCCATCCTCGGTATCGCGGCGGCGGACGTAGCGCCGCTGTTCGTCGGCCTGTGAATGGGCATCCTCGCCGTGGCGTTGTACGAGCGCGTACCGGCGGCACAGCTTCTCGAGCTGAGATGCCGTCATCAGCTTTGCATGCTCGAGGAGCAGTACCTCGTTCTCTGGCGTGGCCACGCGGAGCATGGCTCGGACCTTCGAGTACGAGACCTCGCCGCGCCGCAACGCGTCGTCGAATACCGGGAACTCGGCGATCTTGCGCGCGACGCGCACGTGGTCGCGCGCCGTGACCAGGTCCCATCCGACGCGCCAGGCAAGCCAGTGGGCGCATGTAACCGCGCCCTGTGCATGCCAGCCACCGCGCGCATCGAACTCTCGCAGGTCGACGAGCAGCCGATGCATCGCTGCATCGAGATGCGCAGCCTGCTCGGCGATCCGCTCACCCAGCTGGTCGAGCTCGTTGTCCATGACGACTGCATATCATCCCGGGCTGACATTGGACTGCATGGAGCGCTGACACTGGACTGCATGGCAGACCGTCGAAGATTGCTATGGCGTGTTGTCCTCGCTGTAATGCAGCAAACGCAAACGGCACTGTAGACTCGAGAATTGTAAGCGTGCTTGCAAGTATGTTGCGTGAGGCAACGTGTGTGCGGTCAAGTGGAATCGGTGGCTTCACATCGACGAGGTGCGCGATGCCGGCTGTCGCCGCGACTGCGGATGTGCGTAGTGGCGTCATGGTTCGTCGTCATGCACAACGAGTGGTCTCCAGCCGGCCGGGGCAGCGCGGGATGCGACGTCTGCCGCTCGCCGAACTAGATCAGATCGCGGTTCGGTGACGCCTGTGGCTCCGAAATTCACGCGCCAGAATGTCCGGAACCCACAGATGCGGGTTCCAGAATGTCCGGAATCGGTTACGTCAGAATTTCTGGAACCCGCATCGCCACGTTTGACCAGCGCGCTGGTGTCAAGAAATGGATCATCGGCGGTTTTCGAGCACGATGCCGGCGAGCGAGATCGACCGCCTGGGCCTGATTGGCTTGAATCTCCCGAATCGGCGACCATTGCCAGGCGAGAGCTCGCCCTCCGCGGCAAGCGCGGGCAAGACTTCGCCATCCTTTCGGCTGCCCGCGATCGGACGAAGCTCGGCGACGATCTTGCCGCGATCTGCCACGTAGATCGATTCTTTCGATTCGCGGATCCGCCGCAGATAGTGGCTGAGTCGATTCTTGAGCTCCCGTGTTCCGACCTGCATGACCACAAGGTTGCGCTGGTGGCTGCATGGAGCAACCACCCGTCGGGAAGGAAAGCCCGGCTACCCCGGACAGAAATTGGGAAGCCGAGCATCGCTTGCGTGTCACGGCTGGGCGAGAAACGAGCGCAGCATCGCCACCAGGCGCTCCCGGCCGTGCTCGGGGCGGTCGAGGAACACGAAATGGGCTGCGCCGGGAAGCTCGACCACCTCGACCCGGCGCGTGTGGACCAGCTCGCGGCGCAACGCAGCGAGATCGTCGGGCCGCGACCAGAAGTCGAGGCTGCCTCGCACCACGAGCGTCGCCGCGCGGATCGCGCCAGCGTCCCACATCCGCGTGCCACCGGCGAGCGCGAAGCTATCGCGCAGCGGCCCGGCCGGCACGCGCGCGCTCGGTGGATCTCGCTGGCCCGACGTCGGATCGCTCGCGATCGTGGCATCGGCGTAGGCCGAGGCGACGCGTGGGTCGCACCACGTCGCCTTGTCGGGCACCGGGATGCTCGCCTGCCATGCGCGGATCAGGTTCGGCGCGTCGCGCAGGTTGTATGCGCCGAGCGACGGTGACAGCTCGCCGGGCCGGGCGGGATCCTCGAGCCGTGAGCGCAGCGACCATGCGCCAGGCGTGCCGTACAGCGCGTTCAGCATGACCAGGTGACTGATCGCATCGGCGTGGCCCGCGGCGTACATCCCCGCCCAGTGGCCGCCGGTCGCCCAGCCGATCAGCGCGATCGGGCCCGGCCGCTGGCCGCGGATCCATGCGACCACCACCGCGATGTCGCGGACGGCCTCGTCCGAGCTCACCGCCGGCTCGTTTGCCTCGGGCGGTGCATCGAGCGCGGCCGGCCGGGTCGAGCGCCCCCAGCCGCGTACATCGAGCAGGTAGGTCGCATGGCCGGCGCGGGCGAGGTCCTCGGCGAGCGAGTATCCAGGCACTGGAACATCGAACGACGCCACGCCCCCGCCGCCTCACCGTGCACGAGGAGCACCGGCACCGCGGCGGCGTTCTCCGGCATCACGACCTCGCGGACGGCGATCGAGATGCCAGGATCGCTCGCGACCGTGACGTCGCGACGGATCACCGCGTCGGCGCCCAGCCGCAGCGCGCCGGGTGCCGAGCACGCGATGCATACCAGGCTGGCCACCAGGAGCGGGCGGGCCACGTCAGCGTTCATATTGCGAACATACCCGCACCGGCGCTGGCCAGGTCAGCGAGCGCGTCCCGGTGAAGTCCTTCGCGCACGACAGCGTCTCGACGCGACGACCGCCGATGTCGACGCAGGTTGGTTCCTGGTCGCGATCGTCCGTCAGCTTGCTGCGTGTGATCGGCGGCGCTGCGTACCCCGCGTGCAACCGCCGCCGAGCGACGCGCAGCGGTCGCCACGCTCGCCGGATCTGGCTACGACAGCGCGAGGTCGAGCACGCCGCGGGCGGACGGGCGGGCGAGCATGCCGGCGTACCAGCGGTCGAGGTGGAGGCGCTCGGTGCGTGGCTGCGGCAGGTTGATCCAGCGGTGGATCTCGCAGGCGATCGGGACGTCGGCCATGGTGAGGCGATCACCGGCGATGAACGGCCGGCGGGCGAGGTGCTGATCGAGTAGCGCGAGCAGCGGCTCGGTGGCGGCGACCGACTGCGCGATCGCGTCGTGGTTGCGCTGATCGGCGGGGGTGCGGATCCACTGCAGGAAGGCGGTGCGGCCGGCCGGGCCGAGGGTGGTCTGCTGCCAGTCCATCCAGCGCTCGGCGTCGAACCGCGCGGGGAGGGCGAGCGGGTAGAGCGTGTCGGCGGCGTGGCGGGCGCACAGGTAGCGGACGATGGCGTTGGACTCCCAGAGCTCGACCTGATCGTCCTCGAGCAGGGGGATCAGGCCATTGGGGTTGCGGGCCAGGAACTCCGGCGTCCTGACGATGCCAAACGCGCCGCCGGCGTCGATCCGCTCGAACGGCACGCCGAGCTCCTGCGCGACGAGCACGACCTTGCGCACGTTGATCGACGTGATGCGGCCCCAGATCTTCAGCATGCCGGCGAGCGTAGCGCACCCGGCCGGCGGCCAGCGCTGCGGTTCCGTTTGACAGGGCGGCGAGCGGGCTGTACGTATGTTCCGCCCGTTCCGACGGAGAGGTCGAGGCGGCCGCTGGCGGCGGCGCGCAAGCGCCGGCGCGAGAGGAAAGTCCGAGCTTCACAGGGCAGGGTGCTGGTTAACGACCAGTCGAGGTGACTCGCAGGACAGTGCAACAGAAAGCAAACCGCCCATCGCGAGATGGGTAAGGGTGAAACGGTGCGGTAAGAGCGCACCGCCTCTCCGGCGACGGAGAGGGCACGGCAAACCCCACCCGAAGCAAGACCAGACAGGGGTCGCGTTGCCCGCGCGATGACCCCGGGTTGGTCGCTGGAGCCCGTCGGCAACGCCGGGCCTAGATGAATGGTCGCCACACACAGAACTCGGCTTACCGACCTCTCCGCCGGGGCGGGCACCTGTGCGCCGGATGCGCATGGCTGCGCGCCCGGGTCACGCAATGCAGCGCGGTGCGGCGGCGGGCGCGGCGCCATCGCGGCCGGTGCGCGTGATACGGTGGATCGGGGCCATGGAGCAGCGCTCGCAGGTGCACGAGATCGTGAACGAGCTGTGGCGGGCGCTGCACGAGCTGGGCTCTCCGGCGACCACCGGCGAGATCGAGCGCTGGGGATTCTCGATCCACGCGGCGCTGTCGGCGTCGGGCCGCGAGTTTCACAACCACGATCACGTGATCGATCTGGTGACCGGCAGCGAGCCGCTGGAGGTGATCGCCGCGCTCTACCACGACGCGGTGTACATCCAGGTCGACCTCGGACCGCCGCGCTCGATGCGCGACGAGCTGACCAGCGTGCTGGCGCAGTGCGCCGACGGCTGGCGCGTCCTGCCGTCCGCGGCGGCGCCGGTGACCGGCGACGTGCTGCAGGTGTTCGGCCGGCAGGTCGGCGATGTGGTCGCGCCGACCACCGGGCTCAACGAGCTGTCGTCGGCGCTGGTCGCGGCGATCCAGCTCGAGCACGCGCTGTCGCGCGAGCAGCGCCTGGTGATCGCGGCGTGCATCGAGCAGACCATCCCGGTCCGGGCCGATCCGGTGCCCGCGCTGCACGCCCGGCTCGCCGAGCTCGGGCTGTCCGGGGCGGCGCTCGACGCGGCGATCCGCAGCGCGGTCCGGGTCGGCAACCGCGACGTCGAGAACTTCGCCGACAACGACGCGGCACGGTTCCTCGACAACACCTGGAAGCTGCTGCCCGAGAGCAACCCGGCGCTGCACTCGCCGATGGTCTACACCGTGAGCGACTACCGGATCGCGCTGCTCAAGATGGAGAGCTTCCTCGCCGGGCTGCCCGCCGAGCGGGTGTTCCATAGCTGGAACGACGAGCCGCGGCCCGAGGTCCACGCCCGCCGGGTCGCGCGCGCGACCGGCAACATCGATCTCGCGGTCCGCTACCTGCGGGCCAAGCTGTACTCGATCGGGCTGGTCGAGGCGATCGCCGAGCTGACCGGCGGTGACGTGCCGGTCGATTACTTCATGGGCGGGGCCAAGTCGGCGCGCCGGCCGGCGATGAAGACGATCGAGCAGTACCTGCCGGCGCTGCCCGGCGCCGCCGACCTCGATCCGCCGCTCCACCGGCTGCTCGCCGAGGGCCGCGCGTCGGAGTCGAGCTTCGACACCGGGCCGTCACCGCTCGGCGCGTTCCTCCATGCCGCGGTCGGCGACCGCGCGATGATGCAGGGGGTCGAGGCCGCCCGGCGGTGGTGGGCCGGGGCCGGCGACGCGGCGGCGTTCCTCGCCGATCAGCCCCGCCGGCCGGTCGCCGCGATCGCGCGGGCGGCCGCCAACATCGTCGACACGCGCCGCGATCGGCTGTTCGCGCTGGCCGAGCGGCTGGAGCGCTGAAGATCAGAGCAGCGGACGTGGTCGCGGACGAACGTCGACGATGACGTCGACCTTGACCTTGACTCCAGCGTACTCCAGCGTTGACGTTGACGGCAGCGAAGCGATACGTAGACGTCTGACCTACATCGTCGACCTCGTCCTCGTCCTCGTTGTCGCGCTCCGTCGAGGCTGCAGCACGGGATCGGTCGACGTCCAACGTCGACGGTGGGCTCAACGTCGAACGTCGCCGTCAACCTCAACGCTGTGGGTCAACGATCAGGTCAAGGTCGACGTCAAGGTCAGACGGGAGCGGGCGGCTACGTCGGGAACCCGGGCTCCGCATCGGGGCTCGCCTCCGGCCCGGCCTCGGCGTCGCTCGGCGGCTCGGCCTCGGGCGGCGCCTCGCTGGCCGCGTCGGCCGGCACCTCGGCCCTGGCTTCGGGCTTCTTCTCAGCCTTGGCGCGGCTGCCCTTCGCGCCGCTCTTGCTGCGCTTGGGCTCGGCCTTGGCCGCGGGCTCGGCTTCGGCCTTGGCCTCGGGAGCCGGCTCGGGTTCGATCAGCTCCTTGCGGTAGATCAGCCGGCCGCAGCGCGGGCAGGTCTCGATGCTCACCATCCGGGCCAGCATGTTGGCGAGCTGCGGCGGCAGCGCCATGTGGCAGCCCTGGCACACACCCTTGACGACGGGTGCGACCGCGTACCCCTTCTTGGCGGCGAGTGAGTCGTAGATCTTGACCCACTGGGTCTCGACCTGGACGCGGGCGGCGTCGCGAACGGCGGTCGCCTCGGCGAGCTCTGCCTTGAGCGCGTTGAGCTGGCCCGACATCGCCGCCTCGCTGGCGGCGAGCTCGGCGCGGAGCACGTCGACGTCCTTGGTCCGCGCGTCGAGCTGGGTGCTCGACTGGGCGGCGGCCTCGTTGACCTTCTTGAGCTCGCCCTCGCGATCGCCGATCGCCTTGCGTTTGTTCTCGACCTCGCGGCTGGACGCGTTGAACTCCTTGGTGTTCTTCGACGCCTGGAACTTGCCCTGGGCCTGGCGCAGCGCTTCGCGCTCGCGGTCGATCAGCTCCTGCTGGGCCTTGCGCCAGCTGTTGGTCTCGTTCAGCTTGCTGCGCTCGCCATCGAGCATGCCCTGGAGCTTGGCGAGGTCGCGGCGCAGCGGATCGAGCTTGGCGGGGAGCTGGGTGACGGCGGACTGCAGCTCGCGGACCTTGCCGTCCGAATGCTGGAGCTGGAGGAGGAGGACAAGCTGTTCGCGCACTTCGTACCCTTTCGGCGTGCCATCTTTGCATGGGCGCGGCGTGGCCGCGACATCGCCCCGTCCGGGGCCTCGCGATTCCTGTTGTCAGTGGGCCCACCTGGGTTTGAACCAGGGACCCACCGGTTATGAGCCGGCCGCTCTAACCGCTGAGCTATGGGCCCGCGCCCCGAGGGTGATCGCCAGGTGGTTAGCTGAGTGCCAGCTGCGTGCCAGCTGGTGTGGAGCACCGCACGGATTGCAGGCGCACACTATCAGGTTGGGAGAAATCGACAACACCTGGCGCACGATCAGCGGCTGCGGCGAACTGGCGCGGCGGGTATACTGCGCGCGATGAGCGCCGGTAACGTTGCGCGGATCGCCGCCGTCCTGGTCGCATGCGCCGCCGCGGCAGGATCCGCGACGTCGACGTCGAGCTCCAACCAGAAGCCGCTGTCCGGGCCCGGGAGCGACAGCAGCCCACCGCCGCCGCAGGACATGGAGCCGTCGCTCGCGCTCGGGCTGTGGCGCTCGACGTTCGGCGCCGTGAAGATCGAGCCCGATGCCAGCAAGGGCGGCCTCGAGGCCGGCAGCGTGCACGGCATCTGGGTCTACCAGCGCCAGGGCCAGGAGGTCGTCGGGTACTTCGCCGGCAACCTGCGCGGCAACGTCCTGCAGTTTCGCTGGCAGGAGCCCAACGATCCGGCGCTGGCCGGGGAGGGCTTCCTGGTGTTCGACAGCCAGGGCCGGCAGTACGCGGGGCGATGGTGGAGCGACCGGCGAGACCGCGTCGGGGACTGGAGCGGATGGCGGCAGGGCGCGCCGACCGCGCGGCCGGTCGATGGGGCGTCACCCTACGGCGGGCAGGGCGATGGCGAGCTACAGGACAATCCGTACCGCCGGCGTCCACCGCAGGGCTACCAGCCCTACCGGCCGCAGCAGCAGCCTCAGCAACAGCGGTCACAACAGCCTCAGGCCCAGCCGCAGCAGACGTACTTCTAGCCGGCGCGCCGGTCGATCGGGTCGGTCCGCGACGCTGGTCGCGGCGGCGATTACGACGGCCGCGGCTGCAGGCGCGCGAGGTCGAGCACGCCGTCGAACACGTGGAGCGCCGGGCCTTTCATCGACACGGCGCTGAGCCCCGGGTGCACGGTGATCTCCAGGCTGCCGCCGGGGAGGTTGACGCGGATCGGGGTGGCCTCGTCGGCGCGGCCGGTGACGACCGCGGCCACGGCCGTGGCGCACGCGCCGGTGCCGCAGGCCAGCGTGATGCCGCAGCCGCGCTCCCACACCACGAGATCGATCTCGCGGCGGTGCGGGACGTGCGCGAACTCGGCGTTGGTGCGGTTGGGGAATGAGGCGTGGCGCTCGACCACAGGTCCGACGGTGCGGGCGAGCTCCATGGCCTCGTCGCGCGAGCCGACGAAGCTGACGGCGTGCGGGTTGCCCATCGAGACGCAGGTCACCGCGCGGGTCGCGCCGCCGATGGCCGGAATCGCCGGAATCACCGGAATGGAAAGCGGCTGCTCGATGCAGCGCTCGCCGGCCGGCCCGGTCATCGGGATCTCACCCCGCAGGAGTCGCGGCGTGCCCATCGCGACGGTCACCGAGCGCACGGCGCCGCCGCCCGGTGCCTCGACGTCGCAGACCAGGCGACCGGCCCCGGTGTCGATCGCGAGCGTCGGCCGGGCGAGGCCGCCGCGGTCGTACAGCTCCTTGACGACGCAGCGCAGCCCGTTGCCGCACATCTCGGCCTCGCTGCCGTCGCTGTTGAGCACGCGCATCCGCGCGTCGGCGGTGGCCGACGGCAGGATCGCGAGCACGCCGTCGCCGCCGACGCCGAACTGGCGATCGCACAGGGCGATCACGTTGTGCGGCGCCTGGATGGCCGCCGCGTCGGCCGGGTCGGCGGTGCGCAGATCGACCACGAGGAAGTCGTTCCCCAGGCCGTGGTACTTGGCGAACCGCATGCGGGGGAATCTAGCAGATCCACCCGGGCGCGCCGCGCATGCGCCGCAGGGTGGGATCGCCGCTGTCCACAGCGCCGGCTTCCCCGGTCTGCCGCCCAGGCGGCCCAGGTGGCCCAGGTGGCCCAGGTGACGGTGGCGGTCCTCGCCAGGGTGAGCAGGTCTCGATCACTTCGGCTTGGCGGCGGACCCGGTGGGCCTCGCCGCGCCGGCGGGCTTGGCGTCGGCGGGCTTCGCACCGTCGGCGGGCTTCGCACCATCGGTCGGCTTCGCACCGTCGGCCGGCTTGCCCGCGCCCGGCGGAGCCTCGGCAGGCGGGGCTGGCGCGGCGCCACCCGGGGCCGCAGGAGCCGCGGCAGTGCCGGCCGCGGCCGGAGCCTCGGCGGGCGCAGCCGAGCCGCCGGCGCCGGTGGCCGGAGTCCCCGCGGCGCTGCCCTGGTCCGGTGCGAACGGGGCCATCATCGACGAGGACGCGGAGCCCGAGCCGCTCGCGCTGCCCGCCGCCGAGCCCGGGCCGGGGTTGGCCTCCATCGCCTTCTTCTTGGCCGCTTCCTTCTCGGCGGCGACCTTCTCCTGCTGCTGGCCGAACTTCTGAAGCGGATCGGCCGAGTTGTGGCTGGCGAGGAACGCGAGCAGCATCGACGTGAGGATGAAGAGCGTGCCGGCGCCCGCGGTCAGCCGGCGGAGGAACGTCGACGCGCCCGAGCCGCCGAACACCGTCGCCGCGTTGCCGCCACCGAACGCCGCGCCCATGCCGCCGCCCTTTCCGCTCTGCAGCAGTACCGTGAGCATCAGGAACAGGCACACGATGACGTGCAGGATGGTGATCAGCGTCGACATGCGGAACTTGCTTCTAGCCCAACCCGCGGGGCTGTGCAACCCTCAGCCCGCCCTGGCTGCCTTGACGATCGCAACAAAATCAGTGGCTTCCAGCGAGGCCCCGCCGACCAGGGCGCCATCGATGTCGGCCTCGGCCATCAGCGCCTCGGCGTTGCCCGGCTTGACCGAGCCGCCGTACTGGATGCGGATCGCGGCGGCGGCCTCGGCGCCGAGCCGCTCGGCGAGCCGCCGCCGGATGTGGGCATGGACCTCCTGGGCCTGGGCCGGGGTCGCGGTGCGGCCGGTGCCGATCGCCCACACCGGCTCGTAGGCGATCACGAGCCGGGCGGCGCTCGCCGCGTCGATGCCGGCGAGCCCACCGGCGAGCTGGTCGTCGACCACCACCAAGGTCCGGCCGGCGTCGCGCTCGGCGAGCGACTCGCCGACGCAGACGATCGCGCCCAGGCCGGCGGCGAGCGCCGCGCGCGCCTTCTTGCCGACGCTCTCGCTGGTATCGCCGAAGAACTGCCGGCGCTCGCTGTGGCCGGCGATCACCCAGCTCGCGCCGGCGTCGGCGAGCAGATCGGCCGAGACCTCGCCCGTCCATGCGCCCCGGGACTCCCAGTGGCAGTCCTGCCCGCAGGTCGCGATCGGCGAGCCCTCGAGCCGCCTGGCGACGGCGTGGAGCGCGGTGAACACCGGCGCGACGCCGACCGCGACGCCCTTGACCGCGCCGAGCTGGTTCTTGAGCTCGGTGACCAGGGCCAGCGACTCGGCGATCGTCTTGTGGAGCTTCCAGTTGCCGACGACGAACGGGGTGCGCATGGGCCAGGTGTTACCACGGCCGCGCCCCGCTCACCCGGCCGCGGTCCAGGTCACGTGGTACTCGCAGCGCCGGGCGCCGGTGAACACGCACGCCGGGTGGGCGGCCTCGGCGGTGGTGGCGCCGGTCAGCTCGACGACGCGCTCGAGCTCGGCGGCGACCAGCGCGCACACGTCGAGCGAGCCGGCGTAGCCGCGCAGCACGACGTCGGCCCGCTGGGGGTGGACCGCGACCTCGACGTCGCCCCAGTCGTGGTAGCGCGCCCAGAACGCGGGCAGTGCGGCGAGCACGGTCTCGGCCGCCAGCGTGGTCGGATCGGCGCCGAACAGCCGTGCGAACGTCGCGCTCATCGTGCCGCGGCCGACCTTGCGCGGCACGAGCTGACTCGGCACGTGGTTGCGCGCGACCTCGAAGCCGGCGACCAGGTCGGCGAGGTCGATCCAGCCGAGCGGCGCCAGGCTGGGCGACAGCGCGCGGGCCAGCGCCGGGAGCTCGTTGACGATCCGCGCGACCCCGGACTCGCCGACGTGATGCTGGAGCAGGCGCGACAGCACCCGGAGGTGCGCGGCGCGGACGTTCCCGGTGATCACCCGCTGGCTCGGCGTGCTGGGCAGCGCGACCTGCCCGACGTCGGCGATCCCCTCGGTCGGCCCGAGCAGCGCCTCGGCGGCCTGGATCGGATCGGGCGGGGCGCGCAGGATCACGGCCGGCTCGTCGGGCAGCCGGTCGAGCGCGCGGGCCACCGCGATCGAGAACGTCGACGCCGAGGCCCACCGCTTCCTGGCCGCCGGCGCGAGCGCCTTGGCGAGCACGGCGTCGACCGCCTCGGACAGCGACGGCCGGAGCTGCGACGGCAGCGCGAGCGGCTCGGCGAGCTGGCGCTGCACGATCTGCGGCGCGGAGCCCGAGCCGAACGGCGAGCGGCCGGTCAGCATGCAGTACACCGTCGCGCCCAGGCCGTAGACGTCGCTGGTCGGCGCGTCGACGCGCTCGAGGAACGATTCGGGCGCCGCGAACCCCGGCGTGCCGGCGGCGTCGCGCTGGTCGCCGGCGCGGACCGCGACCCCGACGTCGACCAGCACGGCGCGGTCGCGCTTGCGGTCGAGCAGGATGTTGGCCGGCTTGACGTCGCGGTGGATCACGCCGACCGCGTGCATCGCGTCGAGCGCGTCGCCGATCTCGAGCGCGATCTGGGCGGCCGCCGCGGTCGGGAACCACTCGCCGCGGTCGAGCGTGGC
>DATAPF010000553.1:0-4893 GCA_036265355.1 Kofleriaceae bacterium | reverse complement strand
ACCGCGCTGGTCCCGGCCGGGCAGGGCGCGCCGGCGGCGCAGGCGCAGGTCCAGGCGGATACCCAGAGCGACTTCGTCTACGAGCCGAGCAAGCAGGAGCTGCTCAACCGGCTGGTCCCGCTCTACGTCCAGATCCAGCTCTACCGCGCCGCGCTGGAGTCGATCGCGGCGTTCTTCGCCGCGCAGATGACCGCGATGGAGAACGCGACCAAGAACGCCGGCGAGATGATCTCGCGGCTCACGCTGTCCTACAACCGGGCCCGCCAGGCCGCGATCACCAAGGAGCTCCTGGAGATCATCGGCGGCGCCGAGGCACTCAAGGGGTAACGAACATGGCTACTACCGACTATTCCCCCAACTCGATCGGCCGCGTGGTCCAGGTCATCGGCCCGGTGGTCGACGTCGCGTTCGATTCGGCCGAGCTGCCCGAGATCAACACGGCGCTGCTCGTGACCAACCCGTCGATCGACAAGTGCGACGACAACCTGACCGTCGAGGTCGCCCAGCACCTCGGCGAGCACATGGTCCGCTGCGTCGCGATGGACTCGACCGACGGCCTGATCCGCGGCCAGTCGGTCAAGAACACCGGCGCGCCGATCTCGGTGCCGGTCGGCACCGAGGTGCTCGGCCGGATCATGAACGTCGTCGGCAACCCGGTCGACGAGGCCGGACCGGTCAAGGCGACCCAGCGCTCGCCGATCCACCGCTCGGCGCCGAAGTTCACCGACCAGAGCGTGAACGTCGAGATGTTCGAGACCGGGATCAAGGTCATCGACCTGCTCGCGCCGTACCGCCGCGGCGGCAAGATCGGCCTGTTCGGCGGCGCCGGGGTCGGCAAGACCGTGCTGATCCAGGAGCTGATCAACAACGTCGCCAAGAAGTCGGGCAGCTACTCGGTGTTCGCCGGCGTCGGCGAGCGCACCCGCGAGGGCAACGACCTGTTCCACGAGCTCGGCAGCGCGATCCTGTTCGACGGCTCGACCGTGCTGTCGAAGACCGCGCTGGTGTTCGGCCAGATGAACGAGCCGCCCGGCGCCCGCCAGCGGGTCGGGCTGTCGGCGCTGACCGTCGCCGAGTACTTCCGCGACGTGATGAAGCAGGACCTGCTGCTGTTCATCGACAACATCTTCCGGTTCACCCAGGCCGGCTCCGAGGTGTCGGCGCTGCTCGGCCGGATCCCGAGCGCGGTCGGTTACCAGCCGACGCTGTCGACCGAGATGGGCGGTCTGCAGGAGCGGATCACGTCGACCAAGGACGGCTCGATCACCTCGGTGCAGGCGATCTACGTCCCGGCCGACGACCTGACCGACCCGGCGCCGGCCACCGCGTTCGCCCACCTCGATGCGACGACCGTGCTCAACCGCGCGATCACCGAGAAGGGCATCTACCCGGCGGTCGATCCGCTGGACTCGACGTCGACGATCCTCACGCCCGCGGTGGTCGGCGAGCGCCACTACCACGTCGCCCGCGAGGTCCAGCGCATCCTGCAGCGCTACAAGGACCTGCAGGACATCATCGCGATCCTCGGCATGGACGAGCTGTCCGAGGACGACAAGCTCACGGTGTCGCGCGCCCGCAAGATCGAGAAGTTCATGGGCCAGCCGTTCCACGTCGCCGAGACCTTCACCGGCATGAGCGGCATCTTCTGCTCGCGCGAGGACACCGTGCGCAGCTTCGAGGAGATCCTCCAGGGCAAGTGCGACGACCTGCCCGAGCAGGCGTTCGAGATGACCGGCACGATCGACGACGTGCGCGCCAAGGCCGCCGAGCTCGCCAAGCGCGCCTAGCGCGAGGACCCACCATGGCGAGCGGATTCCCCACCTTCCTCGGAGTCAACCTGGTGACACCGCGCGGTGTCGTCGCTCACACCGACGCCGACAGCGTGCAGGCGCCCGGCGAGCTCGGCGAGTTCGAGCTGCTGCCGGGTCACGTGCCGATGCTGGCCGCGCTCAAGCCGGGCGTGCTCACGATCGGCACCAAGGCGCGCCAGCGGTTCGCGGTGTCGTCGGGCTACCTGCGGGTCGACCCGAGCGGCGCGGTCGAGATCCTGGTCGAGCAGGCGATGCCGACCGTCGAGATCGACGCCGAGGCGGCCAAGAAGGATCTCGCCGCGGCCGAGGCCGAGCTCGCGAAGTGGGCCGATCGTCCACTCGACGGCGACTACGTCAACCTGCAGCACCGCGCCGGCTGGGCGCGCGCGCGGATCGACGCCGTCGCGCACTGAATCCGACGATCAGACGCGCCGGGGTGAAGTTTTCTCCGGCGGAGTGAGAGTACTCACTTCCGCGCACATTGGCCCGCGGCGACAATCATTGACAACGGCAACGGTGAGTCGCAAAGCTGTGGCCGTGCGCCGGTCCCCTTGGAGTTCGGGTCGTGGGCTCGCGATCGCTGCGGTCATGGCGATTGCTGCGTCCCCTGGTTGTGGATCCGCTTCGAACTCGGGAAAGCCGGGTCCGGATGCCGGCGTCGATACGCCGGGTGGACCCGGCGGCGACGCTGGACCGCTGCCCGACGGATCGCCGACCGGCAACGGGTTCTGCTACGGCCCGAGCGGCTGGCAGGTCTGCCTCGATGCCAGGGCCAGCGGCCAGGTGCAGATTCCGGCAACGCTCGACACCCACGCGAGCCAGTTGTGTCTGGGCACGTTGCCGGCCAGCTGGACTGCATCGCAGCCCGATGCATGCATCATCGTCGGTGACACCATCGCCGTCGGCTCGGTGAGCGTCACCGGGAATCGGCCGCTCGTCCTCGTCGCGCAGACCGGGATCACGGTCACCGGGCTGCTCGATGCCGCGAGTCACCATGCCGGGGCCGTGGGGCCCGGATCTGCGTCGTCGGCGGACTGCAAACCATTCCCCGCAGCTCCCGGCATGGGTCCCCCGGGGGGCGGGGGTGCAGGGGGAGGGTTCATGGTCCCGGGAGGTGGCGGCGGCGCGGGGAACGGCGCGGCGGGCGGATCGGTGCCCGGAGGCCAGGCAGCCAGCGGGCAAGTGGGCGCGCCGGCACGGCTGCGCGGTGGTTGCGCCGGGCAGCCGGGAGGCGGTGGCAATGCGACCGACGGGGGTGCCGGCGGTGGTGCGGTGTACCTGGTCTCGTCGGGGGCGATCTCGATGTCCGGAAAGATCGATGTGTCCGGTGCCGGCGGCAAGGGCAGGGATGCCATGCACGGCGGCGGGGGTGGCGGATCCGGCGGCATGATCGTGCTGTTCGCCCTGTCCATCTCGACGATGCCGTCGACCATCCTGATCGCCGATGGCGGCGGTGGCGGCGGCGGCAGCAGCGCGATCGACCTGTCGCAGAGCACGGTGAAAGGCAGCGACGGTCTCGAGCCCGTCCTCGTGACCCCGATCGCGCCGGCGTCCGGTGGAGTGGGCGGGATCGGCGGGATGGGCTTCAACGGCGGCGACGGCGGCCTGGGGTATCCCGCGGCCAGCAACACCCTGCCCGGACTCCTCGGGGTGACCGGTGACATCGGTGCCGGCGGTGGCGGGGGCGGGGGCGGCGGCGGTTACATCCGCTCCAACCAGATGCTCGGCTCGGCCGCGGTGAAGCCCGCAGCCGACATCACGCCGTGAGCCGTCGCCGAGGGCGCCGAGGCTGACTGCCCGCCCCCACGCCTCCGGTCACGGCGCGGGCGTCGCGAGCACCAGGTCGGCGCCGAGCACGAGCTCGCTCGGCGTGACGGTCGGCCGCGGACCGGCCTGCAGCGACAGCTGGGCGTTGGCCAGCGCCGGCGCCAGATCGCCGAGGCCGAGCGTGGCGAGGTCCGGCAGCGGCAGCTGGAACGTCAGCTTGCTGCCGATCGCACCGAACAGCTGCGGCCACACGGTCGTGGAGATCAGGCTGCTCACCAGGTCGGGGCTGAGCGTTCCGCCCGGTATCGCCGAGGTCTCCCAGGCCGTGACGTCGGGCGTCATCTGGATCGCGAGCGACACCGTGTTGCCGGCGACCTGGATCCGGGCGCCGGCGGACGCGTTGACCGCGAAGCTCTGGTCGAAGCCCATCAGCTGGATCTCGACCTGACCGAGCTGGAGCTGGACGTCGCAGCGCTCGCCGTCGATCTTGCACGCAGACGACGCGGGCGTCGGACGGACCAGCGGGGGCAGCCGCGCGCTCACGGTCGCCGACAGGTTGCCGGACGTCAGCTTGCCGTCGAGCAGACCGGCGTTCCACAGCGCGTGGAGCAGCGCGTTGAGGAAGTCGAGGCGGATCCCGAGGTGCAGGCCCGAGGTGTCGAGCACCGGCTCGGCCGCGGTGGTGTCGAGCCGCGCCGCGCCGGGCGAGGCCGCGTGGATCGGCGCGCCCGAGGTCCGGACCGAGAGGTCCTCGCGCACCGTCACGTGGCCGGTGGTCGCACCGGCGGCGACGTCGAGCCCGCCGAGCTGCCCGCCGAGCTGGAGCGTCACCGGGCTGCCGAGCCCGGGGTCGAGCGTGAACGAGAGGTTGGCGAGCAGCTGGTCGGCTGCGCCGAGCAGCTGCTGGAGCAGCGGTGGCAGCTTGTCGGTGAACGTCGGGATCACGCTGCCGAGCTGGCCCTCGATCAGCGCGCGGAAGTCGCTGCTGCCGACGATGATCAGCCCGTCGAGCCGTGGGCCGTCGTCGCCGGTGAAGCCCGGGGTCAGCGCGCCGAGCGTGGCGGTGACGCCGGTGACGGCCACGGCGATCGAGCCGTCCGCAGCGGTGTCGAGCGTGATCCGGGCCGAGGCGTGGAGGTCCGCGGTGACGCCGCCCGCGACGACCAGCGCCGGGGGGCTCAGGAGCGAGACGCTGCCGGTCATCGTCAGCACCACGCCGAGCAGGTCGATGTTCAGGTCGATCGCTCCGGGCGCATCGACGACGCGCGCGTCCACCACGATGTTCGACGGAGTGACCGACGGGATCGAGATGTCG
>DATAPF010000552.1:0-5756 GCA_036265355.1 Kofleriaceae bacterium | reverse complement strand
CGGCGGCGAGAACCAACAGCGGGCGCATCCGGGGACGCTACCACCGGGGTCCGGGTCGGTCGAGCAGTGCCTCTGCGCCCGGTGCGCGTTCGCGCTCGCGGGCGCGGACGACGCTCCCGCCCGGCAGGGCGAGCCGCGGTGGCATATCGAGTGCAGCGCCGCGTAGAGATGCCGGCGCGCAGACTCCCGATCGGGGCCGAGGTCGCGGATCGCGGTGCGCACGTCCGGGTCTGGGCACCGGGGCATCGCAAGGTGACGCTGGTGATCGAGTCGGCGACCCGCGCCGGTCCGGACGAGGTCGTGCTCGACGGTGCCTCCGACGGCTATCACGCCGGGTTCGTGCCGGGGCTGATCGCCGGCGCGCGCTACCGGTTCCGGCTCGGCGACGATCCGGCGCTGCACGCCGATCCGGCGTCGCGCTACCAGCCCGACGGACCGTTCGGCCCGTCGCAGCTGATCGACCCGGGGTTCGCGTGGACCGACACCGGATGGACCGGCATCGCGCCGGATCGCCACGTGCTGTACGAGCTGCACGTCGGCACGTTCACGCCCGAGGGCACGTGGCCGGCGGCGGCCGCGTGGCTGGGCTACCTCGCCGACGTCGGGATCACGACGCTGGAGCTCATGCCGGTCGCCGAGTTCGCCGGCCGGCACAACTGGGGCTACGACGGCGTCAACCTGTTCGCGCCGTCGCGGTGCTACGGCACGCCCGACGACATGCGGCGGTTCGTCGACCGCGCCCACGGCGCAGGGCTCGCCGTGATCCTCGACGTCGTCTACAACCATCTCGGGCCGGCCGGCAATCCGCTGCCCGCGTGGTCGCCCGCCTACCAGGCCGAGCGGCGCAGCGAGTGGGGCGCGGGGTTCAACTTCGACGGCCCGGACAGCGCGCCGGTGCGCGAGCTGGTGACCGCGAACGCCGCGTACTGGATCGACGAGTTCCACCTCGACGGGCTGCGGATCGACGCGACCCAGCAGATCTTCGATCGCTCGCCCGACCACGTGCTCGCGGCGATCACCCGGGCCGCGCGCGCCGCCGGCCGCGGCCGCCGGATCTTCATGGTCGGCGAGAACGAGCCGCAGGACTGCCGGCTGCTCGCCCCGCCGTTCGAGCTCGACGCGCTGTGGAACGACGACTTCCACCACACCGCGCGGGTCGCCGCCACCGGCCTGATCGAGGGCTACCTCCACGACTACCGCGGCACCGCGCAGGAGCTGGTGTCGGCGATCAAGCGCGGCTTCCTCTACCAGGGCCAGATCTACCCGTGGCAGGACAAGCCGCGCGGCTGGTCGACCCGCGGCGTCGCCCGCCACCGGCTGATCCACTTCCTCGAGAACCACGACCAGGTCGCCAACGTCGGGTTCGGCGAGCGGCTGAGCGCGCTGACCGATCCGGCGACGCTGCGCGCGCTGACCGCGGTGCTGCTGCTCGGCCCCGAGCTGCCGATGCTGTTCCAGGGCCAGGAGCACGGCGCGACCGAGCCGTGGCGGTTCTTCGCCGATCACGCCCCGCCGCTGGCCGCCGCCGTGCGCGACGGCCGCGCGCGGTTCGTCGCGCAGTTCGCGCGGCTCGCCACGCCCGAGGCCCAGGCCGCGCTCGCCGACCCGACCGCCGAGGCCACGTTCCGCGGCTGCGTGCTCGATCCGCGCCACCGCCGGCTCGACCACCCGCTGGTCGCGCTGCACAGAGATCTGATGACGCTGCGCCGCCGCGATCCGGCGTTCACCGACCCGCGGCCGGACGCGGTCGACGGCGCCGTGCTGTCCGATCGCGCGCTCGTCGTGCGCTACAGCCAGCCCGATCCGCTGCGCGATCGCCTGCTGGTGGTCAACCTCGGCCCGACCTACGCCTCGCCGGTTGCCGCCGAGCCGCTGGTGGCCCCGCCTGACGGCACCGGCTGGCAGCTGGTGTGGTCGAGCGAGGACCCGCGCTACGGCGGCCACGGCACGCCGCCGCCGTTCGATCGGGAGCGGCTCGCGATCCCGGCCCACGCCGCGATCGTGCTCGCGCCCGATCCGGCCGCCGCGCGGTGGGACGAGCCGCCGCCCGGCGAGCCGCGCGCGAAGGAGCCGGTGCGATGACCGCCGCGCTCCCGGCCGATGATCCGGTGGTCCGCCGCGAGTGGCTGGTGTGCAACGGCCTGGGCGGCTACGCGTCCGGCACGATCGGCGGCGCGCCGACCCGGCGCTACCACGGCTACCTGATCGCCGCGCTGCCCAACCCGGCCGGCCGCGTGATGATGCTCAACGCGTTGCTCGAGCAGGTCCGGCTGCACGACGGGACGCGCGTCGACCTCGGCTGGGACGGTCCGGCATTCGCCAGCGGGCCGCGCGACGAGCGCCACGACGGCCGGATCCCGCTGGTCGACTTCCGCACCGAGCTCGGCCTGCCGATCTGGCGCTACGCCGGCCACGGCGCGGTGATCGAGCGGCGGATCGTGCTGTCGTACAGCCAGAACACGGCGGTGGTGGTCTACCGCCTGCTCGACGGCCCGCCGATCCGGCTCGAGCTGCGGCCCGCGCTGCAGTTCCGCGGCCACGACGAGCCGGTGTCGACCGCGATCCCCGAGGCCTACCCGCTGCACGCGTTCGGCGCGCGGATCGAGCTCACCGCGCCGGCGCCGCTGCCTCCGCTCAAGCTCCACCTCGCCGGCGAGCGCACGTCGTTCGTGATCGAGCCGCGCGCGGTGCCCGACATCGCGTACGTCACCGAGGAGAGCCGCGGCTACGCGTCGCGCGGCCGGCTGTACAGCCCCGGCCGGTTCCGCGCCCACCTGGCGCCCGGCGGCGAGGTCGCGCTGATCGCGTCGACCGAGCCGTGGGACACGATCCTCACGATCGGCGCGCCCGAGGCGCTCGCCACCGAGACCGAGCGCCGGTTCCGGCTGCTCGACGCCGCGCCGCCGGCCGCCCGCCGCGGCCCGGCCGCCGAGCTCGTGCTCGCCGCCGACGCGTTCGTGATCCGGCCGGCCGGCCGCCACGAGGACCACATCCGCGCCCGGATCGCCGGCGACGAGGCCTGGACGGTGATCGCCGGCTACCACTGGTTCACCGACTGGGGCCGCGACACGATGATCTCGCTCGAGGGCCTGACCCTGGCGACCGGCCGCAGCGCCGAGGCCGGATCGATCCTGCGGATGTTCGCCCACCACCTGCGCGACGGCTTGGTGCCCAACATGTTCCCCGAGGGTGCCAGCGAGGGCCTGTACCACACCGCCGACGCGACGCTGTGGTTCTTCCACGCGATCGACCGCTACGTCCGCGCGAGCGACGACCACCGCACGCTCGCCCACCTGTTGCCCGCGCTGGTCGACATCATCAACCACCACATGGCCGGCACGCGGTTCGGCATCCGCGTCGATCCGGCCGACGGCCTGCTCGGTCAGGGCGCCGAGGGCTACCAGCTGACCTGGATGGACGCCAAGGTCGGCGACTGGGTGGTCACGCCCCGCCGCGGCAAGGCGGTCGAGATCAACGCGCTCTGGTACAACGCGCTGCGGCTGATGCAGGCGTGGCTCGACGATACCGGCGATCGGCCGGGCGCCGCGCGCATGCGGCACGCCGCCGAGCGCGCCCACGCCGCGTTCAACCAGCGGTTCTGGAGCCCCGAGCGCGGCCACCTGTACGACGTGGTCGACGGCGAGCACGGCGACGATCCGGCGTGCCGGCCCAACCAGCTGTTCGCGATCTCGCTGCCCCACCCCGTGCTCGATCCCGCGCACTGGCAGCCCGTGCTCGAGACCGTCGAGCGCGAGCTGGTCACGCCGTTCGGATTGCGCTCGCTGTCGCCGCGCCATCCCGACTACAAGCCGAGCTACCGGGGAGATCTGGTGACGCGCGATGCCGCGTACCACCAGGGCACGGTGTGGAGCTGGCTGATCGGGCCGTACGTCGATGCCGTGTTGCGCGTGCGGGGAGACGCCGTGAGCGCCCGGCGCGCACTCGATGGTCTGATCTCTCACCTGCGGGAAAATTGCATCGGCTATGTAAGCGAAGTGTTCGACGCCGAGCCGCCGTTCACTCCGGGTGGTTGCGTCGCCCAGGCCTGGGGAATCGCCGAGGTGCTGCGCTGCCTGCTGCGCACCGAGCGCTGAGCGCTACCCGAGTGGCCAGGTCGGCCCCCGGTCGTTCCGGGGTTGCGGCCGGCACGAACGATGCTTTTGCTAGGAGGCAGGAGTCCACCGTGCAGCATCATCCAGACTCGGCGCAGCCCGAGACCAGCGAATCGGAGTCGATCGACGCTCGCGGGCTGCCCTGGCAGGTCGAGGTCGGTCGACTTCTCACCCAGGCGGCGGCGATCTGCGTCGAGCAAGGCGTCGACATCGACGCGTTCATGAAGGGCGCATGGTCGGCGTACGTCGAGTCGCGCCCCGGCATGCGCGCCTATCTGGAGGAGATGCAGCTCCGCGATCAGCTCGAGGAGATCCGCAAGCTCGGCCGCATGGGGCAGGCCTGAGCCCGCTACTCGTTGACCGTCACCTTGACCATCTTGATCGGCGTCCTCGGCCGATCGCCCGGCTCGGTCTGCGCGGCCTCGATCTTCTTGACCACATCCATCCCGGACGTGACCTTGCCGAACACCGGGTGCTTGGACTGCCCGGGCGTGAACCAGTCGAGGTGGGGGTTGTGGACGGTGTTGATGAAGAACTGCGCGCCCCCCGAGTTGGGGCCGCTGTTGGCCATCGACAGCGTGCCCGGCTCGTTCGACAGCTTGTGCTCGGCCGGGTGCTCGTCCTTGATCCGGCCGAACGGCGAGTCGCCGCGCCCGCAGTCACGGCTGCTGGGATCCTTGGAGTACTTGCAGCCGAACTGGACCATGAAGCCCGCGATCACGCGGTGAAAGTGCAGCCCGTCGTAGAACCCGCTCTTCGCGATCTTCACGAAGTTGCTGGCGGTGATCGGCATCTTGTCTTGAAAGATCTCGGCGGTGAACGCCCCGAGGGACGTCTCGAACGTCGCGGTCGGATTCGGCATGCCGGAGGCTTATCACAGTTGCGCGACCGACGCGCTGTGGGTCCCGCACCACCCGCCCGGCCCGGCCCGGACTAGCTCGTGCCGTGGATCGCCAGCGCGATCATCGCGACCAGCTTCTGGGCCTCGACCTGCTCGATGTTCGCCTTGATGAACTCGTGGAGCGGCAGCTGGGCGGCCTCCAGGCGGGCGAGCGGCTCGCCGCGCGCGGCTGCGTCGAGATCCTCGTAGGACAGCGTGCGGATCCGGCCGCCATTGCGCTGGAAGCACTGCGCCACGAGCGCACAGTGAAAGATCACGTTCACGACCGCCTCGGCACCGCCGAGCTCGCGATCATGCGCGCTGATGAACTGGGCGACCGGGGTCTGTGACTCGACGAACCCGCCGACCAGCATCGCCGAGTAGTTGGGATCGGACATCTTCTTCGACGCCTCGGTGACCACCGCGGCGACCTGCTCCTTGGTCAGCTTCATGGAACCTCGATCGCGACGGCGCCGGCCGGTCGCTGGACTCGGCCATGGTGGGATGCTACTGCGGTGAGGCTCGTCCGTCGAGAATCGTGCAACCTCTCGTGATCCCAGGCTCGTCGCTGCGCCGCGCGCTGGTGGTGTCGGCGGTGCTGCACGGCCTGGCCGCGGTCGTCGCAGCGGCGCTCGCGCCGTCGCGCAGCGCGTCGAGCGAGCTGGTCGACATCGAGATCGCGCCCCCGGTGCCGCTGCCCGAGGCGCTGCCGGCCGAGGTCCAGCGGCCGCCGGCCCCGGCCACGCCCGAGCCCGAGCGCACGG
>DATAPF010000551.1:0-31052 GCA_036265355.1 Kofleriaceae bacterium | reverse complement strand
CGTCACGTTCACGGCGTACTGCCACCTGCTCGTACGCACGCGCACCGCGGTCGCCACCAGCTATGCCTACGTGAACCCGGTGCTCGCCGTGGCGCTCGGCGTTCTGGTCGGCGGCGAGCACCTCCGCGCCGGCGCGGCGATCGCCGGCGTCGACCTGGTCGCCGGCCACTCGACCAGGTCGGCGCCACGGCGGCGCCGGCAACGTCGACCGCCGACCATCGCGACGCGAGCCCGGCGCGCAATCACCGCGGCCCGACCGCGAGCTGTTCCTGGAAGATCTCGACGCCGGCGCCCCGGTCATGCCCGCGACCACCTCGCCGCCGCGCGCGACCAGGCTCGACGACCACGACCACCGCGGCCGCGCGGCCGCCGCCGCGATCATCCGATGAACCACGCCGTCAGCCGATGAACCACGCCGTCAGCCGATGAACCACACCAGTACGCAGGCTGTGACTGCAGCGACCAGCACCGTCACGGCGGCGATCGCCGGCCAGCCGTGCGCGGCGACGTCAACCGCGAGCTCGGCGCCTTTGCCGTTGCACCGACGAGCGCGGACCGCCAAGCGGGGCGCAGCCTGCGCGCTGCGAGGCGGTCTCAGCGCACGTGCGGCGTCGGCTCGGCGGCGGTAGACACCCTCCACCAAGAGAAGCAGCGCGACGAGAGCTACAACGAGCACGAGAACGACAACGAGCGCGAGATGTGGTTCGGACATGGGCGATTCCTCGGAGAGCGGCGACGATTGCAAGGACACGACAAGACCCCACGAACCCGCCGCACCGGAGGAGCTCTGGCGCGGCGTTCGATGTGGGTCGACTTGCCGACCAACAGTGCGCCCGCCGCCGAGCTCGCGCCACCACGACCATTGCGCCAAATGTCTTGCGTGGCTCGACGTCGTGTGCTTTGTCGCGCGCGGACATGGCCGCGCGTCGTCGGCAGCGCGGTGAACCTCATCGCGCCGCGGCCGAGCTCGCTCACGCGGTCGATGGAACGCCGGCGCTCCTGCAGCTGCGTCCTACCGTAAACTCCCGCGCCGTTGCTCCTGGCACCCCAACTCGAGCAACTCGGCCACCTCACCCCCGACCGCCGCCACCTACCACGACAAGCACCGCGACCAATCGAGCACCGCACCACTGCGGTATCTTCGTAGGATGTGGAGCGACCGCCCGTTGAGCACGATCACCCTGGTCGACTTGCAGTCACTGATCACCGACAAGGTCCGAGAGAATCGGCAGCTCGACTACAAGGACGAGCAACCCGCGCACCCACGCGCGAATGACGACAAAAAGAGTGACTTCGCCGTCGACGTCTCCGCGCTGGCGAACGGCAGCGGCGGTCTGCTGGTCTACGGAGTCGCCGAGGAGAGGGATGGCGGCCGGCCGACTGGGATCGCGAGCGCGCTGAACGGGCTCGCCGGCTTCAACTTCGATGCGGACGGCAACCAGCTTCGAAACTATCTCGGAACCGCACTCGATCCGAAGCTCCCCGTCGGGTCCCTCGAGCTCCACGCCGTCGAAGGCGGGACGCGAGGGCCGCTCCTGCTCGTCCGCGTCCGCAAGAGCTTCGCCGCGCCACACATGGTGCGTTTCCGCAACGCCTTCTACGTCCGGGATGGGGCGCAGAATCGTCAACTCGACACGCGCGGTATTCGCGAGGCAATCTATGCGAGCGGTGACTGGGCGAATCGGTTTCGTGTGTGGCGTCGCGACCGGATCGCCGCCGTGCTCTCCGCCGAGACACCGATCCAACTCGAGGGCACGCGCCGACTGATCGTTCACATCGCGCCGACCAGCTCATTGGAAGGCGAGACCTCCGTGGACGTCCGTGATGCCCAACGCCGAGCCGTCGCCAAGCAGGTCGCCCCGTTCTTCAGCCGCATCGAATATGCGACGGACACGTTCAACGTCGATGGATTCGTCATCCACTCGCGCGCAGGGGGCCAAGACTATCTCCAGTTCTTCCGCAGCGGTCTGGTCGAGAGCGTCGACGCGAGCCTCCTGTATGAAGGTGACGAGCTCGGAACACGCACCATCGAGGACGAGCTGTTCAAGTTCGTTCCGATGTGCGCGGCGTACTTGATGGAGCTCGGCGTGCTGCCTCCGCTGGTTGTCGCGCTGACGCTGACGGGCGTGCAGGGCATGCATCACAGGGAGCAGCCCTCGATCGATCGAGCCCGCAAGGCGATCCCGACGATAGACCGCGATGTCGTCGCAGTCCCCGAGCTTCTGCTCGATGCGGAGCAGCTCGCCACGGACCCGCGCGCCTATCTTGCGCCGATCGTGAATGGCCTCTGGCAGGCTGGTGGTCGACCAGGATGCCCGCGCTACAAAGAGGACGGCACCTACGACGGGATGCGCTCGTACTGGTGATCGCCGGCCGCGCGGCCCAGCGGAGCCGTGTGCCAACCTCAGCAACTTGCGAAGCGCAGCCCAGCGTATTATGGTTCCCCTGCCCCATTATCGCGACAGATAGTTGGGTCGCAGAATCTAGGTTATGTAAACTGGCATTTATATCCCGGAATAATCAATCGAATTCCACGGCCGCGCGCCCTCGCCACCGCGCGCCGCGCGGCCGGGTCCTCGCAGATGACGATGCGCGGCGCCTTGCCGGTGTCGGCGGGGGCACGACCAGCGGTGTGTCACCCGACGGGCGCGTCGGCGCCGCGTGGTCGCTCGCGGCCTCGGCGAGCGCGACGCCGACGTGGGCACGACCAGTGCGGCGACTTCGAGTGAATGACACGAGTCGTGATCTGGCCCTGACCCTGCGCCTCCGGCACGGCGGCACGGTCGGCAGCACGTCCCTTGTGGTGTCGCCGGCGGCGCGCTGGCTATGCGGCCCGCTTGCTCATCGCTGGTGCCGCGCGCGCCAGGTCGAGCTGGCGCAATGCGGTCACGAGCTTCGCCATGTCCGCTTTGCCCATCAGCCGCCGCCACGTCTTCTCCGCCTCGGCGATCCCCGCGAGCACCCAGCGCCGAGCCATCGTGCCACTCGGCCATCGCGTCACCCGCCGCACCGTCGAGAATGTGCTCTCGAACGGGTTGGTCGTCGCCAGCGACTTGCGCAGGGTGGCTCCGATGCCGAGTCGCAGAACGGTGAGCGTCTCGTCGAGCCCTTCGCGCAGCGATGACGCCGCGTTCGGATGCTGCTCGTCGAGCGAACGCGCCAGCTTCTCGAGCTGCGCCTTCGCCTTGTCGTGGTCCGTGAGCCCGTAGGCTTGGCTCATCGCCGCACCCACGTGCAGCTTGGCGTGGTCCGGCAGGTGGTCCACCACGTTGCGCTTCTTGTGGACCTGGCAACGCTGGACGATCCCGTACTCGCCGAACACCTGCCTCCCCGCACTCCGTGCGCCTGTGCCACCGTCGATGACCACCAGGATGGCCCGGTCCGGCCGGCACGCCACGGGTGACGACATCGGCCAGCATCGACCGGCACAGCGACGCGTCCTCCGTCGAGCCTTCGCGGATCGCGAGCGCGTGCTCCTCTCCCGTCGAGTCGATCCCGAGCGCGACCACCAGCGTGTAGTCGCCAGAGCCGATCCCGTCGACCATCAGCGCTACCAGGTCCAGATCCCCCAGGGGGGCGTCGCGCCTAGGCCTCCAGCTCCGCGCGCGTGCGAGCCACGAATCGCCGGCTCACCGCGCTCTTGCTCGTTCCGCGGGTCGCAACGGTCGCCGGTAGCGGCTCGAGCGAGCGGCCGTACTTGCGAGTCGCCACCCCGACGAGCATCTGCTCCACCGCACGCGCTTCCAGCGGATCCTCGCGCCCGAACGCTTCGTACGCGGGCAGCCGAACCTCGCCGCCGTCGACACGGCGCGCACGCGGCCGACGGATCGCCACCCGGCGTCCGCCGAGCACAAGCTCGCCGCGCACGGTACCGCCGCGCGTGATCTCGCGACCAGGAACCCGCGTGCTTCGCGCCGCACACGCGGATCCGGTCTTCCTCGAGCATCGCCTCCACGACCTTGAGCCCGGCGGTGACCACCACGTCCATCATGTCGGCCCGTGCGTTGATCAGCGCCTCCACCAAAGGCATCCGGACTTGCTCCTCGGCAAGCCGAACTTGTCTACGAACGGTCTTGCTGCGACTCTCTTGTCCCACGATCATGCCAGCGTGGAGCAATCCGTTGGGGCTGGACGGACGCTGCTTGCAGCGTTTTGTCGCAGTGGGCGCGGTCCAGAGAATATGTAGCATGCGCATCCGAGCAAGGAGCACCGATGGCGCACGACTATCGCCGCAGTGACCGAGATCCTGGAGCATGTACAAGCACCACCGGATCGGTCGGCACGCCGGGGAAGCGCACGCTCACCGAGGCGTTGTACGCAAACGCCGCACCGGTGCAGCGCAAGGCCACCGGAGCGGCCACCGACGACCACGTCCATGAGGCAGCGCAGCGCAGCGCGGCGTCGCCGGCGGCGGATCTGCGCTGCCGCATCTCGACGTGATCCAGCGCGCGTTCGGCCCGCACGACGTGAGCAAGATCCAGGCGCACACCGGCGACGCAGCCGCGCGTGCGAGTACCGAGATCGGGGCCCAAGCGTACGCCACCGGGAACCATGTCGCATTCGCCGGCGTGCCCGATCTGCGAACCACCGCGCACGAGGCCGCGCACGTCGTGCAGCAGCGCGCCGGCGTGCACCTCAAGGGCGGCGTTGGCGAGACCGGCGACGCCTACGAGCGCAACGCAGACGAGGTCGCCGACCGCGTCGTGCGCGGCGAGAGCGCAGCCGATCTGCTGCCGGGCGGCGGATCGTCGCCAGGGTCCGCGGTGCAGCGGACCGACGCGGGCGGAGCGCCGCAGGCCGCCGCCGCCCAGCGCAGCGCCCCGGAGCTGCTGGAAGAGGCGATTCACTTGCTCGAGACCGCGCTCGCGGTGGGAATTGGCGACCTCGACGAGCGGCCGAGCACACCAGCCGCTGGTGCAACCGACGCAGAGGCCGGCGGAGCCGCCGCAGGCGCCGGGGCTGCGACCGCTCCTGCCACGACGCCGCGCGCCACGCCGGAGACCCTGGCGCACCTGCAAGGAGGACACGCCGGCTTGCTCGCATTACGCGGAGCGCCCGAAGCCGAGATCCGTCGGGCCGTCGTGCCGATCCTGACCCCGATCGGCGCGCCGGGTCTCGGCGAACCGAGTGGCGCCGCCGCGAGCGCCCCTCCGGTGCAACGCAACACGCTCGTCCTCGGCGCGCCGCTGCTCGCCGGCGGACCTCCCGGCTGGGTGGCGTACGCCGTCCTCGGGGTGGCCACCGTCGGTATCATGAGCTACGCGGCCTATCAGGCCTACCAGAGCCGGGCGCGCGAGCGCGCCGAGCCACGCG
The DNA here is from genome assembly GCA_036265355.1 of Kofleriaceae bacterium. Taxonomy (GTDB): domain Bacteria; phylum Myxococcota_A; class Polyangia; order Haliangiales; family Haliangiaceae; genus JABFXX01. The sequence goes on along the minus strand of DATAPF010000551.1, from coordinate 25,739 downwards.
TCATCCCGCGGGTCATACCGCGGACCGGCGACCCCGAGCACCGCGGGCGGATCCAGGTCCAGGGCGGCGGCCTCGAGCTGGCGTTCCCGTGGGCGCGGCCGACGCCGATGACCAAGGCCGAGGCGTTGGTCGGCCTCGCCGGGCTGCGGGGCATGCTCAGCCGCTCGCAGCTGTCCGAGCGCGACGAGGCGTTCGTGAGCGCGGCGAGCTTCATTACCGCAACGCTGCACACCTGTCCACCCGACATCAGCCGCACGTTCCAGAACCGTGCGGTCCGGCAGCGCGACGGCGAGGAGCGCGTCGATATCGAGATCCGCACCGGGACCGCCTTTGTGTGATATCGAGGCCAACGTGCAGGACCAGCTGTCCGAGCTCGACACCACGCTGACCGTGCTCGCACGCGACGGCGGCCTCGAACCCGACAATACGCGCAGCAAGGAGATCCTCCAGGCCCAGATGAGCGCCCTGATCGCGCTCCCCGGCGGAGCGGTCGCACTGGTTGCGCGATATGGCGCCGACCCGCGGGGCGCGGTGATACGCCCGCTGGCCTTCCTGCTCGGCACCGCCGTCAACGACCGTGCCGCCGCCCATGCGCTGGCGACCACCGTGTTCGCGATGATCGCTCAGCTGGCGATCGATGATCCGTGGCCGCGCTTGAACCTGTGCACGGCGGTCCAGCGCCTCCTGATGTTCGGCGCCGTCGACGCGCTCGCGCCGCCGGCCGCCGCGGCCCTCGCGAAGCTCCTGCGCGAATCGCTCGCCGGGATCCCGCCGCTGCGGGCCACGGCCGCCACCGTGGTTGCCGATCTGTTCTACCGCCGGCGCACCGACCTCCTGGCCGACACCGATCTCGCGACCCTGCGCACTACGCTGCTCGGCCTAGTCGACGACCCCGACGAGCTGACTCGCAACGAAGCGCGCGGCTTTCGCGAGCTGCTGAGTAAGCCGCCGAGCCAGGGCACGGACTGACTGGCACGCACCGTTCCGACGCTCACCCCATGCTCGACGGTTCGCTCGCGACGGTCTACACGAAGCTCTGGTACGGCGTCGACGAGCTTGTTACGTGCCTGCCAGTATGACTCCGGACGCGGTGAGCGCTGCGCGTGTCCCCCTCGAGGTCTTGCGTCGGCGCAACGCTCGTTCAGCCTTCAGGCATCCACTTTGAAATCGTCGTCGAGGTTAGGAGTGGATGCGCTTACGCGGCGCGACGCGTTCTGCGCCGGCAGGCACACGCCCGCCTCGCTGCTGTTCGCTAGCCCCCCACGAACGCGGCGAGTGGCACATCGATCGCACCAGCCGCTAAGTTGACGCGCAACGACTAGCTCCGCGGCGAGAGCCACACCGTCGCGGGCCCCGGCGTTGGGTCCATCATCGCCGCCGCCGGCCGGTCGAGGTCGACGATCACACCGGCACCTTGAAGTAGACCGCGTAGCGCTCGTCGAACAGGCGGTGGAGCGGCACGAGCTCGTGGCGCTCGCCGGGACCGGTGGTCTGGAACGTCAGCGATCCGGCGGTGCCGGCGCGGACCCACGGAGCCGCGCCGGTCAGCGCCGGGGTCGGCAGGCCGTCGCCGTGGTACTCGGGGACGGTCCGCGGCCGGGTGGGGCCGGCGCGCAGGTTGTCCGGGCCGAGCCCGGCCTTGCCCATGCGCGCGGCGAGCACCAGCGGGCCATAGAGGATCGCCAAAAGGCTCGGATCGTCCGGCATCGGGGCGGTGGACAGCGACATCGGCAGCGAGATCTCGAGGCGATCGCCGTCGTGCCACGTCCGGTCGAGGACGAGGTATCCGCCGGGCGCCGCGAAGCCGTCGAGCGGCTTGCCGTTGAGCCGGGCCGATCCGCCGCGCGCGACCCAGCGCGGCACGCGGACCCGGAGCGCGAGCGCGACCGGACGCGCGGTCTTCACCACGAGCTGGGTCCGCGGCTCGTCGGGAAACCGGGTGTCCTGGATCAGCGTGACCCCGCGCTCGGTCCACGACAGCTCCGAGGCGATGAACAGATTCACGTAGATCCCGCTGTCATCGCGGAAGTAGATGCTGTCGCCGAGCTTGGCGAACGACTCGCAGCCGCTGCCGGTGCAGCACCAGTAATCGGCGAGCGGCGTGCCGAACAGCTTCCAGTAGCCCGCGCCGAGCGGGACGTAGTACAGCTTGGAACCGTCGCTCGCCTGCGTGCCGAGGATGCCATTCCACAGCGCGCGCTCGTAGTACTCCGCGCACGCCGGATCGCCGGTCCACTGGAACACGTGGCGCGTGAGCTTGAGCAGGTTGTAGGTGACACAGCATTCCTGCGTGTAGCCGCCGAGTTCGGTCGACAGCACGCCCGGATCGGCGCCCCAGCCCTCGCCGTTGCTCGTGCCCCCGGTGGCGTAGGCCCGCCGCCCGGTGACCTCGCGCCAGAAGTACTCGGCGATCTGCCGGTAGCGCGGCTCCGCCGTGAGCTCGTAGCGCCGGGCGGCGCCGATGATCTTGGGGATCGTGGTGTTGACGTGGAGGCCCTTGAGCTCGTCGCGGCCGGCGGCGAGCGGGCGAAAGATCCGCTCGTGATCGAAGCGATGGGCGACCTCGCGCCACGGGCGATCGCCGGTCACCGCGGCGAGGTTGTACAGCACCTCGTTCATCCCGCCGTACTCGCGCTCGAGCACGCGCGCCATGTCGGCGTCGCCGAGCGTCTGGGTCCAGCGCGCCGTCCACCGCGCCATGCCGGTCAGCACCTCGAGCGCCTGCGCGCTGCCGGCGAGGGTGTGCATGTCGAGCAGGCCCGCCATGATCTTGTGCAGCGTGTAGAACGGCGCCCACGCCGGACGGTCGTCGCGCAGCCGATCGAACAGCTCCGGGGGAAACGCGCTGACGTAGCCGCTCCCCAGCGCGCGCTGGCAGTCGGCGAGCCCCGCGACGACCTTGTCGCCGCGCTGCCGCGCCCCGGCGTCGCCGGTCGAGGCCCAGATCAGGGCGCACGCCGACAGGTAGTGCCCGGTGTAGTGGCCGCGGAGCTCGTTGTCCGGCGCCTCCCAGCCGCCGAGCGGGGCGGCGCTCGACGCCAGCCCGGCCGTCTTGCGGAACATGTGCAGCAGCCGGTCCGGATCCTGGCCGAGCACGTAGCGGCGATTGACCTCGGCGGCGTCGTGCACCGGCCCCGGCCGCAGCCGGACCTGCGAGACCGGGAACGGCTGGATCCGGACCGGCGCGCCGGCCGCGGGCGCGGCGCCCAGCCGGCGCCAGGGCAGGGCGGCGCACGCCGCCGCGGTTGCGAGGAACTGTCTTCGGCGCATGCGAGCTCCTGGTTGGCTCACCCCGGCCCCGCCCGGCGCCGCGCCTCCCGGATCACGGCGGTCATCTCGCCCCGGTGAGCGGTGAAGATGTCGTCGACGATGGAGCTGACCCCGGCCGCCTTCCGCGCGTCGCGTCGGGTCTGTCCGTCCATCGCGCACATCCTGTCACATCCGGGCGGCGCCGAGACCACGCGGCGGAGCTCGCGCGATCCGCGGCCACGATCCAGTGGGCGGTGGCGACGATGACGCAGTGGGCCGGATCGCGATGGACGCCGGCTGGGGCCGAGCGGTGGCGGCGCGCAGCTGGCACCGCCGCGGGCGCCGATCCGGAACGCGACCGGTACACCCGAGTTGTTCCGGTCTGCGTCCGCGATCCCCACGAGTTACGATCGATCGATACGATGCGGAACATGCGCAGGCGTTCGACGGCAGGCGATGTTCCGGCACCGCTGCACGGGGTTCGGGTAGTTGAGCGCACCCGGCGACCGGCCCGGACCTTGCTCTGTGGCTTGCTCGGTTGATCGACGATGTCCGAGGATGCCCCGACCGTGAAGCTGGCGACCGGTTCCGCGGAGCCGCTGGCCGGTGGGGAGCGTCCGGCGCAGCTCGACCTGCCCTACGACCGGACGCAGACCGCGTCGCCGTCCGAGGCGGCGCCGGCTGGCTCGGGCTCGGGCTCGGGCTCGCCGGCAACGCCGGCTCCGGAGCGGTCCGCAGCGACCCAGGTCCGCGACGCCGATCGCTACTGTCTCATCGGCGAGCACGGTCGCGGCGGCCTGGGACGCGTGTTGCGCGCACACGATCGCGATCTCGGCCGCGACGTGGCGATCAAGGAGCTGATCTCGCGCGACCACATCAGCGAGCTCCGGTTCTTTCGCGAGTCGCTGATCACGGCGCGGCTCGAGCACCCCGGCATCGTCCCGGTGTACGAGGCCGGCCGGTGGCACGATGGGACGCCATTCTACGCGATGAAGCTGGTCGCCGGCCGGCCGCTGCGCGACCTGATCGCCGAGCGCACCACCGTCGAGGACCGCATCGGCCTGCTCCACCACGTGATCGCGGTGGCCGACGCGATCGCCTACGCGCACGGCCGCAACATCATCCACCGCGATCTCAAGCCGGCCAACGTCATCATCGGCGACTTCGGCGAGACCATCGTCATCGACTGGGGCCTCGCCAAGGATCTGACCGGCCCGGACGACCCCGGCGGCGGCGCCACGCCCAGCCCACACCGCGACAGCGACCTGACGTCGGCCGGCAGCGTCCTCGGGACGCCGGCCTACATGGCGCCCGAGCAGCAGCGCGGCGAGCCGGTCGATCAGCGCGCCGACGTGTTCGCGATCGGTGCCATGCTCTGGGAGCTGTGCGCGCTCCAGAGGGAGCCGCCGGCCGGGTCGCCGCAGCGCCGGCGGATGCTCCGCGGCGCCGGCATCGACGACGATCTGGTGGCGATCATCGACAAGGCGCTCGCGCCTGAACCGCGCAGCCGGTACCCCGACGCGGGTGCGCTCGCCGCCGATCTCAAGGCGTTCAAGTCCGGTGCGCGGATCACCGCCCGCAGCTACTCGCTGCTCGCGATGCTCGGCCACTGGACGCGGCGCCACCGCACGCTCGCGCTGTCGGCCCTGGCGTTCTCGGTCCTGCTGATCGGCAGCGTCGTCGCGCTCGGCGTGCTGTACCGGTCATCGAGCCAGAACGCGGCCGCCGCGCGCGATCGTCTGGTGCTATCGTATCTGGAACAGGGGCGCCGGCTGTCGCTCGACGGCGAATACCTGCGCGCGCTGCCGTACCTCGCCGAGGCCTACGCCCAGGGCGATCGCTCGAACGCGGTCCGGCTGTTGCTCGCGCGCGCGGAGCGGTTCGCCGGGCTGACCCTCGGCGTGTACAGCCACCCGGCGCGGGCCCGCGCGGCCGCGTTTCGCCCCGACGGCCGCCACGTGCTGTCGGTCAGCGACGACGGCGACGCGGCGATCTGGGACGCGGCGACCGGCAGGGTCGACGCCGTCCTGCCGCGGACTGCGCGGCCGCCGCCGCACCCCGGCGCGGAGGCGATGCTGTCCAGCCGGATCAGCCGCGATGGCGCGTTCGTGGCGGTGCCGCTCCCCGAGGCCATCCAGGTATGGGACGGCGTACAGACCCGGTCGATCGGGCCGCCGCACGCCGAGCGACTCGGGATCGACGCGAGCGGGGGGCGCCTGGCCGTCGCGGTGCACGGCGAGCTGTCGGCGTGGCAGGTCGCGACCGGCGCGCGGCTGTGGACCGTATCGCTGCCGGCCGCGATGTCGCACATCGCGTGGTGCGGCGATGTCGTCGTCGCACTCGGCGTCGACCAGATCGTGCGTGTCGTCGATGGTCAGGCCGTGATCGAGCTCGCGACGCGCGGGCCGGTCGACAAGATCGCGGTCGGCGAGAACGCAGGGATCGCGACGGTGTCCGGCGTTGTCGTCGAGCTGTGGCAGCCCGGCGGCGTGCGCCGCAGCGAGGTCCGCGGCCTCAGCCCGGTCACCGCGGTGGCGTTCAGCCCGGACGCCACCCGGATCGCCGTGGCCGGTGACAACGGCATCCTGCGGCTCCACGATGCGACCAGCGGCGCGGCGCTGGGCGAGTTCGTCGGCCATCGCGGTGGGATCTCGAGCATCGAGTTCACCGCCGACGGCGCGCGGCTGGCGACCGCGGGATACGATCTCACGGTCCGCATGTGGGACGTGGCCGATCATCGGCAGATCACGAGCCTGCGCGGCGCGCGCGACCTGCCGATCGTGACGGCGCTACGGATCGACGGCGCAGGAGACCGCGTGCTGATTCCGACGGCGGACGGCGCGGTCTACGTGTTTTCCGTCGCCGATCCGGATGTCGAGCTCAGCGTCGATGCCGGGGAGGCCATCACGAGCGCGACGTTCTCCGCCGACGGCCAGCGCTTCGCGACCGGCACCGCGCACGCGGCCCGGATCTGGTCGGCCGCGACCGGCCAGGAGATCGCCCGGTTCGATGCGTCCGACACCTACCTCGTCCTGCTCAGCCCCGACGGCAGCAAGCTGGCGGTCGTCGACAGCGCGTACAAGCACGTCGAGGTCCAGGACCGCATCACGCGCAAGCAGCTCGCGCGCCTGAGCTGCCCCGGAATCATGTACCTGGCCGCCTTCGATCACGCCGGCGCGCGCCTGGCGACCGGCTGCGACAACGAGGTCGAGGTGCTCGACCTGCGCGATCAGCGCGTGGCGCGGCTCGCCGGTCATCAGGACCTGCTCGGTGCGATCGCGTTCAGCCCGGACGATCGGTGGCTGCTCTCGGGGGCCAACGACCACACCTCGCGGATCTGGGACCTCGCGTCGAACCGCGAGCTGGCACGGTTGACGACCAGCGGTACGACCGCCAGCGTCGCGTTCGACGTCACCGGGATGCGCGTCGTCACCGGAACCTCGGACCGCATCGCGCGGATCTGGGACGTGGCCACGCAGCGGATCGTGCGCAGCTTCGAGCACAGCAGCGCCGTCGAGTCCGCTGCGATCAACGCCGGCGGCAGCCTGCTCGCGGCCGGGACCCGCGACGGCGCGGTCGCGATCTGGGACACCGCGACATCAGACCTGGTCGCCGAGCTGCACCACCCGGCCCGGGTCAACTGGGTGGCGTTCTCGCCGGACGGTCGCCACCTGCTGAGCGCCGGTGACGCGCACCGCGCGATCGTCTCGCGCATCGAGCTCGAGACCCGCTCGCCGGACATCGTCGCGGCGTTCGTGCGCTGCCACGCGCCCTACCGGCTGAACCAGACCCGGCTCGAGAGCGCGACGCCGAGCTGCGATCGCCCGTGACACCGGGCGGTCAGCGCCGCCGCGGTTGCCAGGAACGGTCTTCGGCGCATCGAGCTCCGGGTTGGCTCACGCCAGTCCCACCCGGCGCCGCGCCTCCCGGATCACCGCGGTCATCTCGTCCCGGTGCGCGGTGAAGGTATCGTCGACGATGGTCAGCGTCGGCAGCAGGCCGTCGCGCACGGGCAGCGACAGCGTCTGCGGATCGAACCGCGAGAACCCCGACTCGTGAACGCCCGAGCTGCCGCGTCCCGGCGCCGGATGGCTCAGATGACTGAAGAACCGCGCGTACGGCACGGCGTGCGCGGCATGCACGTGATACAGCGGGATCAGCGCGAGCAGCGCGTCGTACTGGAACTCGCCGCAGGCGAGCACGTGCGGGTAGCGCGCCCGCACATCCCCTGAGCGGTGTTGCCACCGAACAGATCGCCGCCGCCGCACGGGCACCGCCTCACGCCGGTGGCGAACACCTCGCGGCGAGCCGATCGTCGGCGCTTGCCGCGGATTATATAAACTGTTATATAATAGGTCATGGTAGAGGACATCGTTCGCCGGCTCGGCCACCTGACGCTCGGGACGCGGTTCAAGCGCCTCGGGGAGCGGATGCAATCGCAGACCCAACGGATCCTGGACGCGCACGAGCTGCCGATCCAGGCGGCCCAGTTTCCATTCCTGGCCGCGGTCGACCGGCTCGGTCCGCTCACGGTCGGCGAGCTTGCCGAGGCAGTCGGCATGACGCAGCCGGGCGCGACGCGCGCGCTGGCGCAGCTCGCCGAGGAAGGGTTCGTCGAGATCACGAATGCCAGCGACGATCAGCGGCGCAAGCGGGTGACGCTGACCCGACAGGGCAAGCGGCTCGTCGAGGTCGGCAAGCGCGACGTGTGGCCGGTGATCGAGATGGCGGTCAAGGATGCCTGTCGCAAGCTGTCGGGCTCGCTGCTCGAGCAGCTCGCAGCCCTCGAGGATGGGATCGGCGAGCAGCCACTCGATCGCCGCGCGGCCGAGATCCGGGCGAGGCGGCGATGACGGCGCACGTGCTGGACCGGCCGGTATGGAACACGCTCGCCACGCGGCACGCGCGGTTTGCCCTCGGCGGCGACCGCGCCCGCCGGTTCGCCGCCGACGTCGGTCCGCTCGCCGGTGCTCGCGATGACGAGCCCGAGAGCCTTGCCGAGCTCGCCGGGCTGGTGCCGGTCGACGGCACCCTGCTGTTGCTCCAGGCAGACCCGGTCGTGTTGCCGCCTTCGCTCGCGGCGGTCACGACGGCGGCCGGCGTGCAGATGGTCCTCGATCGGCTCGCCGACGTCGGCCCCGACCCGCACATCGTGCCGCTCACGGTGGACGATTCGCCAGCGATGCTCGAGCTCGCGACGCTGACCCGGCCCGGCCCGTTCGGGCCGCGCGCGCCGGCACTCGGCGAGTTCTTCGGGGTCAAGGACCGCGGGCGCCTCGTCGCGATGGCGGGCGAGCGGATGAAGCAGGCGGGCTTCACCGAGGTCAGCGGCGTCTGCACGCACCCCGACGCGCGCGGGCGCGGGCTGGCCCGCATGCTCTCGGCGCACATCGCGCGCCGCATCCTCGCGCGCGGCGAGACGCCGTACCTCGCAGCCTACGCGACGAACTCGCCTGCGATCCGGCTCTACGAGTCGCTCGGCTTCCGCGCGCGCTGCGAGGTGAATGTCGTGATGGTCGCACGCGCGGCTCACGACGCGACGAGCAACGCGCTCCGCTAGGCCCGACGGCTCGTCCCGACCACTCGTGGAAGGGCCCGCACGCAAGGTCGCGCCCGACCTTGCGCTGTCCGCAGAGCTGCGCAGGTGCTGGACATGGCCAGTACCTCTGCTGGGCGGCCACCGGGCGCGGTGACACGCAGACATCGAGGTTGATGAACGGCGCGCTCGCAATCGAGACAGCGGATCACATCGCGGGGCGCTTGGCGGCGCGCAGCTCGCGGACCAGCTGGGCCTGGCCGTCGGCGTGGTAGCTCGAGCGGACCAGCGGCCCGGCGACCACGTGGGTGATGCCGGCGTCGCGCGCGTACTGCTCCAGCTCGGCGAACTCGGCGGGCGGCACGTAGCGCTCGATCGCCAGGTGCTGCTTGCTCGGCGACAGGTACTGGCCGAGCGTGACGATGTCGACGCCGAGCCCGGCGAGCTCGCGCAGCACCTGCTCGACCTCGTCGCGGGTCTCGCCGAGCCCGAGCATCAGGCCGGTCTTGGTGACCGCGTCGCGCCTGCGCGCATGCTCGAGGATCCGGTAGCTGCGCGGGTAGCTCGCCTGGACGCGGACCGCGCGCGACAGCCGCGGCACGGTCTCGAGGTTGTGGGCGAACACGTCGGGATCGGCGTCGAGCACGACGTCGACCAGCTCGGTCTTGCCCTTGAAGTCGCCGGCGAGCACCTCGAGCGTCATCGCCGGGCACGCGGCCTTGACCTGGCGGATCGTCTCGGCCCAGTGCGCGGCGCCGAAGTCGGCCAGGTCGTCGCGGTCGACGCAGGTGATCACGGTGTGCTCGAGCTGCAGCCGGCCGAGCATCTCGGCGACCCGGCGCGGCTCGTCGGGATCCGGCGGCAGCGGCCGGCCGGTGGTGACGTCGCAGAACCGGCACGACCGGGTACAGATGTCGCCGAGGATCATGATGGTGAGCGCGCGGCGGGTCCAGCACTCGCCGATGTTGGGGCAGCTCGCGCTCTCGCACACCGTGTGCAGCTGCAGCTCCTTGACCATCGCGCGCAGCTCGAAGTACGCCGGCTTGGTCGGCAGCGTGGCGCGGATCCACGGCGGATGCCGGCGCCGCGGCGCAGCCGGCTCGGTCCCTGGGTCACCAGGCTGGCCGACGACCGGCAGGTGAACGCGCGATTCGATGTCCGCCATCGCGCCTTGCATACCGCGGAACGGCGGCGGACGCGAACCGCCGCGGCGCCGCGGTCACCAGACGCAGGACACGCCGCCGAAGCGGTGGATCTCGGTGTCGGCGGTGAGCAGCGGGACATCCTGCACGAGCGCCGTCGCGACGATGACGCGATCGGCGGGGTCGCGGTGGTCCCACTCGAGCTCGAGGCTGCGCAGCCATACCGCAGCGGTCACCGGCAGCAGCTCGAGGATGGAGCCCTTCTGCAGCCGGCGCGTGAACTCCGCGATCGAGATCCCGAGGTCGAGCTTGCCGCGCTGGACCTTGACCCCGAGCTCCCAGATCGAGATGGAGCTTGCGAACCCACCGTGGCGCTCCATCGCCTGCAGGCTCGCGACCGCAGCCGGTGACAGCCGGTCGGGATCGAGCGCCCACCACAGCAGGACGTGGGTGTCGAGCAGGACCACGCGCGGATCAGGTCTCCGGCCACTCGTCGGTGGTCGGCGCGAGAATGTCCTCGTGGTACACGACGCGGCCCCGGACATCGCCGAACAGATCGGCGACCGAGCGGCGGGTTCGGATCGGAACGACCTTCACGACCGGACGCCCGTTGTCGGTGACCACGAGCTCCTCGCCGGTCTCCTCCACCTCGCGGAAGTACTCCAGCATCTTCCCCTTGAGGTGGCTCTTGGATACGGTGGGCATGGACGCATTATGACCATGGTCATGACCCTGGTCCAGGAGTTTGTTTGCCGGGGATGCCAGGCATAAGTCCTTATAGATCCACGGCGTGGCCGAGGGCGTCCTCGGTCGCGATCCGCAGCGCCTCGGTGAACGTGGGGTGGGGGTGGATCGTGTAGGCCAGGCTCTCGGCGTTGACCTCGGTGGTCTTGGCGAGCGTGAGCTCGGCGATCAGGTCGGTGGCTGCGGGGCCGATCAGGTGGGCGCCGACCAGCGCGCCGGTCTCGGCGTGCCAGATCATCTTGACGAAGCCGTTCGGATCGCCGTACGCGATGGCCCTGGCGAGCGCGCGGAACGGCATCCTGCCGACCTTGATCGGGATGTTCTGGGCGCGGGCCTTGTCCTCGGTGAGGCCGACCGAGGCGATCTCGGGGTGGCAGTAGGTGCAGGCCGGGATCGCGTCGTAGTGGATCTCGGGAGAGTGGACGCCGGCGATCTTCTCGGCGACGAACACGCCCTCGGCGGATGCGACGTGGGCCAGACCGCGGCCGATCACGTCGCCGATCGCCCACAGGCCTTCGCCGCAGCGGTTCTCGGCGCCGACCCGGATGAAGCCGCGGTCGAGCGCGACGCCGTGGGCCTCGAGGCCGAGGTTCTCGGTGTTGGCGGCGACGCCGACCGCGACCAGCAGGATGTCGGCGGTGAGCGAGCGGGCCTCGCCGCCGGCGCTGGGCTCGACGGTCATCTCGACGCGATCGCCGGCGCTCTTCGCCGAGGTCAGCTTGTGGCCGGCGAGCAGCTGGATGCCGCGGCGCTCGAACGCGCGCGCCAGCTCCTTGGAGATCTCGGGGTCCTCGTTGGGGACGATCCGCGGCAGGAACTCGACGATCGTGACCTCGACGCCGAGCGCGCGGTAGAACGACGCGAACTCGACGCCGATCGCGCCGGCGCCGAGCACGACCATCGACCGCGGCTGGGTGGGCAGGGTCATCGCCTTGCGGTACTCGATGATGCGATCGCCGTCGATCGCGATGCCGGGCAGCGAGCGGGCGCGCGCGCCGGTCGCGAGGATGACGTGCTTGGTCTCGACCTCCGAGCGGCCACCGCCCGCGTCGATCTGGATCCGGTGCGGCTTCCACGGGCCGGTGCGCGGCAGCAGGGTCGCGGTGCCGGCGAGGTGCGCGATCTTGTTCTTGCGGAACAGAAAGCCCACGCCCTTGCTGACCTTGTCGGCGATCGCGCGGCTGCGCTGGATCATCGCCGGGAAGTCGGGGCGGATGTCGCCGGCGAGGATGCCGAACTCCTTGGCGCGGTGCATGGTCTCGAGCAGCTCGGCCGAGCGCAGCAGGGCCTTGGTCGGGATGCAGCCCCAGTTCAGGCAGATCCCGCCGAGGTTCTCGCGCTCGACGCACGCGGTCTTGAGCCCGAGCTGGGCGCACCGGATCGCGGCGACGTAGCCGCCCGGCCCGGAGCCGATCACCACGACATCGTAGGTGTCAGACATGAGCTTCCTCGGCGCGCGGGGTCACAGCGCGAGCGACTCGGGTTTCTCGATCAGCTCGGCGAGCACGGCGAGCCAGCGCGCGCCGAGCGCGCCGTCGATCACGCGGTGGTCGCACGACATCGTCACGGTCATCCGCTTGCCGGCGACCAGCTTACCCTGGTCGACCACCGCGACGTCGCGCGCCGCGCCGACCGCGAGGATGCCGGCCTCGGGCGGATTGATGATCGCGGTGAACCGCTCGATGCCGAACATGCCGAGGTTGGACACGCTGAACGTCGAGCCCTGGATCTCGTGGACCTTGAGCGCGCGCTTGCGGGCGCGGTCGGCGAGGTCCTTGATCTCGGCGGCGATCGAGCCGATCCCCTTGGCATCGGCGTCGCGCACGACCGGCGTGACCAGGCCCTCGGGGATCGCGACCGCGACGCCGACGTGGACGCGGTGGAACTGGCGGATCGCGTCGCCCTGCCACGACGCGTTGCACTCCGGCATCCGGCGCAGCGCGAGGGCGACCGCCTTGACCACCAGATCGTTGACCGAGATCTTGGCCTTGTCGCCGACCAGCTGGTTGAGCCGCTCGCGGTAGGCCAGCAGCGGCGCCGCGTCGAGCTCGCGCATCAGGTAGATGTGCGGGACGTCGCGCTTGGCCTCGGTCATCCGCGCGGCGATCCGCTTGCGCATGCTCGATGCCGGGGTGTCGGTCCAGTCGGCCTCGCTGTCCTGGGCGGCGGGGCGGGCCGGCCGCACGGCGATCGCCTGGCTGGTGGCCGCCGGAGCACCGGGCTCGGCGGGTTCGGCCTCCGTGGGCTCGGGCTCGGCGGGCTCGGCGGGCTGGGTGGCCTCGGCAGGCTCCGCCTCGGCGGCATGGCCGTTGGCCTGGCCGGCGTCGGCGACTGCCCGGACGTCGCGCTCGACGATCCGGCCGCCCGGACCGGTGCCCGTGACCTGGCGCAGGTCGATGCCGAGCTCGATCGCCAGGGTCTTGGCGAGCGGGGAGGCGAGCAGCCGGCCGGCCGGCGCGCCGCCCGAAGCCGCTGCGGCCGGGGCAGCTGCGGCCGCAGGCTTTGCAGCGGCCGGGGCGGGCTTGGCGGCCGGGGCAGGCTTGGCGGCGGGGGCGGGCTTGGCGGCGGGGGCGGGCTTGGCGGCCGGGGCGAGCTTGGCGGCCGGGGCGGGCTTGACCGCGGCCTTGCCGGTCTGGTCCTGCTCGGGCCGGGTCGCCTCGCGCGGCGGCTTCTGCGCGGCCGGCGCATGGGCCGAGTCCTCGGCGCCGCGGGCGGCCGGGGCCGCGGCCTTCGCGGGTGCCGGAGCCGCCGCACCTCCGGCGGCCTTGGCCTGCTCGACCAGCGCGGTGACGTCCTCGCCGGCCTTGCCGATGATCGCGACCGGGGCGCCGAGCTTGACGGTGTCGCCCTCCTTGACGAGGAACTTGAGCAGCACGCCCTCGTCCTCGATGTTGAAGTCCATGTTCGCCTTGTCGGTCTCGACCTCGGCGACCAGGTCTCCGGGCGAGACCTTGTCGCCCTCCTTCTTGGTCCACCGCACGAGGACGCCTTCCTCCATGGTGGGCGACAGCTTGGGCAAACCGATGATCTGGGCCATGGCCTAACTCCGATGCGTCGAGCGTGCGACGAGATTCAGACGGGGATGCGACGTTGTCGAGGTCCAGTCGTGGTTCGGTCGAGCCTCAGTCGAGCCTCAGTCGAGATAGAGCGCGCGACGGACCGCGGCGATCACGTCCTTGGCCTGGGGCTGGACCTCGTCTTCCAGGTTCTTGGCGTACGGCATCGGCACGTCGTCGCTGGTCACCCGCTCGATCGGGGCGTCGAGCGAGTCCATGCACAGCCGCTGGATCTGGTAGGCGACCTCGGCGCCGAACCCGGCGACCGGCCAGCCGATCTCGACGACCACGCACCGGCCGGTCTTGCGCACCGAGGCGGCGAGCGTGTCGACGTCGAGCGGTCGCAGCGACCGGATGTCGACCACCTCGCAGTCGATGCCGTCATCGGCGAGCTGCTTGGCGGCCTCGAGGCAGGTCCACACCATCTTCGACCACGCGATCAGCGTGATGTCGTTGCCGGCGCGCTTGACGTCGGCCTGGCCGAGCGGGATCAGCAGCTCGCCCTCGGGGACCTCCCAGGTCGTGTTGTAGAGCGTCTCGCCCTCGATGAACACCACCGGGTTGTCGTCGCGGATCGCGGTCTTGAGCAGGCCCTTGGCGTCGAGCGCGGTCGACGGCATCGCGACCTTGAGCCCCGGGACATGGGCGTAGAAGCTCTCGAGCGCCTGGCTGTGCTGCGAGGCGACCTGGACCGCCGGGCCGCCCGGGCCGCGGAACACGATCGGCACGTGGTACTGCCCGCCGCTCATCTGGAAGATCTTCGCGGCGTTGTTGATGATCTGATCGATCGCGACCAGCGAGAAGTTGAAGGTCATGAACTCGACGATCGGCCGCAGCCCGACCATCGCCGCGCCGACCCCGATCCCGGTGAACCCCATCTCGGCGATCGGCGCGTCGACGACTCGCCGCTCGCTGAACCGCTGGAGCAGGCCCTGGGTGACCTTGTAGGCGCCGTTGTAGTGGCCGACCTCCTCGCCCATGATGAACACGTCGGGGTCGCGCTCCATCTCCTCGCGCATCGCCTGGTTGAGCGCCTCGCGATAGCTGATCACCGGCATGGCTAGCTACTCCTTGATCACGTACGGGAGGTACTCGTCGGCCGCCGGTGACTCCTCGGCGAACTTCACCGCGTCCTCGATCTCGGCCTTGACGTCGGCCTCGAGCGCCTCGAGGTCCGCGTCCTTCATGCCGACCTCGGTCAGGCGCTGGCGGCAGCGGCCGAGCGGATCGCGCCGCCGCCACTCCTCGACCTCGTCCTTGGTCCGGTACAGACCGGGATCGCTCATCGAGTGGCCGCGGAACCGGTAGGTCACGACCTCGACCAGGGTCGGCTCGCTGGTGGTCCGCGCGCGCTCGACGGCCTCGCCGATCCGGCGCTTGACCTTGATGACGTCGTCGCCGTCGAACCGGTCGCGCGCCATGCCGTGGGCCAGCGCGCGCAGCGACACGTCCTCGACGGCGAGCGAGCGGTACAGCGGCGTGCCCATCGAGTACTGGTTGTTCTCGCAGATCAGCACGAGCGGCAGCTTCCACAGCGCTGCGAGCGCGACGCCCTCGGCGAACCCGCCGATCGTCGACGCGCCCTCGCCGAAGAAGCACAGCGTGACCCGGCCGTCGCCGCGGTACTTGGACGCGAACGCCGCGCCGGCGCCGATCGGGACGTGGCCGCCGACGATGCCGTAGCCGCCCAGGAAGTTGGTCTTCTTGTCGAACAGGTGCATCGAGCCGCCCAGGCCCTTCACGACGCCGGTCTTCTTGCCGTACAGCTCGGCGAGGATCGCGCGTGCCGGCACGCCCTTGGCGTAGGCGTGGCCATGCTCGCGGTAGGTCGCGACCACGTAGTCGTCGGGCTGGGTCGCCGCCGTCGCGCCGACGCACACCGCCTCCTGGCCGATGATCAGATGGAGGAAGCCGCCGATCTTGCCGCCCTGCGAGTACGCCTTGGCCGCGGCTTCCTCCATCCGGCGGATCGCCAGCATCTGGCGGTACAGCGGCGCGAGCTCTTCGACAGTGGTCTCTTGCTCCGACTCCTCGGGCTCGATGCGCACGGACTCCGGGGTCGTCATGGGGGCGGTCACCACGCCGCGACCATACCAAAGCGCTCCGGCGTTGCGACCGGCCGGGGCGAACTTCGATCAGCCCGCACGTCCGGGCAGCTGTCGGATTCCTGAGCCGCGCCGTCCGTTACTGGAACAGATCGAAGTGGAGCTGCGTGCTGGCCGGGTCGATCGCGAGCACGGTGCCGGTGCCGCCCTGGATGCCGAGCTCGACCTGCTGGTAGCGCTTGGGCAGCTTGTCCACGGGGAACGAGCCCTGGCTGCACGCCACCGGCTCGAACCGGAGGGTGTCGCCGTAGTCGGTGCCGTTGAACTGCAGGTACAGATCGCGGTGGGCGTCACAGGACGTGACGCTGGCCGGCGCGCCATCGACCTTCCACGTCACCGTGACCGAGCGGACGCTGGCCCGGGCGAGGCACTCGCCGCCGCGCGTGCAGACGTCGTCCCCGCACTGCGAGTCGCTGGTGCACTCGCCCCCGGTTCCGGACGTCAGCGAACAGCCCGCAAGGCAGGCCATCAGCGCGAGACCAGCGAACCGCATGAAGTGTTTTGTAGCAAAACCGAAGGGTTCCTGCACGGGGATCGCGCCGCCTTGCAGCGCGAAGTGAAGCTCACCGGGGTTTGCCGCGGCGCGAGATCGCTTACATAGGCGGTCCTGCACCCGGCCGCCGCGGGAGTGGGGGATGCAGCCCACTAGGTCCGGGTGGTATCCAGGGGTTGGACGTGCGTGCGTCGACGCACGAACGCGGTGAAGCATGCGGTCTGGCCAGCGCCGATCGTCGCGATCGCGAGCCACATGGCGACGTGGTGGTCGCCGATCGCGTCGAGCAGCCGCCCGCCGAGCAGCGGCGCGAACGCGATCCCGATCATCGAGGCGAAGCCGACCACGCCGAACGCGCGGCCGCGGTGCGCCGGGTCGGCGACCTCGGCGATCGCGGCCTGCTGCGCCGGATCGAACAGCACCTCGGCGCAGGTCAGGATGACGATCGACAGCGCGCCGCCGGCGAACCCCGAGGCCAGGCCGATCACCGCGAACCCGAGCGTGTCGAGCAACGACGACCACGGCAGCATGAGCCCGATGCCGAGCCGCCGGATCAGCGCGAGCGCCGGGACCTGCAGCACGAGCACCACCGCGCCGTTCAGGGCATAGAGCGCGCCGACGTTGGCCTTGGTCAGGCTGAGCTGCGTGGTCAGGTAGATCGAGAACGTGGAGAACATCTGGGTCTCGAGCAGCGCGCACAGGAACGTGCCGATCAGCAGCATGGACATCACGCGATCGGACAGGCCCTCGACCAGCGCGCCCATCAGGTCCTGCGAGCCCGTGGCGGGCGCCGCCGGGGCGTGGCGCACCGGGTCCTCGACGCCCAGCGTGACGATCCCGGTGGCGATGAGGCCCGCGGCGGCGAAGTAGAACACCGCGCCGTACGGCATCACCAGCGACAGCACGCCGCCCAGCGCCGGACCGACCGCCCAGCCGACGTTGGTGCCCATCCGCTGGATGCCGAACGCCGCGACCCGCTGGTCGTCGCGCACGACGTCGGAGACCAGCGCGTAGGCGACCGGCTCGAAGCAGCCGCGCAGGGTCGAGGTGATGACCATGGTGATGCCGAGCGTCCACAGCGGCGCGTCGAGCAGGATCTGGGTTCCGAGCAGCGCGATGAACCCGGCGCGCACGAACAGCGCGTTGGTGATCAGCGGCCGGCGACCGATCCGGTCGGACAGGTTGCCGGCCCACGCGTTGGACAGCGACTGGCCGAAGTTGGCGCACAGCGCGATCACGCCGTACACCCACGCCGGGTAGCCCCGGGTCTCGACGATGTAGATCCCGAGGAACGACATCACCAGCGACAGGCCCATCGTGTTCACCGCGCGGGCGAACGCCATCTGCCAGACGCGCCGATCGATCGAGAGGGGACGTTCCCGTCCCCTCTGCGGCGGGGGAGCCGCCGCATTCACCCCTCCGCGCGTCGCGTCGCGCGGCCCTGCATCTGACGGCCCAGTGCTCGATAGCGGGCGCTGTGCTTTGCCCGCTCGCGGGCCGAGCTTCAACATCGCGGCGCGTGCACCATCGGGTCACCCGGGACCATCGCCTGCTTTCCTAGCACACCGCGGCGCGCTACAAACCCACGCGCGATGTCGACGCGGCTGGAGCGCAGCTACCGGTTCGAGGCGGCGCACTTCCTCCCCCGGGTGCCCCCAGGGCACAAGTGCGCGCGCATGCACGGCCACAGCTATAAGCTCGACGTCGCGCTCGAGGGCGAGCTCGACCCCGAGCGCGGGTGGGTCATGGACTTCGCCGACATCGATGAGCTGGTCGCGCCGCTGGTCCGCCAGCTCGACCACCAGGTGCTCAACGAGATCGACGGCCTGACCAACCCGACGAGCGAGCTGCTCGCGCGCTGGTGCTGGCAGAAGCTCGCGCCCCGGCTGTCCGGGCTGTGCGAGGTGGTGATCTCCGAGACGCCGACCTCGCGCTGTATCTATCGGGGGGGCGGTCGGTAGCTGTGTACCGGTGGCCGGCGGGGTAACGTGATCCGGTGTCCACCCTGCGCATCGTGACCCTGAACCTGTGGGGCACCGAGCCGCCGCTCGACGCGCGGCTGGCGCTCGCCGCGCGCCAGCTCACCGCGCTGGCGCCCGACGCCGTGTGCCTGCAGGAGGTCCGCCCGCTCGACGGCCGCGCCGGCCGCACCACCGCCGAGGTCCTCGCCGAGGCGCTCGGCATGACCGCGCACTACGAGACCGCGGTGGCGTGGGAGGCCGCGCCTGGGCTGCCCGCCGGCCAGGAGGGGCTCGCGGTGATCGCGCGCCGGATCGTCGATCGCCGGGTCGAGCCGCTGCCCGACGCGCGGCCGACCGAGGCGCGGATCCTGCTGTCGGCGCAGGTCGACACCCCGGCGGGGCCGATCTGGGTCCACAACACGCACCTGCACTACCGGCTCGACGACGGCGTCGCGCGCGAGCGCCAGGTGCTCGCGGTCGACGATGCGATCCGCCGGCTCGGGCGCGATCGCGACAGCCCGCCGCAGATCCTGTGCGGCGACTTCAACGCCACCGCCGACAGCGACGAGATCCGGTTCCTGCGCGGGCTGACCACGCTGGGCGGCCGCCGCACCCACTTCCAGGACGCGTGGCTGCGCCTGCATCGCGAGCCCGGCCCGGGCGATGGGCCCGCCGAGGGCATCACGTGGTCGAGCGAGAACCGGTTCACCCGGCCGCTGCGCTCGCTCGATCTCGATCGCCGGATCGACTACGTGTTCGTCACCACCCGCAAGAAGGACGGCCGCGGCACGATTCGCGACTGCCGCGTGGTGCTCACCCAGCGCGACGGGCTCGGCGAGGTCGCGATCTGCGCCAGCGACCATTACGGCGTGTGCGCCGACGTGCAGGTCGCGGCGCTGCCGTGAATTGCGGCACCGCGCGGTGACGCGGCGCAGCACCGTGGGACGACGCGGTCGGCCAGTTGCGCAAACCGTGCAGCGCGAGAAGCAGTCGCGCGGGTCTGGTAACGCGATCCTGTATTACCGCTTATTATATCGAACAGAGGAGTGCAGACAGGGTCGTTTGTTTCGTGCCGTGGAGGGCTTCCGCGTTAGGCTGTGTGCGTGTGAGCGCACCGTCGGAAGACCCCACCGTCGCATTCCCTGCGACGACGCGGCGCGCCAGACCGCGCAGCCGGTCGGGCGGGACGGCGACCATGCCGTCGGTCAGCCCGACCGGGGCGACCACCGGGACGCTCAGCGCGCCGATCGAGGCGCTGGAGCGCGACGAGATCCGCCGCACCCGGTGGTTCTGCTACGTCGCGTTCGTGATCTCGACGGTCTCCGGCAGCTCGCTGGGCTGGCTGCACGGCGATCCGACGGCGTGCGCGATCATGCTGGTGGCGATCGCGGCCTCGGCGCTCGCGACCGTGTTCATGGTGTACCGGACCCGCGATCCGGTGCAGTTCCGGCGGCCGAGCACCGGCCTGGGCTGGGTCGTGATCGCCGCGGCGGCCACCACCGCGATCCCGTTCTTCGGCGCGTTCTCGCCTGCGCCGGTCGTGCTCGTGCTCGGGATCTACTTCACGAGCCTGGGCAAGAGTCCGCGGCTGGCGTTCGTGCTGTACGTCGTCGCGGCCGGGGTGCAGGGCCTCGTCAGCGTGTTCACGATCGCCGGCCTGACCCGCGATATCGGGCTGGTCCAGGCCGGCTACCTCGATCTTCGCCAGCAGCTGATCATCCAGGGCCTGGTCCAGTTCGTGTTCGCCATGACGCTCGTGATCGGCCGGCTATCGCGGCGCGCCCAGCAGCTGGCCGTCGAGGAGCTCGAGCGCGAGGTCCGGCTGTCGGCCCATCGCGAGGCGCTGCTGATCGAGGCCCGCGAGCAGCTCGAGCGCGCGCTGCGCCCCGGGCAGGGCCGGTTCACCGGCCAGCAGATCGGCGCCTACCTGCTGGGCAGCGTGCTCGGCCGCGGTGGGATGGGCGAGGTCTACGAGGCGGACGGGCCGGGCGGGCCGGTCGCGATCAAGCTGCTGTCCCAGACCTCGCTCGGCAACGCCAACCACGTGATGCGGTTCTTCCGCGAGCTACGCACCGCCGCGGCGATCGCGTCGCCGAACGTCGTCAAGGTGCTCGAGATCGGCGAGCACCCGGTGCCGTACCTGGTGATGGAGCGGCTCGACGGCAAGACGCTGTCGGACATCCTGCGCTCGCGCCGCGCGATGCCGGTCGCCGACGTCGTCGACCTGGTCTACCAGGTCGGCGCGGGCATCACCGCGGCCGCGGCGGCCGGCGTCGTCCACCGCGACCTCAAGCCGCAGAACGTGTTCCGCCACGGCGAGGTGTGGAAGGTGCTCGACTTCGGCGTCGCCCGCGCGGCCGACCACGGCGACACGCTCACCGCCGGTCAGATCGTCGGCACGCCGTCGTACATGGCGCCCGAGCAGGCCAGCGCCGGCGAGGTCGACCCCCTCACCGACCTCTACGCGCTCGCCGCGATCGCCTACCGCGCGCTGACCGGCCATGCGCCGCATGCCTCGGGCGATCTCGCCGAGACGCTGTATCGCGTGGTCCACGCGTCGCCGCGCCGGCCGAGCGACCTGTCGCCGCGGCTGCCGCACGACGTCGACCTCGTGCTCGCGATCGGCCTGGCCAAGCGCCCCGACGATCGCTTCTGCTCGGCGGACGAGCTCGCCGGGGCGCTCGCCGATGCGCTGACCGGTCAGCTCGCCCCGGTCGTTCGCGACCGCGGCCTGGCGCTGGTGCGCACCGGCGGCTGGGCCGATCCGCCCGCGGCCGCGGTGCGCCGCCGCCTGGCGAGCGGATAGGTATCCCTGGGTGGTGGGCCCTGGCGAGCCCGCCGTACTCAGGGGCCGACCGTGAGGGACGGGCTGCTGGTGAAGGTGCCCGAGAAGGTCGCGTTCATCGCCGACGGGCAGAGGCCCCCGCCCGTGGTCGTGACCGGCACGGTCTCGTTGGAGAACGCTACCGACGAGCTGGTGTTGCTCCAAGGGTTCGAGACCGTGGTCGCCGCCCCGGAGGTCGTCGTGCAGTGGGTTCCACCGATGGTGGCCGTGGCCACGACACCGCCCGCCGGAATCTTCAGCTCGCCCGTGGGGCCGCTGTTCGCCAGGCAGAACTGCCACGCACCGTTCGTGCTGTTCGATGTGATCGTTGCGGTGAAGTTCAGAAAGCCGCCGATCTTGCCCGTACACCCTGTGAAGGTCGGATTGCTGATGTTCGCGCAGACCGGGGTCCCCGAGGCGGTAGAACCGCTCGGCGTGGTGCCGCTCGCCGACGACCCGGTGCAGGTCACCGTGGCCGCGCCCACCGTGAAGGTCACGTGGCTCGACGACGCCGTGAAGTTGGTGTTCTGCGGAGTAACCGTATCGGCGAATGCCAGATGGGCGCCAACGCCGATCACCGCGGCGAGCGCCGGTGCTGCCAGGTAGCCGATCAACCTACGATTGATGCGATTCTGGGTTGCTTTCATGACTGTGACTCCTGAGGGGGGTTGGTGTTCCTCAGACGCGACCTCGATCGGGAGTGGGATCGGGAAAAGCGGCCTTGTCTGGGTGCCCGATCCGTAAGATGTTCGTGAGCGGAGGTCAATGTGTTTCGGAACGATTTTCGGGGTTATTAATTTCCACACTGGGTGAACGGCAGAATCTGACAAGTCAGTCCTTCACTGACTTCGTGAGTGTGAAGTTCGTGCCGCTCGATCCGATCGAGTGGCAGCTGGCTGTGGATGGTGGCGAGTCGTACACCGACAGATCGCAGCCACCGAGCTCGAACCAGAGTGGGTCTCACATGGCGTACGCGATCGTCATCCCGGCATCGTATCGAGTCGAACCGAGCGGGCCGGCGGCCGGTCGATGCCAGCTGACAAGGCGGTACCGCAACGTGTCAGGTTCGATGCGCCGGCATTCGCCGCCAGCACCTCGGTCGGAACGTCGAGCTCAGAAGGGCGGCTGCGGATCCCGCTTGATGATCACGCGGTCGGCACTGAATTTGAAATAGCTGGAGTAGGTAGTGTTGACCAGGCAGTCATTCGTGAGATCAGCCGACTGGCCGTCTTTGGTGCAACCCGTCACCGCGCGGGTCGTGGGGTCGAACTGGAATGCGTATGTTGCACTGTTGAGGGAACCATCGGGTTGCGTCGGCATGACGGCCTGTGTTCCGAAGATGTCACACCCGGCGACGAACACGTCGAGCAGGCTGTTGTCCGGAGTGAACTCGGGGATGCTTCCTTCCCGGTCGGAAGTACACGTCGCCAGCAGCAGGGGCGGAATCGGTGTGTTGGCCAGCGACGCCAAACTCACATCCGAGCACAGCGCGCCGACGTTCGACGACACGAACTCGAAGAGGTCCGGGGACAGATGTTCACTTGCAAGGTGACCTGACGTCGTACCTGCCGTGGCCACCAATGGGTGGGATACTCCGATATCGATGGTCGCATCGACCTTCGCATGGAACAGAGTCACTTTCGCCGGCTCGAGGGCAAACAGGATGCTCAGGTTGGTGAGCGTGCCCGGTCCAGCGGTCAGGTGGCGGTTGGTGACCTGACCGGAAAGCTGGACGACCGGCGTCTCCGTGGCATCGACCGAAGCCGGATCGCGCGCGTACCACCAGTCGAGGTCGCTCGTGCCGGTGTAGTTGTCGAGGAAGCTGCCGGGATTGTCCGGATCCGGGTTGAACCTGACCGGCACGGAGTCGACGAAGCCCAGCTTGAACGTCGAGCTTGCGCCGAATGGATCGATACCACCGAGGAACTTGAACACGATCGAGAGCGTGCCGTCGCCGACCGGCTGGTCCCAGGTCGCCTGGATCACCGATTGAGCGACGTCCGTGATCGCGCCGCCGAGCGCGTTGTTCGCGCAGAAGTCATCGGTGAGGAACTGCTGCTTGAGCGCGGTGATGCGGGAGGCCTGCTCGACCTTGCATGCGCTGTCACAGCCATCGAGATTGAGCTTGTTGCCGTCGTCGCACTCTTCCCCGAAATCGCGAACCCCGTTGCCGCAGAGCGGCGACGTGCAGACGCTCGCGCTGCAGACGCTGCTCCCCCCGACCCCGCAGGCCTGGCCATCGGCCAGCGGCTTGCCGGCGACGCAGACGTGGGCATCGGTGCATACACCCTTGCCGGCGCACGCATCGGCCGGCGCACAGTTGCGCGTGGCGTCCGACGACAGGCAGGTGAACTTGCAGTTCGAGTTGCAGCCGTCGCCGTCGACGGTGTTGCCGTCGTCGCACTCCTCGCCGGCGGCGACGATGCCATCGCCGCACTTCGAGACGACGCACTGGCTCGACCGGCAGATCATGCCGGCGCCGCAGCTATCGCCATCCACGGCGGCGCCGTTCGAGCAGATATCGGATGCCGTCGCAGAAGTTGAGCTGTCTCCACAACCTGCGGCGAAGGTAGCCGCGAGTACCACAATGAGCGCGCATGTGCGCATAAGAGGGCCTCCTAGTCTATCGACATGTCTCTACGCTTCCTCTGTACCGGCTGTCCAGGAAAAACGGCTTTTCTGGATTGGGAAATGGTTCGTCACACCGCTAGCATGGGGAAGCTTGCAGGTTGCTGCGTCTACCAGGAACGGTTCATGTTACGTGGGAAAATGAGGATGCCGCTCCCCCGAGAACGAGGACCCAGGCGTGCCGGTCGAGGAGGTTCTCCCGTCCGTGAGAAGACGGACCGGTCAGGTCCTCGAAAGCGACCCGTCGAGGCACTCCCGGGATCTTGGTCAGCGACGGATCCCCTGCCGCGGGGCCGCCATGACCTGACGCGCGAGTTCATCGCGCATACCCAGCGCGATCGCCTCATCGACGCCATGGCACAGACGGTGGCGAAGCGGGGCTTTGCCGCGACGGTGACCGAGGTCTGCAGAGCCGCCAAGGTATCGACCCGGGCGTATTACGAGCACTTCGCCGACAAGGAGGAGTGCTTCATGGCCACGTTCGATTGCGGCGTCGGGTTGCTGCAGGGCAGGGTGAGCAAGGCGTACGCGCAACCGGCGAGCTGGCCCATCCGGATGCGCCGCGGCCTCGAGGAGCTGCTTCACCTGCTGGCCGCCGAACCTGCGTTCGCGAACCTCGCCATCGTGGAGATGCTCGCCGCCGGGCCGCGCGGCCGCGAGCGCGTCCGCAAGCTGCTCCAGAATTTCCAGCGGTTCTTCGATGACGCGCCCCGACAGCCCGGGCAGCCGCGCGTGCCTCCGGTCGCGGTGGAAGCGGTCGTCGCCGGTGTGTTCGGCCTGCTGTTCAACTACGTGTCGACCCAGCGGACCACCGACCTGCCCGACCTCTTGCCCGAGATCACGTACTTCGTGCTCGTGCCGTTCATTGGCCCGCGTGCCGCTGCCGAGGCAGCCGGGCTGCCGTCGTCGGAGTGATGCGCCACGGCCGACGACCGGTGCCGGTTCGAAGTCTCCGCAGGAAGACCATGCATCGAGCACCTCGTTCGCTCGTCGCGGTCACCGCTGTCATCGGCGTCCTCACGGCAAGCTGGGCAGTCCGGGCGCCGCGAGTTGCGTTCGCGCAACCGGCGCCGGCGGCCACGCCGGGCGCGCCCGGCGAAGACCAAGCACTGTACCGCTGCAAGCAGCGCGCGGGGCAGGTCGCGGTGACGTTCAAGCCGGAGACCGAGCTCAAGGATCTCATCACGTGGGTGATGGGCTTCACGTGCAAGAACTTCATCGTCGATCCGCACATCGTGTCGGCCGGCAAGAAGGTCACGGTCATCGCGCCGAACAAGATGACGTCCGCCGAGGCGTATCGCATGTTCCTCGTCGCGCTGTCGACGATGAGCCTCACGGTCGTGCCCAAGGGCAACGTGCTCCGCATCGTCGAGTCTCCGGCCGCGAGGCTGGACACGGTGCCGATGTTCCCGCGGGGCGGCATCCCCGGCGACGAGGATCAGATCGTGCGCTACGTGCTGCGGCCGACCTACGTGCAAGTCGAGACGCTGCACCAGGCGCTCGATCCGATCCGCTCGGTGTCAGGCCTCGTGCTGGTCGTCGGCACGATGCTGATCATCACCGACTACGCCAGCCAGGTCCGCGACATGATGACGCTCGCGCGCTCGATCGACGTGCCCGGCGGCAGCGACGGCATCTACACCATCCCGGTTCACCACGCCGACGCGACCCAGCTCGCGCAGAAGCTCAACGACATCCTCGGGATCTCGGCCGCGGGCGCCGGGGCGACGGGCGGCAGGGGGCGGCCCAACGTGCCGCCGGCGGCGCCGGGGATGCCTCCTGCGCCGAACAGCCCCGCGGCGAACGATGACGTCGCCGGCGCCGTGCCGTCGAAGATCCTGGTCGACGACCGGTCGAACGCGCTGATCGTGGTGTCGAGCGAGGCCGGCTACCTGCGGGTCAAGGCGCTGGTCGACCGGCTCGACATCGAGCTCGACACCGAGAGCGGGCAGTCGATCCACGTCTACCCGCTGGAGAACGCGCTCGCCGAGGAGCTCGCGA
>DATAPF010000550.1:0-19157 GCA_036265355.1 Kofleriaceae bacterium | reverse complement strand
CGTGGTTGGGGGGGGGGTGGTAATCGGCTGAGCTTCAGCGGCGGAATCGATCGGCGATGCGGCGGACCAGCGCCTCCATCCGGTCGACCACGGTGCGGCCCTTGGCGACGAGCTCGTCGACCGAGACCCACGGCGATCGCGGTCCGCGCCGCGCCTCGGCGTCCGCGCGCGCCGCAGCGCCGGGAGCTCGCTCCACGTAACGCTCGGCGTCGCGCGCAGCGCGCTCGATGTCGCCGCCTGCGACAAACTCGCGAACGCGCTGCTGGTAGCGCCGCCCCGGGATCCGATCGCGATCTGCCTCGTTGCCCTCCTGGGTAGGCTTGTCGAGCTTCATATCCGGACAGGCAGCACGCCGCGTGCCACCGCGCGGTGATCGCGCTACCGAGGATCTCGGAGGCGAGCGCGTGACGCCGGTGTGTCGAACTGCGCGTGCGATCGCGTCGCTGCGCGACGAGATCGCCTGTGATGCGCAGTCCGATAAAATATTCCCGCGGCGCGCGTCGATCTGCATGCGGCCCCTCGAGGGTCCGCGCTGCGACGGATGCGGCACATTTTGCGGCAGCGACGCAACTAGCCAAGACGTCGAATTTGTGTAGCGCGCGTTACACGCCCGAGGGGTGCGACAGCACTGCGGCCAGAAACTCGCGGCACCGACAGATTGTGTCGACTCAATTCCTTGTAGCCGTCATCACGTGGCGTTTAGATGGCGCGAATCACCTAGGGGGGCCTCCGTGATCTTCACGAAGCGACTTGCTCGACTAATTGGACCCGCACTCTGCTTCACCGCATTGTTACTGTTCTCGTTCGCCGCGCATGCCCAACCAGGCAGAGCAGGCAAAGGCCGCGAGATAGCCGGCAGCGTCCTGGACGTTGACGGCAATCCGATCGCCGGCGCCACGGTGACGGTCGGCGACGGAGGTCCATCGGCGACCACGAACGCCGACGGCAGCTTCAAGCTGACCGGGGTCGCGACCGGCAGCGTCGCGATCGCGGTCACCGCGGACGGCTTCACGGCCAAGCAAGTCCCGGTGCTCGGCGCGACGACCGCGCTGCAGCTCCAGGTCGTGCTGGTCAGGCCGGCCCCGGCGGCGCCACCACCGGTCGAGACCCGCATGATCGGCGGCGTGGTCAGCGACGGATCCCACGCGCCGATCGCCGGGGCCACGGTCCGCGTCCACGGGACGCAGATCTCGGGCGTCACCGCCGCCGACGGCAGCTTCTCGCTGCCCGGCGTCGCGCTCGGCGAGGTCACGCTCGACGTCGAGGTGCCGAACCAGCCGGCGACCAGCGCGGTCGTGCCGTCGGACAAGGCCGCGGTCGCGGTCACGGTCGGCGGAGCATCGGCGGCGCCCGCGGCGCCGGCCACCCGCGCGATCCACGGCAAGGTGACCGAGTCCTCGGGTGAGCCGCTCGCGGCCGCCCAGGTCCAGGTCGCCGGCATCCCGGAGGCCACGGTGTTCACCGAGGCCGACGGCACGTTCGTGTTCGAGAACCTGCCGGCGGGCAAGATCACGCTCGACGTCACCGCGCCGGAGCACGAGAGCCACGTGATCGAGATGGCGCCCGGCAAGGACACCGTGCTGATCCCGCTCGGGCTCGCGTCCGGCGAGCAGATCGTGATCGAGGGCCGCGCGCCGTCGATCACCAAGCAGAACATCACCGGCGGTGGCTCGGTGATCAACGGCAAGGACCTGACCCGAGTCGCCGCGCCGACGCTCGACGACGCGATGGTCGGCAAGCTGGCCGGCGCCAACCTGCAGTCCAACTCCGGTGCGCCCGGCGGTGGCGCCCAGCTCCGGCTGCGCGGGATCTCGACGATCAACGGCCAGAGCTCACCGCTCTACGTGATCGACGGCATCGTCATCTCGAACATCGCCACGTCCTCGGGCATCAACGCGGTCAGCGGCGCCGCCGCCGGCACCCTGCCGTCGAACCAGGACAACCCGGTCAACCGGGTCGCCGACCTCAACCCCAACGACATCGAGACCGTCGAGGTGCTCAAGGGCGCCTCGGCGGCCGCGCTGTACGGCTCCAAGGCGGCCAACGGCGTCGTCATCATCACCACCAAGCGCGGCAAGTCGGGCGAGAACCACGCCGAGGTCACCCAGCGGGTCGGGTTCTCCCAGATCTCGAAGGGCTACGACGTGCGCACCTTCGGGACGCTCGACGACGTCAAGACCCAGTTCTGCTCCAGCCCGACCGCACCGGAGTGCGACACGAACCCGCTGGTCCAGGCCTACATGGCCGCCGGCGGCCGGACCTGGAACCACGAGGCCGAGATCATGCGCGTGCCGTTCCTGCGCGAGACGCTCGCCAGCGTCACCGGCGGCACCGAGAACGGCAACTACTATGGCTCGGCGCTGCTCAGCGATCAGCCGGGCGTCATGGCGGGCACGTTCTACCAGAAGCAGACCGCCCGGGTGTCCGTCGGCTACAAGTTCGGCGATCACGTCCGGCTGGCGCTGAACGCGAACCTCTTGCACTCGCTCACCGACCGTGGCCTGACCAACAACGACAACAACGGCGTCTCGGTCTACAACGTGATCAGCGCCACCCCGAACTTCATCGATCTGCGGCCGGTCAACGGCGTCTACCCGATCAACCCCAACCCGGGGCTCCCGCAGGGGACCAACCTGTTGCAGGACGTCGCGGAGTTCCAGAACCGCGAGGACCTGACCCGGCTGATCTCCGGCGCCACCACCACGATCGACGCGTACTCGAGCCCCGATAACGAGCACCGGATCCTGCTGCGCGGCAACCTCGGCATCGACACGTTCGACCAGAAGAACCACATCCTGTCGCCGCCCGACCTGTACTACGAACAGGCCGGCGGGCTCCCCGGCACCGTGGTCGACGGCACGACCACCAACACCAACATGAACCTCGGCGCCAGCGCGGTGTGGAACTTCACGCCGCACAGCGGTGGCTACCGCAGCGCGCTGACGGCCGGCCTCACCTACGAGAGCGTCGACACCCACTCGGTCTACGTGATCTCCAAGGACCTGATCGCCGGCCAGCCCAAGGTCGACACCGCGACGTCGGTCACCCCGAGCGAGAACCTGCGGCAGACCAAGGAGGCCGGCGCCTATCTCCAGGAGGAGATGGCGCTGCTCGACGACCGGCTGTCGCTGCTCGGCGGCGCGCTGACCGAGCGGTCGAGCCTCAACGGCGACGACAACAAGTACTACTTCTACCCCAAGGTCGGCGCGGCGTACTCGCTGATCAAGCCGGCCAAGCCGGGCGAAGCGCCGATGTTCGCCGGCTTCGAGTCGCTGCGGGTCCGCGTGGCGTACGGCGAGACCGGCAACCGTCCGAACTACGGCCAGAAGTTCACCGCGCTCAACGCGACCAACACGATCGGTGGCACCGCCAGCCTGGTCGTGGGCGGCCTCGCCGGGGACGCGCAGGTCGAGCCCGAGCGCCAGCGCGAGATCGAGGGCGGCCTCGACATGGCGACCAAGGACCAGCGCATCGT
The DNA here is from genome assembly GCA_036265355.1 of Kofleriaceae bacterium. Lineage (GTDB taxonomy): Bacteria > Myxococcota_A > Polyangia > Haliangiales > Haliangiaceae > JABFXX01. Next base: position 15,682 of record DATAPF010000550.1, on the reverse strand, counting down.
CGCCGAGATCACGGGATATCAGCGCCAGATCTCGAACATGCTGCTGCAGCGCACGCTGGCGAGCTCCACCGGGTTCGGCGCCGAGGTCATCAACGGCGGCGGCCTGCGCAACCGCGGCGTCGAGGCGGCGATCGCGATCAAGCCGGTCAAGGGCTTCGACTGGACCACGCGCGGCACGCTGACGCTCAACCGCTCGGAGATCACCGAGCTGCCGGCCGGGGTCACGCCGTTCAACACCGGGCCGAGCTTCGGCGCCGGGTTCGGCGTCTACCGCATCGAGGTCGGCAAGAGCGCCACGCAGATCGTCTCGACGACCGACAGGACCGGCGCGCTCTCGGTGGTCGGCGACGGCGAGCCCGACTTCCGGATCGGCTGGTCGAACGTGGTCAACGTCGGCGACTTCGCGTTCAGCACGCTGCTCGACTGGCAGCACGGATCGAAGGTCATCAACCTCACCCAGAGCTACTTCGACGCCAACGGCACTGCGCCCGACCCGGTCGCGGCCCAGAAGCGCCTGATGGCCCTGGGGAACGGCGACCCGCGGCCCTACATCGAGGACGGCTCGTTCGTGAAGGTGCGCGAGATCTCGATCGCGTACAACCTGCCCCGGCGACTGGCCTCGCAGCTCGGACCGCTGAAGACCCTCAACGTCAGCCTGAGCGGACGCAACCTGCTGACGTTCGCGCCCTACTCCGGCCTGGACCCCGAGGTCTCGAACTTCGGCAGCCAGCCGATCTCTCGTAACTACGACGTGACCCCCTATCCGCCGAGCCGGACATACTGGCTGTCCGTCACGGCGGGCATCTGAAGGACCCTACATGTCGAACAAACTAACCTCACTCGTGCTGGGTGCGGCGCTGGGCATGCTCGCCGTGCCCGCCTGTGATCTCAATATCCCCGATCTCAACAACCCGGGCCTGGAGCCGCTGGAGAACAACCCCACCGCGGCCGGCGTCACCGCCGCCGCGACCGGCATGCTGGTCACGATCCGCGGCAACAAGTCGACGGCCGTCGGCTACGTCAACCAGCTCGGCATCCTCGGCCGCGAGTCCTACGACTTCGACCCCAACGATTCTCGGTTCATCGCCGAGGACCTCGGTGGCGCCCTGCAGAAGGGCAGCCCGTTCGGCGGTAGCTTCTGGGCCGGCTCGTTCTCCAACATCCGGGCCGGCAACATCATCCTTCACGCCCTCGACAAGCTCGCGAGCTTCAGTGATCCGATGACCGCGGCCCAGGACAAGCTGGCGACCAAGGGCTACGTCGAGACCATGCAGGCGTGGGAGTTCTTCTTCGTCACCATGACGCACTACGACACCGGCGCGCCGGTCGACGTCGATCGCGACCTCACGGCCGCGCTCGGCCCCTTGGTCTCCAAGGCCGAGGTGATCAAGAAGATCAACGACCTGCTCGACCAGGGTCAGACGGACCTCCAGGGCGGCGGCGACACGTTCCCGTTCCCGCTGTCGGGCTTCGACGGGTTCGACACCCCGGCGACGTTCATCGAGGTCAACCGAGCGCTCCGGGCCCGGGCCGCGGTGTACACCGTGGACCACAGCAAGGCGGACTACGCCACAGCGCTCATGGCGCTGAACGCCATCGTGTCGAGCGCGCCCGCGATGACGACTCCCCTGCTGAACGATGCCCCGGCCACCGCGGACGACCTCCAGGCCGGCGTGTTCTTCACGTTCTCGACGAACCCCGGCGATACGACGAACACCCTGTTCAGCAGAAAGTCGGTGCTGGCTCATCCGCACCTGCAGACGGACGCGCAGAAGCAGGCCGACGGCACGACGCTCGACCAGCGCTTCGTGGACAAGATCAAGGTTCTGGCCAAGCCGGTCCAGAGCACGAACGACTCCACGCTGAACTCCCCGATCACGTTCCAGAACTACAGCGCGGCGGACTCGCCGGTCCCGGCGATCCGCAACGAGGAGCTGATCCTGCTCAGGGCCGAGGCGCTGTGGTTCACCAGCGACCACGCCAACGCGCTCATCGAGCTCAACAAGGTGCGCACGATCTCCGGCAAGCTGCCCGCGCTCGCGGCGCCCGCGGACGACACCGCGTTCATCAACGCGCTGCTCTACGAGCGCCGCTACTCGCTGATGTACGAAGGTGGGTACCGCTGGATCGACCTGCGCCGGTTCTTCGGCAACAACATCGAGGTCGACGACGTCGCCCCCACGAAGCACACCGCCAACGTCCGGTTCCCGGTCCCGCAGGGCGAGTGCGACGCGCGGCCCGGCGAGCCGGCGTGCACCATCGTCAGCACCGATCCGATCATGAACTGAGCCCGTGAGCCGCCGGTCGGCGGGATCCCCCACCGACCGCGGCCGGGCCGGCGGTCACGAGCCGGCGGTCACGAGCCGGCGGTCACGAGCCGATCGAGCCGCTCTCGACGATCGTGGCCCCGGCCGCGCGCATCGCGCCGAACGCGCGGTCGCCGTCGCCGGGGTGGAGCTCGACCGGCCGGCAGCCGTCCTCGATCACCCAGGTGTCGAACCCGAGCTCGCGGGCATCGAGCGCGGTGGCCTTGACGCAGTAGTCGGTCGCCAGGCCCATCACGTAGACCCGGGTGATCCAGCGCTCGCGCAGCCAGTCGGCCAGGCCGGTCGACTTGCGGTGGCCGTTGTCGAAGAACCCGCTGTAGCTGTCGACCGTGCGATCGGTGCCCTTGTGGAACACCTCGGTGATCTTGTCGCGCTGGAGCTCGGCGTGGAGATCGGCGCCGCGCGTGCCCTGCACGCAGTGCGGTGGCCACAGCACCTGGGGCAGGCCGTGGAGCTCGATCAGCTCGCCCGGCTTGCGGCCGCGGTGCTGCGGCGCGAAGCTCTCGTGATCCGCGGGGTGCCAGTCCTGGGTCGCGACCACGATCGAGAAGTACGGCAGCAGCCGGTTGGCGATGGCGATCGTCTCGTCCCCACGCGCCACGGCGAGCGCGCCGCCGGGACAGAAGTCGTTCTGCAGGTCGACCAGGATCAACGCTCGCATGGGGGACATCTTAGATCGACAGCTCGAAGCCTTGCTTGAGCAGCCGCTCGTACTTGCGGCGGTCGAAGCGATACAGCCGCGCGGCGCGATGTCGTACACCCTGCTCCACCTCGTCGGTCTCGACCAGCACGTCCATCGATAGGATCTTCTTTCGGAAGTTGCGTTTATCGAGATCGGTTCCGAGGATGATCTCGTACAGCCGCTGGAGCTGGGTCAGCGAGAACCGCGCCGGCAACAGCTCGAAGCCGACCGGCGCGTATCGCACCTTGCCGCGCAGCCGCTCGTGCGCACGCACCACGATGTGCTCGTGGTCGAACGCGAGCCGGGGCAGATCGTCGAGCGGGAACCAGCCGACCCCCATCGCGTCGGTCGCCGCGCGGATCCGGTGATCGCTCAGCTTGGCGAGCGCGTAGTACGCCACCGTGACCACGCGCTCGCGCGGATCGCGGCCGAGCGCGCCGAACGTGTAGAGCTGCTCGAGGTAGACGTCGTCGACCCCGGCCTCCTCGCGGAGCTCGCGCTGGGCCGCCTCGTCGAGCGTCTCGTCGAGCCGGACGAATCCGCCGGGCAGCGCCCAGGCGTGCTGGAACGGCGGCAGCCTGCGCTGGATCAGCAGGACCTTGAGGTCGGCCTCGTCGAGCCCGAACACCACGCAGTCGACCGCGAGCGCCGCCCGCGGGAATTCGTAGGCGTGGTTCATCGCGTCCGATCTCCGGCGGGATCGGCCGCCCCGGAGGCGACGTAGGCGCGCAGCTCGGCGAGCTCGCGGTCGAACCCGCCCGACAGGATCGGGAACCGGCACCACGACCGCGGATCGACGTTGCGGTCGTCGAGGTGAAAGCTCGGCGCGATCCGCTCGCGCTTCCACTGGTTCCTGCACCACAGCCGGAAGAACCGCTCGATCCAGGCCGCGAGCTGGACCGGCGTGCGCTCGGGGAACCGCGGCACCAGCTCCTGGAGCACCTCGATCGGCGTGTGCTTGTCGCGGATCGCCGAGTCCTCGACCGCCTCCAGCAGGTCGTACGGCATCAGGTCGGCCTCGTCGGTCTGCGCGTCCTCGCCGGGGCTGCACGGCCGGAGCTCGGCGGTCGGCTGCTGCGCGTTGATCAGGCGAAGCGCGGCGACCGGCGCGGCGCCGACCGGCCCGGTGGTCTCCATCCAGACCAGCCAGCTGCGCAGGTAGGTCTTGTCGATCCCGCCGAGCGGCGCGAGCCCGCCCGCGGTGTCGCCGTCCATCGTCGCGTAGCCGACCGCCGCCTCGGAGCGATTCGACGTCGTGAGCAGCACCGCGCCGCGGACGTTGGCGAGCATCCAGATCGACGGCGCGCGGACCCGGGCCTGGATGTTCTGCAGGGTCACGTCGTCGGTCGTCCACGACAGCGGGCGGCCGAGCGCGGCCTCGAGCGAGGCGATGTACGCCTTGTACTGGGCGTCGACGTCGATCACGTGGAACTCGGCGCCGAGCGCGGCGGCGACCTCCGCGGCGGCGCGCCGGGTCACCGGGCCGCTGTTCTCGGTCGGCTGGTAGGCGCAGGCGAGCAGCGCGCCGACCGCCGCGCGGTCACTCCAGCCCTCGGCACAACCCTCGGCACAGGCCTCGAGCGCGGCGTGCAGCCGGCGGCACGCCGGGAGCTGCGCGCGCACCCCGCCCGGGCCGAGCTCGGCGAGCGCGAGCCGGACCGCGAGCGCGACCAGCACCGCGCACGCCGCCGAGTCGGCGCCCCCCGACAGCGACACCACGTAGCCCTGGCTGCGGCTCTTGCGCAGGTAGTCCCACAGCCCGAGCGCGACCGCGCGCGCGAACTCCTCCTCGCGCAGGCTGCCGCCGTCCTCCCACGTCCGCGCCGGCGCCGCCACCCGCTCGGGCCGCCGCGCCGGCCACACGAACGCGCGCTCGATCACCTGGGCCTCGGCGTCGTGGCGCGGCCGGTGGCTGCCGCGCCGCGCCTGCTCGCGCCGGTTGGCGTCGATGTCGACCACCGCACAGGTCAGCTCGACGTCGTGGAACGAGAACCGCCGGCCGCGCGCGCACAGCTCGCCGTTGGACGCGATCAGACCTCCGCCGTCGTAGACCACCCGGCCGGCCTCGTTGCCCAGCAGGTTGGCGTACAGGTAGGCCACGCCGAACGCGCGCGAGCCCTCGACGACGAACCGCTGGCGGACCGCGAACTTGCCGAACGCGAAGTGGCTCGCCGACGGGTTGGCGATCAGGTCTGCGCCGCGCAGCGCGAGGTCGACCCCGGGGCGGTTGGCGACCCACGCGTCCTCGCAGATCTCGAAGCCGATCCGGATCCCGCCGAGCTCGAACACCAGGTCGCCGATCGGGAACCGGCGGCGGGTCGCTCCGTCGGCGGTGACCCGCTCCAGGACGTCGACCTCACCGGCCGGCCACGGCTTGAACCACCGCGGCTCGTAATGGATGCCGTCGCCGGCGAGGAACTGCTTGCCGACGAACCCGACGATCTCGCCGTCGGCGAGCAGCGCGCCGGCGTCGTACAGCGCCTTCTCGTGGTAGACCGGCAGGCCGACCGCGACCACCATGCCGTCGGTCTCGGCGGCCAGCGCGTCGAGCTGGGCGAACGCGGTGTCCTGCAGGCCGTGCATGAAGAACGCGTCCTCGCAGCCGTACCCGGTGATCGCCAGCTCGGGCAGGCACAGCACGGTCACGCCCTCGGCGCGCGCCTGCTCGATCGCGGCCCGGAGGTGGGCGAAGTTGTCGTCCCACGCGAGCGGGGTCTGGTTGACGCAGGCGACGGCGATCTTGACGAGTCTCATGCGGGCATCCTCGAGCGTTCAGCGGTTGGAGATCAGATGCTCCACGAGCAGGGTCGCGGTGCTGTCGACCTCGAGGAATCCGTTCTGCAATGCCATCGCGCGCGGGTGGCTGTCGGTGACCACGATCCGGCCGAGCAGGCCGCTGCCCGCGATCCGCGCCAGCGAGTCGGCCGGGAACACCCCGTGGGTCGCGATCGCGTCGATCGCCACCGCCCCGGCGTCGCGGTAGGCGCGCGCGGCGGAGACCAGCGAGCCGCCGGTCCGGATCATGTCGTCGTAGATCACGACCCGCTTGCCGGCGACCTGGGCCGACACCCCGGTCACCGCGGTCGCGTCGTCGTGGCGCCGCTTGTAGACGAACGCCGCGGCGACGTTCATGTCGTTGGCGAGCGACTCGACCCACTTGGCGCGCCCGGCGTCGGTGCACGCCAGCACGAAGTCGCTGCCGCCGAGCCGGCGCGCGGCTGCGATCACCAGCGGTGCGCCCTGGATGTGGACCGGCCGGATCCCGCCCTCGAAGTAGTGCGCGATCGCCTCGACGTGGAGATCGAGCAGGAACACCTGGGTGCCGCGGCTGGCCATCGGCACCGATGACAAGAGGCGCGCCCGGGTCTTGGCGGTCACGACCTCGCCGGGGCGGGCCGAGCGCTCCATCGTCGAGTGGCCGTAGAACGGCATCACGATGCGCAGCCGGTAGGCGCCGCCGGTCACCAGGCCGCACGCCAGGTCGTAGAGCTCGAGGGTGGAGGCGTCATCGATCGTGCCGCCGACCAGCACGGCGTCGCGGTCCGCCGGATCGGTCTCGATCCGCAGGTAGCGCTCGCCGTCGGGAAATGTCTTGCGCGCCACCCTGCCGAGCTCCCAGCCGGTCTCCTCGGCCAGCGCGCGGCCGAGATAGTCGTAGACCTGGGTCGAGAACACGATCGGGGCGGTCATGATTCCGTCATCGGTCGATCATCGGTCGATCATCGCCTGGGCAAGTGCTGCGTCCAGTATGGCCTCACCGCGGCACTGCGGGCGACTGGTGCGCGCGGGCCTCGGCGACCAGCTGCTGCTTGCGGGCGTGGACGTGGGGATCCAGGCCCACCGGGTAGGGCTGCGGGTTCAGGAACCGGCGGGCGCGCGGCGACAGCTCGGCGAGCTCGCGGGCGGCGCGCGCCCGGGCGTCGGCCAGGCTGTCCGGCTCGCGGACCGGCTGGCCGAGCCGCAGGTAGGTGACCAGCAGCTCGGACGCCTCGTCGAACACCGGCGCCCACGCCGGGCGAAACGGATCCTCGATGTCGTGGAGCAGCGGCGCCTGCCAGCCGGCCTCGCTGTCGTAGATGATGTCGGCGACCAGCTCGCCGCCCTTGCGCAGCCGGCGGACCGCGAGGTTGCCCGGGTTGGTGATCTTGGTCGGCTGCTCCGACAGCTTGATCGCGTCGCGCCACGCGCCGTGCTCGTCGCGCGCCCCGCCGAGCTTGTACACCCCGCCGAGCGCGGGCTGGTCGTAGCCGGTGACCAGCCGGGTGCCGACCCCGTAGGTGTCGATCCGCGCGCCCTGCTGGAGCAGCGAGCCGATCACGACCTCGTCGAGGTCGTTCGACGCGACGATCTTCACCCCGGCGAAGCCGGCCGCGTCGAGCAACCGCCGGGCCTCGATCGACAGGTACGCCAGGTCGCCGGAGTCGAGCCGGATCCCGGCGAGCTCGTGGCCGTGCGCGCGCAGCTCGCGGCCGACCTCGATCGCGTGGCGCACGCCGTCGAGCGAGTCGTAGGTGTCGACCAGCAGCGTGGCGTTGCCCGGCATCGCCTCGGCGTAGGCCCGGAACGCCGTCAGCTCGTCGCCGTGGAACATCACCCAGCTGTGGGCGTGGGTGCCGAACACGGGGATCCCGTAGCGCTTGCCGGCGAGCGCGTTCGAGGTCCCGACGCAGCCGCCGAGGTACGCCGCGCGCGACGCCGACAGCCCGCCGTCGATGCCGTGCGCGCGGCGCAGCCCGAACTCGATCACCGGCGCGCCGCGCGCGGCCTGGACCACGCGCGATGCCTTGGTCGCGATCAGGGTCTCGAAGTTGACCAGCGTGAGCAGCGCGGTCTCGACCAGCTGGGCGTGCGCGATCGGCCCGCGCACCCGCACGATCGGCTCGTGGCTGAACACCAGGCTGCCCTCGGGCGCGGCGTCGACCGTGCACGCGAACTGGAACCGCTCCAGGTAGTCGAGGAAGCCGGCCGGAAACAGCGGCGCACCCTCGCCGTCGCGCAGGGTCGCCAGGTAGCCCAGGTCGTCGGGGTCGAACGCCAGCATGCGCAGGTAGTCCAGCACCGCCGCGATGCCCGCCGCGATCGCATAGCCGCCGCCGAACGGCGCCCGGCGGAACGTCAGGTGAAACACCGCCTCGCGATCGGCTGTCCCGGCCTTCCAGTAGCCGCAGGCCATGGTCAGCTGATACAAGTCGGTGAGCAGCGCGAGCGAGCCGCCGTACAGATCTTCGAGTCTTGGACGTTCCGGGGTTCCGGGCACCTAGGGTGTATCATGTACACGAAGTAACGCGATGTCAACCGACGCGGTCGTCATCTGGGGCGAGCTGCTGTGGGACCGCTTCCCGGCGGCGCTCGGCGGCGCTCGCCTGGGCGGCGCCCCGGCCAACGTCGCGTGGCACCTCGCCCAGGCCGGCGGGTGGGCCCAGCTGGTGACCCGGGTCGGCGACGACGCCGACGGCCGCCGCGCGCTCGCCGAGCTCGACGGCCTGGTCGACACCGCGCTGATCCAGGTCGACCCCGAGCGCGCCACCGGCGAGGTCACGGTCGAGCTCGAGCAGAGCGAGCCGCGCTACACGCTGCACGCCGGGCGGGCGTGGGAGCGCATCGCGTGCACCGGCGCGGTGGCCGCCGCGATCCGCGACGCCGGCGTGTTCGTCTACGGAACGCTCGCACAGCGCACCGCCGAGGGCCTCGCCCAGTGGCGGCGCGCGATCGCCGCGGCCGGGACCCGCGCGCTCAAGGTCTACGACGCCAACCTGCGGCCCAACGACCGCGCGTCGCACGCGGTCGGCGAGGCGGTGGCGCACGCCGACGTGATCAAGCTCAACGACCGCGAGGTCGGCCAGCTGCGCGGCCTGCTCGGCTGGGACGATCCGATCGCCGAGCTGCGCGCCCGGCGGCCGCGCGTCGTGGTCGTGACCCACGGCGCCGCCGGCTCGACGATCTATCCGTCGGCCGGCGCGGACGGGGCGCCGGGGGGGCCTGGCCGGGCTCCAGCCGGGGCTCCGATCGAGATCCCGGGCGCGCCCGCCGCGCCGGGCGGCGACAACGTCGGATGCGGTGACGCGTACCTCGCCCTGCTCGTGTTCGGGATGACCTCGGGCTGGGATCTTGCTACTTCTGGCCGGGTCGCCAGCCGGTGGGCCGCCGCCGTCGCGGGCGTGCGCGGCGCCACACCGCGCTTCGACGACGACCGGATCGCTGAGCTGCTGGAGACCGCATGACCCACGACGATCAGCCGCGCGACGCGACGCGCGGTCCCGCTTCGATCGACCCCGACGTGCCCACGGCGCACGGCGCACCGGGCGCGCACACCTCCGGCCCGGGCGCGCACGCCGCCCCGGTCGATCCGGGGCAACCCGGCCCGGGGCAGCCTGCCCCGCAGGCCGAGCCCGCCCCCGGCGCCGATCGCACCGCCCCGCCCGACTCCCCGCCCGACTTCTGGGATCGCGCCACCTCGTGGGTGATGGAGCGCGGTGCGCTGCCGGCGCTCGGCCTGATCACGCTCGCGATGGCCGCGATCTACGCCCACATGTTCGCGGGCGAGCTCGCCGGCGACGACCTCACCTTCCACATGGCCGAGAGCGTGCGGATCGCCGACTGCCTGCGGGTCGGCGACTTCGACTTCTGGAACCCGAGCGCCAATGCCGGGTTCGCCTCGGCCTACTACTACCAGGTGGTCCCCCAGCTGGTGTCCGCCATCCCGGCGGCGGTGTTCGGCCACCACGTGTTCTTCTTCCAGCTCAGCGTGTTCCTGCCGCTGGTGCTCGCGCCCGCGGCGGCGTACCGCGGCATGCGGCTGGTCGGCGCGACCCCGTGGCAGGCCGCGATCGCCGCGCTCGCAGTCGGGTTCACCAACGGTGAGTCGCGGTGGGGCACCGGCAACGCCGGCACGTTCCAGGTCGGCCTCTACACCCAGACCTGGGCGCTCGCCGCGTTCCCGCTCGCGCTCGGCCACGCCGCGCGGTGGGCGACCGAGGCGCGCGGCCTGGCGCCCGCGATCGCGTGGGGCGCCTTCGTCACGCTGTGCCACCCGTTCGCCGGCGTGGCGCTCGGCATCGCGCTGGTCGCCGGCTGGGCCGCGCAGCTCGTGCTGGTCGCCAGCGACGCCGAGCTCGCGGCGCTCGGCAGCCGGATGGCCGGCGACCCCGCCCGCAGCACGTGGTCCGCGCTGATCGCCACGCTCGGCGAGCGCTGGCGCAACCCACCGCCCCGGCGCTGGCTCCCCGAGCTCGCGCGGCTCGCCATCCTCGGCGGCTGCCTGTTCGTGGCCTGGATGCCGATCTGGCTGCCGCTGGTCATCGACTACGCCGGGTTCGGCGGCTTCCCGCACCGGGTCAACGACGAGGTCGGCCCCGGTTTTGGCACGCTGGCGCGCTGGTACGTCCATGGTGGCATCCTCGACTTCGCCCGCCCGGTCGTGCTGACCTGGACCGTGCCGGTCGTCGCGCTGGTGGTCCGCGCGCGGTTCCTGCGCTGGCTGTGGGCGCCGGCGGTGGTCTACGCCGTGTGGCTCGGGCTCGGCCCCCACCTCGGCAAGACCGACGACGATCTGATCCCGGCGGTGCGCTTCCTCGGCGCGATGCAGGTCGTGGTGTCGATGGCGGCCGGCGCCGGCTTCCTCGTGCTGTGCCGCGCGATCTGGAACCTCCCCGAGGACTCGGCGGTGTACCGCCCGGTCCGCCGCGCGCTGGTCGCGCTGTCGCCGCGCTCGGCGCACAGCTGGGCGAACGGCGCGTCGCTGGTGTACGCCGCGCGCACCGGCGTCGCCGCGATCGCCGCGGCGCTGCTCGTCCTGCTCACGCCCCGGGGCGCGGCCGCGCTGTACTCCCGCGTCCACGTGCTGGCGGACTATCCGGCCAGCCACGGCGACCAGCTCCACGCGATCGCCCTGCTGCTGCAGTCCCAGCCGCCCGGGCGCAAGCAGGTCGGCACCGGCAGCGACAACCACTGGTGGAACCTGCTCAGCTACGAGTACGGCCGGCGCCCGGCGACGCTGATGATGGGCGGCGGCGGCCTGCAGGCCAGCCCGAACTACGACTTTCTGTGGAACACGTCGAAGGACTTCCTGCGCAATGCGTGGGTCTACGACGCACCGTACCTGGTGACCCAGAAGGCCAGCGCGACCGCGATCGCCGGCGAGCGCAAGCTGTTCGAGACCAAGGACTACCTGGTGCGCCGGCTGCCCGCGCCCGGCCTGGTCTCGCCGGTCCAGGTCACCGGCACGCTGCCGGCCGGCACCAAGAGGGTCGTGCGCGCGGCCGCGCTGGAATGGTTCCGGTCCCCGCAGGCGGTCGAGGACCGCGTGCTCGCCTACCAGGGCTCCGGCGGCGCCGGCGATCCGCCGCACGGCCGCGTCGTCCGCGCGTTCCGCCAGGACTCGCCCGGCGACGCGCCCGACATCGTCGCCGAGGTCGACGCCAGCGCGCCCACCACGTTCATGGCCCGCGAGAGCTGGCACCCGCGCTGGCACGCCTTCATCGACGGCGCCGAGGTCCCGGTCCGCCGCGTCACCCCCGACTTCCTCGCGGTCGACGCCCCGGCGGGCGCGCACCGGATCGGGTTCCGCTTCGACCGCCCGTGGTGGGCCCAGGCCGCCTGGCTCGCCTGGCCGCTCTTGCCGCTCGCCGCGTGGCTGGTCCTGCGCCGCCGCCGCGCCGGGCTGCCTCCCGCGCGGCTGGTCACGCGCCGCGGGTGACCGCCGGCCATGGCCAGCTCGTGTCATCGCAGGGCGGCATCACGGCCCGGGCGATGAACGGAGCGAGCGGTGGTAGCATCGTCGCCGTGCCACAGGACGACGCCGCGCTCGCCCTGAGCAAGCTCCCGCCGCCTCCCGACCCGGCCGGCCCGGCCGGCGACGAGCTGGTCTCGCGCGACGAGTTCCTCGGCGTGATCGGCGCGCCCAACCAGCGGGCCGCGGTGGTGCTGCGCGCGCTGCTCGGCCGCTGCACCCCCGGCGCGGCGCTGCCCGAGCAGCTGATCGCGATCGAGCAGCTCGGCCGCTACGTCATCGCCGGCCCCGGCGTCCCGACCGCGAGCCACCCCGCGCTGGTCCGCCTGGAGTGGCTGGTCGTCGCGCTGGAGCGGCTGCCCGCGGCGCGCCGGCGGTTCCAGGCCGTGCTCGGCGCCGTCCTCGAGGCGACCCGCGGCGTCAAGCTGTTCGGCGAGGTCGGCCTGCCCAACAACCGCGGCCTGCTCGCCGAGACCACCGACCGGCTCGCCCGGCGCCTGCTGCCCGAGCCGCCGGCGATCCACGAGCTGTGGCGGCTCGCCGGCCACATGGTGCGCCGGCTCGACGACCTGAGCTGGCTGGGCCCCACGGCGGACGACCTGCTGCGCCGGCTCGCGATCGCCGGCGGCGACGCATGGAAGCCGCTGCGCCCGGCGATGCTCGACGCGATCGGCCTGCTCACCACCCGGATCGCCGCGCTCGCGATGAGCGAGGCGCTGCGCAGCCGGACCCCGACCGAGAGCATCCGGTCGTCGCCGCTGTACCGGCTGACCCGCGCCGGCGTGCCCGAGATGCCCGAGCTGATCGCCGCGTCGCGCGCTCACCTCGACCACGTGCGCACCGCGCTCGAGGACCGCGGCGTGTCGATCGACGTGGTGTACTCGATCGACGCGATCGAGCGCGGCCTGGCCCGCCTCGAGCTGCTGCTGCCGTTCGTCGGCCCGCCGGGCGAGGCGCCGAGCTACGCGATCCGCGCCGTGATCGCCGCAGTCGGCCGCGGCCTGGTCGGCGGCCACAGCTTCTCCCGGCTGCTCGGCGACAACCTGCGCCTGCTCGCCCGCAAGGTCATCGAGCGCGCCGGGCGCACCGGCGAGCACTACGTCACCGCGTCGCGCCGCGAGTACTGGCGCATGTTCGGCTCGGCGGTCGGCGGCGGCCTCCTGACCTGTGGCACGGCCGCCACCAAGTTCGTCATCAAGTGGGGCCACCTCGCGCCGTTCATCGACGGCGTGCTGTGCTCGCTCAACTACGCCGCCAGCTTCGTGATCATGCAGCTGGTCGGGTTCACGCTCGCGACCAAGCAGCCGTCGATGACCGCCGCCGCGCTGGCCGGCACGATCCGCGACCGCGCCGGCCCGGGCCAGCTCGACGAGCTCGTGCCGCTGATCGCGCGGATCGCCCGCTCGCAGTTCGCCGCCGCGGCCGGCAACGTGTCCGCGGTGGCGATCGGCGCGCTCGCGTTCGACCTGCTGTGGCAGCGCGCCACCGGCGCCCCGTTCCTCGACCCCGCCACCGCGCGCGCCGCCGTCGCGTCGTTCGACCTGCTGAGCTGGGGCGTCGTGCCGTGGGCTCCGCTCACCGGCGTGATGCTGTGGCTGTCGAGCCTGGCCGCCGGCTGGTTCGAGAACTGGATCGTCTACCGACAGCTCACCGAGGCGATCGAGCACCACCGGCTCGGCAAGCGGATCGGCCGGGCGCGGATGGCGCGGCTCGCCCGGTTCCTCGAGCGCGAGGCCGCGGGGTTCGGCGGCTCGGTCGCGCTCGGCTTCCTGCTCGGCATGGTCCCGGTGTCCGCCCGGTTCTTCGGCCTGCCGGTCGAGGTCCCCCACGTCACGCTGTCCACCGGCGCGTTCGCCCTCGCGCTGTCGTCGATCGGCATCGGCGGCGCCGGCGCGACCTGGACCGCCGTGATCGCCGGCGCGCTCGGCATCGCGGTGATCGGCCTGGTGCAACTCGGCGTCAGCTTCGCGCTCGCCCTGGTCGTCGCGCTGCGCGCCCGCGACGTGCCGCGCGGCGAGGCCAAGACCCTGCCCGGCGCGGTGCTGCGCCGGTTCGCGCGCCGGCCGCTCGAGTTCTTCTACCCGCCGCGCGATGCCGGCCCGCCCGAGGCGACCGCGCATTGACGGCCCGGCGATCGCCGCACATGCGCGGTGATCGTCATTCGCGCTTGAGCTCGAGTCCGCGGATCAGGTTGTAGACCTGCGACCGCGAGACATCGAGCACACGTGCCGCCTCGAGCACGTTCCAGTCGGTGGAGGTCAGCACGGCGAGCAGGTGCTTGCGCTGAAATCGTCGAGTCGCGCCTTGCATGGTATCGGTGTCCCCCTCGACGGGGGCGTCGGCGAAGATGTCGCGTGCTTCCAGGAGGTCGCCGGCGCGCAGGTGCGCCTGGATCGCCGCGGCCTCGATGCGATTTGCGAGCTCGCGCACGTTCCCCGGCCACTCCGCTGCCTGGATCGCGCGAATCGCGCCCGGACTCAAGGTCTTGTGCGACAGCTGGTGACGCTCGATCGCCTGTCTCAGAAATCCGGCGGCGAGCGGCACCACGTCCTCGGGCCGCTCGGCGAGCGATGGGATGCGTGTCTCGAGCACCTGGAGCCGGTAGTAGAGATCCTCGCGGAACTTCCGCTCGGCCACCGCGACCTTCAGATTCACGTTGGTCGCGGCGATGATGCGGATGTCGGCGCGCCTGGACTCGGCCCCGCCGAGCCGGTAGTAGGTCTTGCTCTGCAGCAGCTGGAGCAGCTTGGCCTGGGCACCGAGCGACATCTCCGCGACCTCATCGAGGAACAGCGTACCTCCCTCGGCGGCTTCGACCTTGCCCTTGATGCCCCCCCTCGGCACCGACGAGTGCGCTCCGACCTCCGCGCCGAACAGCTCGTTCTCCAGCAAGTTGTCCGGAATCGCTGCACAGTTGATCTCCACGAACCGGGCCGCCTGACGGCGTGAAGCGATGTGGACGGCGTTTGCGATCAGCGTCTTCCCGACTCCGGAGGCACCGGTGAGCAGGATATGGATATCGAGCGGCGCCGCGAGCCTGAGTCGAGCGAGGACCTCGGTCAACGCAGAGCCGCGGCCGCGCACGGCGGAGAATGGGTCGCCGGCAACGACCGCCAGCGCCGGCGGACTCGCAAGCATTCCGGCCTTCGCGGTCAGCCGCTCGACCACCGGCGCGAGCGCACGCGCAACCACCTCGATGTCACGCTGGAGGTGCCTGTCATAGGGCTGGAAGTCGTCGCAGCCTTGCTTACCCTGGAGGTAGATCACACCGATCGGAGGATCTCGGCCGATCGGCACGCACAGCACAGCTTCCACCTTCGCCCGCCGTACACTCGCGAAGTCGTGAAATCGTGGATCTTCGGTCGCATTGGCAGTGACAACCGACTCCCCGGTCGCGACCGCCTCGCTGATGATTCCACGCGAGATGTACGTCGAGATCGCCGCGAGCCTGGCCCCGTCACAGCCGTGTGCAGCGGTGCACGGGGTCACGTCGACACCGTCGTCCTGCATCACCTCGATCACCGCCTCGCGGGCGCCGCTCCGCGCGACCAGGACGTCGACGGCCTCGCGTAGCAGCAGCTGGAGATCTTCCTGGCCGGCAAAACCAACCAGCGCACGGTAAAAATCGCGCTCACGCCGCAAAGAGTCCAGCTCACTGCTCACGCCGCGATCCTACCGGAACGCGGGGCACGGTGTTAGTTCACTCGATGGGGGCGGTGGTCACAGCCGCGATGTGCACCTACACCCCGGGGTTGGCACCGGCCGCGATGCTCGGCGCCCGACCGGCGGCGAGCCGCGACGATCCTGAACAATCCCCTCATTTCTACAGCACTCCAAAGAGCTTCCTGAACACGGCATGCTTTGCGACCTGACGCTCAAGCGCGGCGAGCAGCGGCGCAAGTCTATCGATGTCCATGTTGGGAATCCGGGTGAACCAGTACGAAC